>NZ_VFYP01000002.1:0-300000 GCF_006443685.1 Rhizobium glycinendophyticum | reverse complement strand
CTTGGGCCCGGCGAAAGCTATCAGAGCCCGATCGCCTATGCCGGTGCCGACACGGAGGACTTCCATGCCTTCGTCCGCGAAGAACTGACGACATGGCCAAGCGGGACCATGAGCCCGCGCCCGGTGACACTCAATACCTGGGAAGGCAATTACTTCGACCATCAGATGGATTCTCTGAAGGCTCAGGCTACGGCTGCTGCCGAACTCGGCATCGAGCGCTTCGTGCTCGACGACGGTTGGTTCGGCAAGCGTGACAACGACACGACGAGCCTCGGCGACTGGGATATCGACCCGCGCAAATACCCCAGCGGCTTGAAGCCACTGGTTGATCACGTCACCGGTCTCGGTATGCAGTTTGGCATCTGGTTCGAGCCGGAAATGGTCAACCCTGTTTCTGAACTCTACAAGGAACATCCGGACTGGGCGTTGACGATTGAGGGCCGTCCGATTCTGGAATCACGCACCCAACTGGTGCTAGACGTTTCGCGTCCTGACGTGTCCGATTACCTGTTCGGCAAGATCGACGCCGTACTCTCCAACCACGCGGTGTCCTACATCAAATGGGACATGAACCGAGACCTTACGCATGCGGCTGGTCGCGACGGAAAGCCAAAGATTGCGGCCCAGACGCGAGCTGTCTACGCGCTCATGGACCGCGTTCGCGCCGCCCATCCCGATGTCGAGATTGAAAGCTGCGCTTCCGGTGGTGGGCGTATCGACTACGGCGCTCTTGCCCGCACCCATCGCGTGTGGACGTCGGATTGCACCGATGCCTTGGAGCGGCTGGAAATCCAGCGCGGCGCGTCCGTCTTCGTGCCGCCGGAAATCCTCGGCAGCCATATTTCCGCGTCCCCTAATCACCAGACGGGTCGGCGTCACAGCCTCTCCTTCCGGGCCATCATTGCGCTCGCCTACCATCTCGGTGTCGAGCTAAACCCACTCGAACTGACGGATGAAGAACGCTCCGAACTGAAGGTCTATATCGAGACCTACAAACGCCTGCGTGACCTTTTCCATGCACCGGGTGCAAGCTTCCGCATTGAGCCGCTCGATGGGCGTTACGTCTGGGGTGCGTCCAGTGACGAGCGCATCGTGGTGATCGTGGCGCAGGGGCCGCAGATGGTTGGTGAACAGCCGGTGCCGTTGAGGTTGCCGGACAGCGTCACGCAGATTGGTGGCCAGTGGACGATCGCCAAGATCCTCCCCGTCGAACCAAGCTTCATCCGAATCTCCGAGGGGCAGAAGAGGCTACTGTCGGGCAATGTCAGTTTCGATCTGAACAATGCCGGGCTATCTGGCCTGCCGCTACCGATGTTGCAGCCGGAAAGCGCCCTTCTCCTCGAACTCATTCCTTCAAAGGGAGACAAGACCCATGGCTGACGTGAGCCTTCGCGGCGTCAAGAAACAGTTCGGCTCCTTGAGCGTCATCAAGGGCGTCGACCTCGATGTCAAGGACGGCGAGTTCTGCGTGTTTGTCGGCCCGTCGGGCTGCGGCAAGTCCACGCTGCTCCGCATGATTGCGGGCCTTGAGGACATCACCTCGGGCGGACTTTCGATCGGTGGCAAGGACATGACCAGTGTCGGTCCGTCGGAGCGCGGTGTCGCCATGGTCTTCCAGTCCTATGCGCTTTACCCTCATATGACGGTCGAGGATAACATCGGTTTCGGTCTGAAGATGACCGGGCATCCAAAGGCGGAGATTGCCCAACGCACTGCGGTTGCCGCCAAACTGCTGCAGCTAGAACCGCTTCTCCAACGCAAGCCAGGCCAGCTCTCCGGCGGTCAGCGTCAGCGTGTCGCCATCGGTCGCGCCATCGTGCGCAATCCGGAAGTGTTCCTGTTCGACGAACCGCTGTCCAACCTCGATGCGGCGCTTCGCGTCCAGATGCGCACGGAACTTTCCAAGCTGCATCAAGACCTCAAGGCCACGATGATCTACGTTACCCATGATCAGGTCGAGGCCATGACCATGGCCGACAAGATCGTGGTGTTGTCGGCGGGAAAGATCGAGCAGGTGGGTTCGCCGCTCGAACTTTACCACCGGCCAAACAACCTGTTTGTTGCGGGTTTTATAGGCTCTCCGAAGATGAATTTCCTGAAGGTTAAGGTCTCTTCTATCGATGGCGGAGGAGCGGTCGTCTCCCTTCCCGGTGCATCAATCAGCCTTCCGACCGGCGGACGGACCGTGACATCTGGAGAGATGACTTTTGGTTTGCGTCCGGAGCACGTGGACGCGACGGGCAAGGGTGATGTGGTGATCGAGGCCACGGTCCGATACGCCGAATATCTGGGCTCCGAAACGCTATTCTTCGTGACCTTGGCAGACGGCTCAGAGCTGGCCGTCAAGGCTGACGGTCTCGCGACCGAGCGTCCCGGCGACACGCTGAAGCTCGGCATCAATGCCAAGGCCTGCCATCTGTTCGATAAGGACGGCATGGCCGTCGTCAACGGGGATCTCACACGATAATGCTGGGCGTCTGCTACTATCCGGAACACTGGGATGAGACCCGGTGGGAAACCGATGCGCGCCGCATGCGCGAACTGGGCATCTCCTTCGTGCGGATCGGCGAGTTCGCCTGGTCACGGCTTGAGCCGCGTCGCGGCGAGTTCGACTTCGCATGGCTCGACCGCGCGATGGACATCCTTCACGCCGCTGGGTTGAAGATCGTGCTCGGCACGCCGACCGCCACGCCGCCGAAGTGGCTGGTGGACGAACATCCTGACATCATTCCCTATGACGAGCAGGGTCGTCCGCGCGGTTTTGGCTCACGTCGCCATTACACATTTTCCTCGGAGACATGGTGGACGGAAAGCGCCCGCATCGTCGAAATCGTCGCCGAACGTTACGGTCATCATCCAGGTCTCGTCGGCTGGCAGACCGATAACGAATATGGCTGCCATGATACGACAGTGTCATGGGGGCCGGAAGATCTGAAAGGCTTCAAGAGCTGGCTGCGGCTCCGCTACCAGTCGACCGATCAGCTGAACGAAGCTTGGGGCTCGGTCTTCTGGTCGATGGAACTCAAGAGCTTCGATGAGGTGGCACTGCCGAACCTGACGGTGACGGAGCCCAATCCGGCCACGCGGCTAGATTTTTGGCGCTTTCATTCGGATCAGGTCGCGGCCTATGACAAGATGCAGTGCGAGATCATCCGCAAGCATTCGCCCGAGCGGTGGATCACCCACAATTTCATGGGCTTTGTCTCCGACTTCGACCACTTCAAGGTCGGCGACAATCTCGATCTCGCTTCCTGGGATAGCTATCCGATCGGTTTCGTGGAAAAGTTTCCTTTCTCGGAGGTCGAGCGCAATCGCTGGGCCGAGACTTCGCATCCCGATATCGCGCCCTATCACCACGATCTCTACCGTGCCGTCGGCAAGGGCCGCTTCTGGGTGATGGAGCAGCAGCCGGGGCCGGTGAACTGGGCGCCGTGGAACCCGGTGCCGAAGCCAGGCATGGTGCGGCTTTGGACTTGGGAGGCGCTTGCGCATGGCGCAGACGTGGTCAGCTATTTCCGCTGGCGTCAGGCGACCTTCGCGCAGGAGCAGATGCATGCCGGCCTGAACTTGGCGGGCCTCGATGAGCTTTCTCCGGGCGGTCTTGAGGCGCAGCGGGTCGCAGGCGAGCTTGCCGCACTTGGACCGCTGCCTGTGACGCAGCAAGCGTCTGTGGCCCTGGTTTTCGACTACCAGAGCTACTGGACGACGATGATCCAGCCGCAGGGTAAGGATTTCCGATACGAGGAATTGTGCTTCCGCTGGTATGAGGGGCTTCGCCGCCTTGGCCTCGACGTCGACTTTGTCCGCCCGGGTGCTTCGCTTGACGGGTACGCGCTCGTGGTCGTGCCCTGCATGACGGAAGTCACCGAAGAGGCTCGTGCAGCACTCGAAGCTGCGACCGGAACAGTGCTGATCGGCGCGCGAACGGGTTCGCGGGATCGAAATTTCGTCATTCCGTCCAACCTGCCGCCCGGGCCGCTCGGGTATGCAACTGGCAACCGGGTCATCCAGGTCTCTACGTTGAGGCCGGGTTTATCGGACAAGGTTTCGGGAGCGATTGCAGGCGCTGGCATTCGCTGGCGTGAAACCCTCGAGGCTTCAGGCGAGGTACTCGCCCGCTTCCACAATGGGGATCCGGCTCTGACCAAGAAGGGTAACATACTTTATCTCGCCTGCTGGGCGGACGAGGCCCTTCTCGGCAGTCTCCTGTCCCTCGCCGCCGAGAAGGCCAAGCTGGAAACGCTTCCGGTGCCCGATTATATCCGCATCCGCCGACGTGGCGACCTGACCTTCGCCTTCAACTACGGTACGGAAAACTGGGCGTTGCCTGCTGGTTCAAAGCCGGTCCTGGGTGGGGGGGTGCTGGAGCCGCAAGCCGTTGCCGTCTGGCGTCACTGATCTCAATCTGATTGTTGAAGGCCGGCTTTGAGCCGGCCTTTTGCTGTTTGGCGATCGTCGCGAACTTCGGAACCTCTGCTCTCCTGACCGGTTTGACCCCAGACCCCAGACAAGGAGATGCATCATGGCAGACTATCCAACCCCGCCGTTCGACCAGCCGAAAGTTCCGATGCCAGGCCAGACCGCCGACATGAACCCGAGGCCCGACCATGGTGAGAAGAGCTACAAGGGTTCCGGCAAGCTCACCGGGTTGAAAGCGATCATTACAGGCGGTGACAGCGGGATTGGACGCGCTGTTGCGATCGCCTATGCGCGCGAAGGTGCGGATGTGTTGATCTCTTATATCGATGAACAGACCGACGCCGAAGAAACCAAGCGCCTGGTCGAGGAGGCGGGACGTAAGGCCGTTCTGGTTCCCGGTGATATCCAGAACGCGGATCATTGCCGAAAGATCGTCGATACGGCTGTCGATGAACTCGGCGGTCTTGACATTCTCGTCAACAATGCCGCGCATCAGGCGACCTTTGATGACATTACCGAGATTCCGGACGAGGAATGGGAACTCACCTTCCGCGTCAATATCCACGCCATGTTCTACCTGACCAAGGCAGCCGTCCCTCACATGCAGAAGGGTGGATCCATCATCAACACGGCGTCCATCAATTCGGATAGCCCGAGCCCGCATCTGCTGGCCTATGCGACCACCAAGGGCGCGATCCAGAACTTCACGGCTGGTCTTGCACAGATGCTGGCGGAAAAGGGCATCCGGGCCAATTGCGTTGCCCCGGGTCCAATCTGGACGCCGCTTATTCCCTCCACGATGCCTGAGGATTCGGTGAAGAACTTCGGCAAGCAGGTGCCGATGGGACGGCCGGGACAGCCGGCAGAATTGCAGACGGCCTATGTCATGCTCGCCGATCCGCTCTCCAGCTATGTATCAGGTGCGACGATTGCAGTGACGGGCGGCAAGCCGATCCTCTGATACAAGCTTGAGGGGATTGCTTTTCGTTTGCCGCGTGGCAAGTTGCGCGTCATGACCAAAGTTATTCTCATCGTTCTTGACGGGCTGCGTTACGACGCGGCCCGTGTCTGTCTCGGCTATTTGGAAGGCTTGGTCGAAACGGGCCGTGCGGCGGTTCTTAAACTGAGATGCGAACTGCCGGCGATGTCGCGGCCGCTTTACGAAACGCTTCTGACGGGGCGCAAACCTGTCGATCACGGCGTGGTCAGCAATGGTGTTGTCCGACGCTCCGAGGGCCACAATCTCTTTGCCCGCTGCCGGGAAGCCGGAAAAGTGACAGCTGCAGCCGCCTATCATTGGGTCTCAGAGCTTTATTTGTCATGCCCGTTCGATCGCCACCGTGACCGCATCTTGATCGATGGGACAGGCGACATCACACATGGGCTCTTCTACTGGGACGACGATTATCCCGACAGCCATCTCTTTGCAGATGCTGAGTGGCTTATCCGGGCAAAGCAGCCCGATTTCCTGTTGCTGCACCCGATGAACGTCGATGATGCTGGCCACAAGCATGGCGGAGACAGCGTTGGTTATCGGAATGCGGCGCGAACCCAGGGTGATCTGCTTGCACGCCATCTACCCGGATGGCTGGCTGCGGGCTACTGCATTATTGTCACCGCCGATCACGGCATGGGCGACGACGGCAATCACGCAGGTCCGACGGCAGCAGAGACAGAGGTCCCTTTCTATAGCCTCGGGTTCCGGCTTGGTGCCGATGCGGCCTTGAGCCAGATCGAGATCGCCGGACTTATCTGCCGGCTGCTTGAGATCGATCCCGGCACCATGCCCGTCTATGTCGGCCCGCTTTCGTTAGATTGAGACAATTTGCGCCTGATCCGGTTACCGCCTCCGAGACGTAGTCGTTGGAAAATACCAGTCAGGAGCCGACCATGCCAGACACCTCCGTAATGACATCGCTGGGTGGACACTACCGCGCGCTCGTTCTCGGATCGAGTGGAGGAATAGGTCGAGCCTTTGTCGAGCGCTTACGCTCAGATCCGGCCTGCGCCGACGTCATTGGTCTTTCCCGTAGCGACGATAGATTCGATGTTACGAAGGAAGAAAGTGTTGCTGCGGCAGCGGCCAGGTTCACAGAGGCGGAACGGCGTTTCGAGTTGGTGATCGTCGCAACCGGCGCATTGGTGATCGACGGCAATGGGCCTGAAAAGACGATCAAGGCGATCCGGGCCGATGTGATGGCGGCGCAATTCGCTCTCAATGCCATCGGACCGGCTCTTGCCATCAAGCATTTTGCGCCGCTTCTTTCGAACGAGGGCAAAAGTGTTTTCACCGTGCTGTCGGCGCGCGTCGGGTCGATCGGCGACAACAGGCTCGGCGGATGGATATCCTATCGATCGTCCAAAGCGGCGCTCAACCAGATCATGCGGACCTCCGCGATCGAAATATCGCGTCTTAGGCCAAAGTCTGTCGTGGTGAGCCTCCACCCTGGTTCAGTTGATACCGGTTTTTCGGGCGGCTTTTCCAAGGGCCATGACCGGGTTTCGCCCGGCGAAAGCGTTGAAAATATGCTATCCGTGCTGGATCGCCTCGAGCCCGCACAAACCGGGGGCTTTTTTGCGTACGATGGGCAGCCTGTCGAATGGTGAATTCGAACATCCGCCTGCATCTGGTTCTTGGCGATCAGTTAAGCCACTCTCTTTCTGCGCTTCGCGATGTCGACAGCGGGTCCGTCGTCCTCATGGCCGAAGTGATGTCGGAGGCGACCTATGTGCGGCATCACAAAAAAAAGATTGCCTTCCTCTTTTCCGCCATGCGGCACTTTTGCCAAGAGCTAAAGGCGCGTGGCGTCACGGTCCGCTATGTGACGCTGGATGATCCGGACAATTGTCAGGATCTTGTCGAGGAGGTACGGCG
The DNA here is from genome assembly GCF_006443685.1 of Rhizobium glycinendophyticum. Taxonomy (NCBI): domain Bacteria; kingdom Pseudomonadati; phylum Pseudomonadota; class Alphaproteobacteria; order Hyphomicrobiales; family Rhizobiaceae; genus Peteryoungia; species Peteryoungia glycinendophytica. The sequence goes on along the minus strand of NZ_VFYP01000002.1, from coordinate 292,706 downwards.
GGCCATCTCGGCGACGGGTGCGGGCGGTGTTGTGACGACGGAGTGTGGCGAATGGCGTCTCGCGTCCGAGATTGCCTCCTGGACTGAACAGCTTGGCGTTCCCGTAGAGATTCGCGATGATGATCGGTTTATCTGTTCGATCGCTGACTTTCAGGACTGGCGGCGCGATCGCAAGCAGTTGCGGATGGAGTATTTCTACCGCGAGATGCGCAGACGGCACCGTGTTCTGCTCGAAGAGGGCGATCTGCCGGTCGGTGGGCAGTGGAACTTCGACGCTGATAACCGCAAGCCACCTGTTGCCGGTCTCAAGGGGCCCAAACGCCTGAGCCACCGCAAGGATGACACTACCAAGGCAGTGCTTGGTCTGGTTGAAGACCGTTTCTCAGCTCATCTTGGAAACTTGCAAACGTTCCATTTCGCGGTGACGGCAGATCAGGCAGAAGCAGAGCTTCAACAGTTTATCGATGAGATCCTGCCGAATTTCGGGGATTACCAGGATGCGATGGTCAGGGGTGAGCCGTATCTCTACCATTCAATGATCTCGGCCTATCTGAATGCCGGTCTTCTTCTGCCGCTGGATGTTATCCGCCGGGCCGAAGCCGCTTGGTACGAGGGGCGTGCGCCACTGAACGCGGTCGAAGGCTTCATCCGCCAGATCCTTGGCTGGCGGGAGTATGTTCGCGGCATTTATTGGACCGAAATGCCTGATTATGCAGAGCGTAACCATCTAGAGGCCAGGCGCGCCTTACCCCAAATGTACTGGACCGGAAAGACGGATATGGTTTGTATGGCTGCGGCAATCGGCGATACGATCGAGCACGCCTACTCGCACCACATCCAGCGGCTGATGGTAACCGGCAATTTCGCGATGCTGGCAGGCCTTAATCCCGCTGAAGTGTCGGAATGGTATCTTGCCGTCTATGCCGACGCCTATGAGTGGGTGGAACTCCCCAACACGCTTGGTATGGCGCTCTATGGCGATGGCGGCATAATGGCCAGCAAGCCTTATGCCGCGAGCGGCAAATACATCGACCGGATGAGCAATTTCTGTGGTGGCTGCCATTACGACCCGAAGCTGACCACCGGGCGAAAGGCTTGTCCATTCAACGCGCTTTACTGGGACTTCCTCGACCGCAATTCGGAAAAGCTGGCGCGCAACCCGCGGCTCTCCAACATGTATGCGACCTGGCGGCGGATGGACCCTTTCAAGCAGGACGCCATCCGAAAGCATGCTACTCAGGTATTGGAAACGCTTGAGACGATCTGAGTGAGGCCACTCGCTCAGATCGCCGGGCTCGGTTCTTCCTTCAGCAGACCGCTCGTGCGCAAGAGCGAACTGAAGCGACCACCGAGGGCGCTCAGCTGGTCGTAATTGCCCATTTCGATAACCCGACCGTGATCGAGGAAGACGACGAGATCGGCTTCGCGGATTGTGGAAAGCCGGTGAGCAATGATGAAGGTCGTGCGGTTCTTGCGCAGCCGGTCGATCGCTTCCTTCACCCGAGCCTCGGTCTCCACGTCCAACGCACTGGTTGCCTCGTCGAGAACGAGGATCGGCGCATTCTTCAGAATTGCGCGCGCGATCGCGATGCGCTGACGCTCGCCGCCGGAGAGGCGGTTGCCTCGCTCGCCGACATGGGTGTCGTAACCGATCATGCGGCTTTCGATAAAGTCGGTTGCCGCTGCCGCTTCTGCTGCTTGGATAATCTCCTCCTCGGTCGCGTCCTCGCGTCCCAGGCGGATGTTGTCCTTGATCGAGCGATTAAGAAGGCCGGCGTCTTGGAAGACGGTGGCGATGGCGTGGCGCAGCGATTTTCGCGTCACCTTTGAGATGTCCTGGCCGTCCACCAAGATCTGGCCCGACTGGGGCTCGTGCACCCGCTGCAGGAGATTGATCAGCGTCGTTTTGCCAGCGCCTGTTGGGCCGACGATGGCGACCGTCTGACCGGCATTCACCGTAAACGATACATCGCGGACGCCTTGTGTGGTCGAAGCGAAATCAAAGCAGACATCCCGAAATTCCACGTCGCCCTTCACATTCTGAAGCTCCGTCGCACCGGCCCGTTCTTCGCGCTCCTGAACCGCGTCTTCCAGCAGGTAGAAGTCCTCTAGCTTCGAGCGCGCTTCGAAGATCTGGTTGACGAAGGTGATCATCTGATCGAGGCGGGCGATCAGCAGGCCGGCAAAACCGGTAAAGGCGATGATGTCGCCGACCTTCAGTTCGCCGCGCTGAACAAGAAGCGTACCGATGACCAGAATGACCAGCATCGAAAGCGTCGAGGCGATACGGTTGAGTGCGCCCGCCAGCGCCCACCAGTCGAGCACCGGATACTGGGCTGATAGCAGTTTGGTGGTGTAGTCCTTCAGCGCCCGCGTCTCCGCCTCGATGCGGTTGTAGCTATGAAGCACCGACACGTTGCTGATCGAATCGCTCACATGCGAGAACACCGTGTGGTAATGACCTTCAACGGAGGCCTGCCCTTCCTTCGTTTTCACCATGACCGTGCGACCGATGATGACATAAAGGACCGCCAGGACGACGAGAACAGACGTCAGGCGGATATCCATCGAGAAGGCGGTCGGCAAAAGCAGCGTCAGGGCGACAGCCGTCGCCAGATGGGTGCGCATGAATTCCAGCCACAGGCCGAACAGCGTCTCGCCGGCGCGCAGCAGCGTGTGAAGTGCGTTGGATGTGCCGCGCTTGTGGTGCCAACTCAACGGCATGGAGATGATCTTGGCGAAGGACTCCGTCAGCAGGTCTGCGCGACGTCCATGGGCCAGTCTGTCCGCTTGGCGCGCCACGAGAACATAGGCCACCGTGTTGAAGACGCCGAAGCAGCCCCAGAGAATCAGGATCTGTGTGGCATCTCGCTTCTCTGAGATCGCGTCGATGATGCGCCCGAACAAAATGGGTTCGATGATGGTGATGGCAGCCAGTACCACATTGGCGACAACCACCAGAGACACCCGCAGGCGATAGGTGGCGAGATATTTGAGGGCCTTCAGATAGACCTGGAGCAGTGACACGAGCGATTACCTCCGGCTGGCACGGCAGGCGCCAATGCTGGGATTTATCATGTTGCTACCGCATCGGGTAGTGAAGCCTGGACTGCCTAATGCCGACATCGCTCATGCGCAAGATCCTGTCTGAGAACGCCGAATTCGACGCGCCGACCGTTGCAAGATTCCAGCGCCCAGTCTTAAACTTCTCCTAACGGAACTTGGCAATAAGCGTTCATATTGCTTCCGGCATGAGACAAGGCATTTGGCTCGTGGCTTTTTAATGTTTTTTGAAATACAGATCTTTGGGGGGATTGGTGAATATAAACCAGTTGCTACATTTTTTGGTCGTTATCGACGAATGCCGTTCTGCTGCTGATGTGGTCTCCGAGCTTGAAAAGCTCGTTCGGTCCTATGGCTTCGAATATTACGGCCTTGTCCGGCAGCCCAAGCCGGATGAAAATCCGATGCAATTGGTGCTGGCAGGACACTGGCCCGAGGGCTGGCCGCAGCTATACATTGCCAAGAAATATGTGCTGATCGACCCGACGATTCGCTATCTCGGACAGGCACGGGCCGGCTTTCGCTGGCGCGATGCGTTGCACGCCTTTCGGGCAGACCCTCATCGCAAGCGGATGGAACGCATGCTGGGGGACAGCATGCGGTATGGGCTGACGGATGGATACATCTTCCCGGTTCACGGTCGTGCGGGGCTCATGGGCAACATGACCGTGGGCGGCAAGCCGATCGATCTTTCGCCCATTGAGGTCAGCCTGTTCGACGCCGTCGCCAAGAAGGCGTTCTGGCGGCTCGCCGAATACAAGCACGGCGATCTGCTTGCCCCGTCAAAACCCATCGACACACGGATGACCCGTCGTGAAATGGAGGTGCTGAATTATCTGGCAGATGGTCTGACGTCGAACGAGATCAGCCGGATCCTGAAGATCTCCAATCATACCGTCGACTGGTACATGAACGGCATTCAAGACAAGTTGAATGCGAAAAACCGTCAGCATGTGGTGGCGCTTTCCTTCAGACTTGGACTGGTGACCTGACCGCAAGGGATTTTTCTTGGCTTCGATCAAGGCAAATTGAACTTCCTAAAACAACGCGCTATGACTTTTCTTCGCAGGTGCACAATGCCCTGGCATATCGTTTGGGGAGATCGAATTGCCAATATCCAAGATCCTTGTCGCCAACCGTTCCGAAATTGCCATTCGTGTCTTTCGTGCGGCCAATGAACTGGGCCTGAAAACGGTCGCCATCTGGGCCGAGGAAGACAAACTCGCGCTGCATCGGTTCAAGGCGGATGAAAGCTATCAGGTGGGACGTGGGCCGCACCTGGCACGGGATCTCGGACCGATCGAAAGCTATTTGTCGATCGAGGAAATCATTCGCGTCGCCAAGCTTTCTGGCGCCGACGCTATTCACCCGGGCTATGGACTTCTCTCTGAAAGTCCAGAGTTTGTAGAGGCCTGCAACGATGCAGGTATCATTTTTATCGGTCCTCGTGCCGAAACCATGCGTCAGCTGGGCAACAAGGTCGCTGCACGTAACCTGGCAATCAGTGTTGGTGTGCCGGTCGTTCCTGCGACGGATCCGCTGCCGGACGACGAGGCGGAGATTCACAGGCTTGCCGAGGAAATCGGCTACCCGGTCATGCTGAAGGCTTCCTGGGGCGGTGGCGGTCGCGGCATGCGCGCCATCCGCGATCCAAAGGACCTTCTGCGCGAGGTGACGGAAGCCAAGCGCGAGGCAAAGGCCGCCTTCGGCAAGGACGAAGTCTATCTGGAAAAGCTCGTCGAGCGCGCGCGCCACGTCGAAAGCCAGATCCTGGGCGATACTTATGGCAATGCCGTGCACCTTTTCGAGCGCGACTGCTCCATCCAGCGCCGAAACCAGAAGGTGGTCGAGCGTGCACCGGCGCCGTATCTGTCGGAGGCGCAGCGCCAGGAACTGGCGGACTATTCGCTCAGGATTGCCAAGGCGACCAATTATGTCGGCGCCGGCACCGTCGAATACCTTATGGACGCCGACACCGGCAAATTCTACTTCATCGAGGTCAATCCGCGCATTCAGGTCGAACACACGGTCACCGAAGTCGTCACCGGCATCGATATCGTGAAGGCGCAGATCCACATCCTTGACGGCTTTGCCATTGGAACACCGGAATCGGGTGTGCCGCAGCAATCGGACATTCGCCTTAACGGCCACGCCCTGCAGTGCCGCATTACGACGGAAGATCCCGAGCAGAACTTCATCCCGGATTACGGTCGCATCACCGCCTATCGTTCGGCGGCCGGCTTCGGTATCCGCCTCGATGGTGGTACAGCCTATTCCGGCGCGATCATCACACGCTACTATGACCCGCTTCTGGTCAAGGTGACGGCTTCCGGCAGCACCCCGCAGGAGGCGATCAGCCGTATGGATCGTGCACTGCGCGAATTCCGTATCCGCGGCGTTGCGACCAATCTCACCTTCCTCGAGGCGATCATCGGACATCCGAGCTTCCGGGACAATTCCTATACGACTCGCTTCATCGATACGACGCCGGAACTCTTCCAGCAGGTGAAGCGCCAAGACCGTGCGACGAAGCTTCTGACTTATCTCGCCGATGTCACCGTCAACGGCCATCCGGAAGTAAAGGGCCGGCCGAAGCCGCCTGAGGATGCGGCAAAGCCAGTCGTGCCTTTCATCGATGCGCAGATTCCCTCTGGCACCAAGCAGTTGCTCGACGAACTCGGTCCGAAGAAATTCGGCGAATGGATGCGCAGTCAGACGCGCGTCTTGATGACCGACACGACGATGCGCGATGGTCATCAGTCGCTGCTGGCGACCCGCATGCGCACCCACGACATCGCGCAGATCGCGGGTACATATGCCCGGGCTCTGCCTGAGCTTTTGTCGCTGGAATGCTGGGGTGGTGCGACCTTCGACGTTTCCATGCGCTTTCTGACGGAAGATCCATGGGAACGCCTGGCGCTGGTGCGCGAGAGCGCGCCGAACCTGCTTCTGCAGATGCTGCTGCGCGGTGCGAACGGCGTCGGCTACAAGAACTATCCCGACAACGTCGTGAAGTACTTTGTTCGCCAGGCGGCAAAGGGCGGGATCGACCTCTTCCGCGTTTTCGACTGCCTGAACTGGGTCGACAACATGCGCGTGTCGATGGATGCGGTGGCCGAAGAGAACAAGCTTTGTGAGGCGGCGATCTGCTACACCGGCGACCTCTTGAATTCGGCGCGTCCGAAATACGATCTGAAGTACTATACGGCGCTGGCTGCTGACCTCGAAAAGGCCGGTGCCCATATCATTGCCGTCAAAGATATGGCCGGGCTGCTGAAGCCGGCTGCCGCCAAGGTGCTGTTCAAGGCATTGCGCGAGGCGACCAGCCTACCGATCCACTTCCATACGCACGACACGTCGGGCATTGCCGCCGCGACTGTGCTTGCGGCGGTCGATGCAGGCGTTGATGCCGTGGATGCGGCGATGGACGCCTTCTCCGGGAACACATCGCAGCCCTGCCTCGGCTCGATTGTGGAAGCGCTGCGCGGTTCGGAGCGGGATCCGGGTCTCGACCCGCACTGGATCCGCCGCCTGTCGTTCTACTGGGAAGCCGTGCGTACCCAGTATGCGGCTTTCGAGAGCGATCTGAAGGGGCCGGCATCCGAAGTCTACTTGCATGAAATGCCGGGTGGCCAGTTCACCAATCTCAAGGAACAGGCGCGCTCGCTGGGCCTTGAAACCCGCTGGCACGAAGTGGCGCAGGCCTATGCCGATGCCAACCAGATGTTCGGCGATATCGTCAAGGTAACGCCTTCGTCGAAGGTCGTTGGCGACATGGCCCTGATGATGGTCAGCCAGGATCTGTCCGTTGCCGACGTCGAGAACCCGGCCAAGGATATCGCCTTCCCGGATTCCGTCGTGTCTATGCTGAAAGGCGACCTCGGTCAGCCGCCGGGTGGCTGGCCGGAGGCATTGCAGAAGAAAGCTCTGAAGGGTGAGGCGGCCTATACTGCGGTGCCGGGTTCGCTGCTGCCGGACGCCGATCTCGGTGCCGAGCGCAAGGCGATCGAGGAGAAACTCGGTCGCGAGGTCTCCGACTTCGAGTTCGCCTCTTACCTGATGTATCCGAAGGTCTTCACGGATTATGCAGTGGCCGCCGACACCTATGGTCCGGTCTCAGTCATTCCGACGCCGCAGTATTTCTACGGCCTGCCGGCCGGCGAGGAGCTGTTCCTTGACCTGGAGAAGGGCAAGACCCTCGTCATTGTCAACCAGGCGATCGGACATACGGATGATAAGGGCATGGTCACCGTGTTCTTCGAACTGAATGGCCAGCCGCGCCGCATCAAGGTGCCGGATCGCGTCCATGGAGCCTCCGGCAGTGCAGTTCGTCGCAAGGCGGATCTCGGCAATGCTGCCCATCTGGGTGCGCCGATGCCAGGCGTCATCTCGGCCGTTTCCGTTGCGGTGGGCCAGGCCGTGAAGTCCGGTGATATCCTGGTATCGATCGAAGCGATGAAGATGGAAACGGCGCTGCATGCCGATCGTGACGGCACTATTTCGGAAGTTCTGGTCAAGATTGGCGACCAGATCGACGCGAAGGATCTACTGATCGTCTATTCGGCCTGAGCTGGCCCACAGGGGCCATCCAGGTAGCAAGTCGATACGAAAAAGGCCTCGCCGGTTGATCCCGGCGAGGCCTTTTCGTTTTCGTCCTATCCCTTGGCTTTACGTTGTCTTGGGACGGCGCGTCGCTTTCTTGGGCTTTGCAGGGGCTGTGGCTGCAGGTTCGGTTGGCTGTGGCTCACCATCAATGGTGATGTCATAGCCACTCGCCGTCCGCTTGACGTCGATCTCCACCTGACGGCCGTCGAAGGCGACCTTGGTCCGGTATCCCTGCCAGTGTTCGGGCAATGCTGGCTCGATATGGATGGCGCCAGCCTTGCGGGTGATGCCGAGGATGCCCTCCACCGCAAAGCGATAAAGCCAACCGGCCGATCCCGTATACCAGGTCCAACCACCCCGCCCGGCATAACCTTCACCGCCATAGATATCGGCGGCCACGACATACGGCTCGACGCGGTAGCGCTCCGCCGCATCGGCATCCAAGGCGTGGTTGATCGGGTTGAGGATCGTGAATACACGCCAGGCATCTGCCATGCGGCCTGCTTTCAGCAAGGACAAGCCGAGCCAGATGGCTGCATGTGTATACTGGCCACCGTTCTCGCGAACTGCGGGTGGATAGGCGCCGATGTAACCGGGATCGAGCGTCGATTTCTCGAAAGGTGGGGTGAAGAGGCGGACGATGCCTTGCTCGTCGTCCACCAACCGTGTGACGGCTTCGTCCAGAGCCTTGACGGTGTGTTCCTGGTTGCCGAGACCCGACAGCACGCTCCAGGACTGGGCCAGAGAATCGATCTGGCACTGGAGCGATTCGTTCGACCCGAGCGGTGCACCATTGTCGAAATAGCCGCGACGGTAATGGCTGCCGTCCCAGCCCGCGGTTTCGAGTGCTGCCTTCAGTGTTTCGACATGAGCGGCCCAACGCTGGCGACGCTCCTTGTCTTTGCGCTTGTCCGCGTGAGGCAGGAAGTTGGTCAGCGTGCTGGCGAGGAACCAGCCGAGCCACACGCTTTCACCCTTCCCTTCGATCCCTACCCGGTTCATGCCATCGTTCCAGTCACCACCGAGGATGAGCGGAAGATTATGCTGGCCGGTGCGGGCGATGGCCAGGTCCAGCGCCTTGGCTGCATGTTCGTAGAGGCTGGCCCTCGTTTGCGAAGAGCTCGGCTGGAAGAAGGAGTCGTGTTGTCCAGCTTCGAGCGCTGCACCCTCGATGTAGGCAAGTTCCTCATCGAGAATGGTCTCGTCGCCGGTTGCTGCGACATACTGGTCGATCGCATAGGCGAGCCACACAACATCGTCCGAGATCATCGTGCGCACGCCGGCTCCGGTTCGCGGCAGCCACCAATGCTGGACATCGCCTTCCGGGAACTGTCGAGAGGCGGCGTTCAGGATCTGCCGGCGGGCGAGCTTCGGGTCCGTCAGCAGGAAGGCGAGCGTATCCTGCAGCTGGTCGCGGAAGCCATAGGCGCCACTCGCCTGGTAGAAGCCGGCCCGGGCGAATATGCGGCAAGCCAGTGCCTGGTAGGGCAGCCAACCGTTGACCAGATAGTCGAAGGCCTTGTCGCCCGTCTGCACCGAGACCTGGTTCGCGACGCTCTTCCAGAAGCTGCTGGTTTCATCCAGCACGGTCTTGAACCCGGTGGTCCGGATCGACTTGACCAGCTCGACCGCCCCTTCCATGGTCTCGGTCTCGCCAAGGTAGAAGGTCAGTTCTCGTGACTGGCCAGGTGCCAGTTCGATGTCGAATGCGAGCGCGGCGCATGGGTCGCTCTCGCTGTCGATCGAGTCCGACAGTTTCGACAGGCGGGCGACCGCCTGCGGCAGTTTGATCGAGCCGTTTCGGCCAATGAACTCCCGGCGGCTCGTCGAATAGCCCACGGGCTGATCGGGACCGGCGAGGAAGGCATAACGACCGGGATAGTTGATCTCATAGGGGTTGGAGGCCAACAGTGCTCCGGTCTCTGCGTCATAGGACGAGAGAACAAAGGGTGCGGTCCGGGCGGCATTGTTGCCGAGGACCCATTCCGCATAACCGTAGACCCGGAGGCTTCTTGCGGCATCGCTGGCGTTCTTTATCCGGATCTTCGCAAGCTTGACCGGCCTGTTGCGGTCAACGGTCTGGGTCATCTCGATCTCGAGATCGTCGTGACTGCTGGCGAACGTCGAATAGCCGAGACCGTGACGGGTTTCGAACTGTACCGAAGGATCGGAGTTCAGGGCACTTACGGTCGCATAGGAGCGGCCGCTTGCGAGATCGGTGACGTAGAAGGCTTCGCCGGGACGGTTTACGACCGGGTCGTTCGTCCAGGGCGTCAGCTGGTAATCGCGGGAGTTCTGGCTCCAGGTGAAGCCTGCGCCCTCCGCCGAAACGTGGAAACCGAACTGCTCGTTGGTGATGACGTTGATCCAGGGCTGCGGTGTTGCAGCCGTGCCGGACAGGCGGACCAAATATTCGCTGCCGTCCTTGGAGAAACCCCCGATGCCGTTCCAGAAGTCCAGATCGCGGCCATCGATGGCAGCTGTTTCAGCTTGCGGTGCAGGAAGGGCAGGCGGCAGGCCCGCCCAGTCACCATCGCTGTCAACGGCGCGTGGTGCCGCGAAGAGCGAAACGGCTCGGTTGATCTGGTCGACGATCTTGCCGTTGCGGGTGTGCAGCACGACCCGTGCTGCGGCGAGCAGCGAGAGGGTCGCGCCTTCGTCCATGAGGTCGTCCCGAACGGTGAAGACATGCGGGCGACCCGGTGGCAAGCGATGCTTCAGGTTCTCGGCCAGATGGTCGAGCGCATGCTGCATGTCCTGAGCATAGGAGGTCGCGCGCTCGTTGATGATCGCGAGGTCGGCGATGACCCCGCGGCGGCGCAGATATTCCAAAGCGCTCATCGCTTCGCGGGCGATGTCCATGTCCATGTCGTCGTTGATGCGGAGCGCAAAGATCGGATGGTCCCCCGAAATCGCCATGGGCCAGAGTGCCGACTGCGATTTCAGACCTTTGCGAACCGTTTCCGGATCTGCCCGCAGATGGGTGTCCGGATAGACGAGGTAGCGGCCGAGATGCTGGAAGGCGGCAGCCTGCTGTGACGTGATGCCGATGTGGCGCAGTTCGACCTGGGTGCGCGTCCAGGCATGAATGAGTTCGTGGCTGAAGGCGTCCGGATGGCGGTAACGCTCGATCGCCTTGTCGATTTCCTCGCGGTTCGGGGCTGCCATCGTCCAGAAGATCACGGAGACCTTCTTGCCTGCCGGTACGCGAACGACTCGGCGAAGGCTGAGGATCGGATCGAGGGTGAAGCCCTCGGTACCGGACAAGGTGGCGCCGGGATCGAAAGCTGCGGCCTCACCGAGCGTGCGGCCCCGACCAAGGAAGCGGCGGCGATCGGTCTCGAATTCCGTCGGACGGCCCTGACCTGCGCTATCGACCACGAGGTGCGCGACGCACATATCGGGATCGCCCGGGCTGCGCTTGTTTCGTTCGGCGCGGATCACATCCCTGCGGCGGCCGAACTCAGTCTTGACGAACATGCGCGAGAACAGCGGGTGGGCGCTGTCGGTGTCATCATAGGCCAGTACCGGCTCGAGATACGAGGTCACTTCGATGAAGCGGTCCTCGGTGCCGGTGTTTAGGATGGTCAGGCGACGCCCTTCAGCATCGTGCTCGGTTCCGACGATGCATTCGAGCGTGGTTGCGATGTCGCCGACGGTCTTGAAGAACTCGGCCTTGTCATCGCCGAAGATGACCTTGCTCTTTTCGTCCTCGGCACGGCGCGGGGCGGCCGTTGCTGACCACCATTGATTGCTTGCCATGTCGCGGAGGAAGAGGAAGGTGCCCCAGCGATCTTCGGTCGGATCGGGCTTCCAACGGGAAACCGACTGGCCGTTCCAGCGGGAGAAGCCGGAGCCGGTCGCGGTCAGCATGACGGAGTAGTGGCCGTTTGACAGGAACACCAGTTCCCGATCCTTGGTCGCCGGATCGTTGATCGTGCGGATCTCTGCGCGCAGCAGGTCTGCCTGACCCTTGGCCGGCGTCTGAGGCTCATACTTCGCGCTCATCACGGGAATTTCACGCGGGGCCTTTTCCTGCAGCAGAAGCTCCGCCGCTTCGATCACCGGATCGGCATGGAAGAGGGCACGCAGGCGACCGTTGAAGGCCACGTTGGCGATGGCCGCGATCGACATGCCGTGATGGTGGGCATAGTAGTTGTAGACGACCGCGCATTTCTTGCCGTCGGGCAGACGGGTCGGGGTGAAGTCGACAGCATCGTGGAAACCATAGGCGCCGAGCGCGCCTAGTTTGCGCAGCCGCTGCAGGTTTTCGAGCGAGGCTTCCGGATAATACTGGCTGGCCAGGATCGAGGCATAGGGCGCGATGACGGCGTTTTGGCCGAGGCCGCGTTTGAGACCCAGCGTCGGCACACCGAAGTTGGTGTACTGGTAGTTCATGTCATGGTCGCGGGCATTGAACGCCGCTTCCGAGATGCCCCAGGGAATGTTCAGGCGACGTCCGTGGTTCATCTGCTCGACCACAACCAGATTGTTGGTCTGGTTCAGTACGCCCCCTTGGCGCTCCTGCATGACGAGCGGCGGCATCAGGTATTCGAACATCGAACCCGACCACGAGATCAAGGCGGCCCGGGCACCGATCGGCACGACCTGGCGGCCGAGGCGATACCAGTGCTCGGTCGGCAGATCGCCCTTGGCAATGGCAAAAAGGCTGGTCAGGCGGCATTCCGACGCCAGAAGGTCGTAGCAGGCCTCGTCCAGCTCCCGGCCGTCGACGCGGTAGCCGATCGAGAGCAGTCGGCGTTCCGGACGGAAGAGGAAGGTGAAGTCCATCGAGAAGGCAATGCCGCGCGCCTTCTCGGAGAGCTGGCTCAGACGTTGGCGGAGCGGATCGATGTTCGACAGGTCGAAAGTGGTGTCGGCGATATGGGCTTCGCACACGGAGACCAGCGATTCCGTCCAGCGCACGACTTCGGCACTGGAATCGGCCCGAAGCTCGTGATGCAGGTTCGCGGCCAGCTTCTGAACGTCGCGTGCGAGAACCGCGAGATTGATGATGCGGATCGACGCGAATTCGTGCTCGCGCTTGACGGCGGCCAGCGCCGTGTTGAAGCCGATGATGCGTTCTTCCAGGCGGCGACGCAGCGGACGCACGGTCTTGCGATCATCCGGCAGCTTTTCCAGCACTTCCAGGAGGATGCCGCCGACATCGCCGATGCCGTCGATATTGCCCTGAAGATGGGCGGACGGGGCCTCGGCCCATTCGCGGCACGCTGAGGCGATGGCGATCAGGTGACCGGCAAGGTTGCCGCTGTCGACCGCCGAAATGTAGCGGGGGCCAAGTGGCTTGAGCGTATCCGTGTAGTACCAGTTGTAGAGGTGCCCGCGATATTTCTCCATCCGGTCGATGGTGGAGATCGTCTGCTCCATGCGCTCGATGGTCTGCTCGAAGCTCAGCCAGCCGAAGTGACGGGCGGAAACGACGGAAAGCAGATAAACGCCGATATTGGTCGGCGAAGTGCGATGAGCGACCAGAGGTTCTGGCGTCTCTTGGAAATTGTCCGGCGGCAGGTAGTTATCGCCGGCCGTCGTGAAGGTCTCGAAATAGCGCCAGGTGCGCCGGGCAATCTTGCGCAGTTCGGAAGACACGTGGTCGGGAACTTCGAGGCTGTCTTCGGTTTCCGCCGACTGGCTGACATACCAGGCGACCAGAGGAGACAGGACCCAGAGAAGCGCGAAGGGCAGACCGATCAGATAGCCGTATCCCCCCGGCAGGGCGGCAACCCCAACGGAGAGAATGGCCAGAATCGGAGCGTGGCGCATGTTCTGATAATAGGACGTGATCGAGCCCTGAGCTGCGGACTGCACGCTGGCTGCAGTGCGCCATTCGAGCAGCAGCTTGCGGCTGACCAGCATACGATACAGGGAGCGCGCGATCGCATCGGCCATCATGCAGGCATTGTCTGCGATGAAGACGATGCGCAGCGCCACTTGGGCGTTGATGGACCGGACTTCCGACCACAGTGTCTGGAAATGGGCCGCCGGCACGATGTCGGTCTGTCGCGGCACGATGCCGGAGAGAAGCGACAATGTCGGAGCGACAAAGAGGCTGAAGATCAGCAGCAGTTGCCAAATGGTGGCGCCGACGGGTTCCATGGTTGCCCAACCGAGGACGGAGGCCATGAACCAGGCGATCGGGGTCAACGAACGACGCAGGTTGTCGATCATCTTCCAGCGGCCGAGCGCGGTGATACCGCGGTTCGGGTCACCGATATAGGGAAGGAGTTGCCAGTCGCCGCGTGCCCAGCGATGCTGACGCGAGCTTTCGACCTCGTAGCGCGTCGGAAAGTCTTCAACCAACTCGACGTCGGTCACCAGCGCGCAGCGGGCGAAGGAGCCTTCGAGAAGGTCGTGACTGAGAACCGAGTTCTCGTCGATCCGGCCCTTGATCGCGGTCTCGAAGGCGTCGATGTCGTAGAGGCCCTTGCCGGTGAACGTGCCTTCGTCGGTGATGTCCTGGTAGACGTCGGAGACGGTGAAGACATACGGATCCAGGCCGCGGTTCATCGAGAAGATGCGCTGGAAGACGGAAGCGTCCTTGCCGGTGGTTAGTGACGGTGTGACGCGCGGCTGGAGAACGCCATAGCCGCTTCCAACTCGTCCGCTTTTCGGATCGATGACCGGGCGGTTGATCGGATGATGCATCTTGCCGACCAGCTTTGTCACGGCGTCGCGCATGAGGCGCGTGTCGGCATCCAGCGTCATGACGTAACGGACGTTTTCCGGCACCATGTTGGCACCGGTCAGATAAGACGTATCGCGATCGCCGCGCAGCAGGAGGTTCAACTCGTGCAGCTTGCCGCGCTTGCGCTCCCAGCCCATCCAACAGCCTTCCGCCGGATTGTAGAGCCGGCGGCGATGCAGGAGGTAGAAACGGGTCTTGCCGTCCTGGTCATAGCGGCTGTTCAGCTGGGCTACTTCGCGTTTTGCGTAGTCGAGAACTTCCAGATCAGCAGGCGTCTCTTCGACCTGGCTATCCTTCCAGTCGCTAAGCAGGGCGAAATAGATCTCGCCATGCGGATTTGTCAGGTGGTGCACCTCGACATTGCGGATCAGTTCGTCGACGTCATCGCGCTTGGATATCATGCAGGGGACAACTACCAAGGTGCGTGCGTCCTCGGGAATGCCTTGCTTGAACTCGTAGCCCGTCAGCCGCGTCGGCTTCATGAAGAACGTAATCAGAGTATTGAAAAGCCCGGTCGCGCCCTCCGAGACCGGAAGCGAGACCATCACCAGAAGCACAAAGACCAGCGGCGTCGATACACCCGCCTGACCCAGGTAATGCCCGATGATTGCCAGTGCCACGATGGTCAACCCGATGACGGGTGCGGCGATGGAGAGCCAGTTCAGCTTCTTGATGGCTCTGGTCAGGACGCGGGATAGCGGTTCGCTGTAGCCAATGGCCGCCTCAAGTTCGGTCCGGCGGGAACCGACCAGATAACTTCCGACGTCGAGCGTGCCATCAGGCTCTGCAGTTGCGGTGGCCAGATCGATCGCCGTCTGGGCAATCTCGATTTCGCTGAGGTCCGAGCGGCGTGCCAGCTTTTCGATCGTGTTGCGATAGGCGTTGCGCGACCCGAAATCGAGTTCCCGGTAGTCGGTATGCTGGCCCAGGATGTGGTCGACCTGGCTGACCTCCTCCACCCAGACTGACCATTCTTTGTCATCGATCTCGCGCAGACCGCGCACGATATTGCCCATCGTGACATTGCCCGAGGACAGTCGGTTGTGCTCCGCGTCCATTGCTTCCTGGGCGGTCCGGCCAGCCGCTTCCAGCCGGCCCTCCAGCCACTCGACGGCAAAGCTCGTGTTCTGCGAGCCGTTGCGGAGACGGTAGAGGAATTGGGTGGCGAAGGTGTTATCGTCGGCCAGTGGCTCGATCTGGCGCAGATAAGCGGCTGCGGCCATGGGGTCATTCAGGCGAATGATCTCGTCGGCTACCTCATTGGCCTTGCCGCGCATGCGGCGCGAACGGTCGACGCGGGTCGCGATCCGCCGCAGGTTTTCGACCAGCACGAAACGCACGATCGAGGGCAAGGCCCAGAGCTCGCCAATCTCCAGCGTCTGATGTCGCTGATAGCCATTGACCAGCGCCGTCATGCTTTCCTGGCTGACGGTCGAGTGCGTGTGTGCGACATAGAGCCAAGCCATGGCCATGGTGCGCGGAATTTCGCGGGCGCCGACCTTCATGGTCGGCAGTTGCCGGTAGAATTTCTTCGGGAAGTCGCGGCGTACTTCCTGGATGGCTTCTTCAATGACGTAGTGGTTGTCGAGCAGCCACTCGGCTGCCGGTGTAATGGTCGCGCCTGCCTCGACGTCGGCCGCCGTTGCCCGATAAACGCGCAGGATCTCCCGTTCGTTTTCCTTGTGGCGGGCGAAGAAGTCGAAATCGATCAGCCCCGGCAGTTCGTCAGCACCGTTCAGCGCGAGCGATGCCGCGCTCTCCTGCAATTCCTCGATAGTGAAATAGGCAGATCTGATCGAATCATTATGGTCGATCTGCTTGGTTTCGAGGTCGCGCGATGGGACATGCAGCGTCATGAAGGATTGAATCTCGGTTCAAAGATGGTTGATGGATCGCCCGGGCAGACCGCAGTCGTCGGAACAGTTCACGAAGCCCGGCTTTTTGGATGACAATCGAGGCAGAAAAACGCCACAATGCGCCTGAAACCTTTGGCGGTTCAACTCTATCGACTTGCTTTGGGTTCCCGGACGTTGGATTGGGCTTTTTATGCCTTATTTCAATCGGGTGGCCAAGCCCCCCACGGCCGGCCCCCTCTCAACGCACCACGGATGCCTCCCCCATCCAAGCCTGCTGTGAAAAAGGTTCAGAGAGCCAGTCTCTTCGCCAAGCATACCATTCTTCGCGCCGCCTCCTCCAGGCGTATTTCCGGTACGGTCAACGATATGCGAACGAGATCGTGGGCGCCCTCGCCAAAGGATGAACCCGGCATCACGGACACGTTTTCTTCCTCCAAGAGACGCGTTGCGAAGTCATCGCCGCTCAAGCCGGTCCCAGAGACGTCGAGCACGATAAACATGCCGCCTTCCGGGCGGTGAGGGCGAAGGGCCGGATGGGCCGAAAGGCGATCTACCATGAGATCAGCGCGGGACTGATAATTGCCGCGCATGATCCGCGATGTTTCAATCGGCTGTGTCAACGCCATCGCCGTCATGTCGGCGATGAAGGGCTGGACGCCGAAAAGCATGGTTTCAGACACCGGCAGGAGATGGTCAAAGAAGTCTGCGGGGCCCGCAGCCCAGCCGCTCCGGAAGCCGGGTGCGGCATGGGACTTCGAAATCGAGGACACGACGATTGTCCGATCGGCGAGATCGGAGTTGTCGAAGGGCGAGGCGAAACGGTCCCCAAAGGTCAATTCCTCATAAACTTCGTCGCAGACGATCCAGAGATCGTGGCGTCGACAGACTTCGCCGATGTCCGCAATCTCCGCTGCTGAAAGCACGGCGCCTGTTGGATTGTGCGGCGTGTTCAGGAGAACTACGCGGCTGTTCGGTGTGATGGCCGCCTCAAGATCGGCAGCCTGCATGTGGAAACCGTTCTCGGCTCGCAGCGGGACGGGCATGAGACGCGCTCCGGTCGCGGCTGCGACGCCTTCATAGGTCGCATAGGCGGGGTCGCCTGCCAGCACCTCGTCGCCGGCGTCGAGCAGCCCCATCATGACCACGAAAAGCGCGCTTTGCGTGCCGGGAAAGCACAGGATGTTGCGCGCCGTGATGCCCTGCCTGCGCTTTGCGTATTTCTCGACGAGTGCTTCCACCACCGAGGGCTCGCCACGGCCGTTGGAATAGCGGGTGCGGCCGGCATGCATGGCGCGCGCGCATTCCGCCAGAAGCGCCGGGTCCGGCGGAAGATCAGGCTCGCCTATGGTCAGCTCGATGACCGGGATCCCCTCTGCCGCCTTGCGCCGACCTTCGATATGCAAAGCCCACTTGCCGGAGCCAAGCCCGGCCAGACGTTTGGTTATGGCTGCGTATTTCATGGAAATTTCCGTTCAGTGCTTGTCTGCTGCAGGTCTGAGAGCAATACCGCCCAATAGCGCCTCTACAGCGTCGAGTGCGATCTGTGGCAGGCGGCCTTCGTCGAACAAGTCGCTCGCAAGCGAGTTCTCCAGCCATAGACCGTCGATCAGGCCGTTGATGGCGATGGCAAGGTGCCGACATTCTGAGGGAGACGCCGTGCGGCCATGGCTGGCCAGAAGGGAGGCAACGAGGCCTTCCAGGATGTTGAGGAAAAGCAGGTAATTCTCCCGGTGGATGCGGGCCAGTTCCTCGTCCGACCTCACACGTCCAATGAAGGCTGCCCAGAGCGAGAGCGCCTTTGGATCGGCGACTGGCGGGCTGACATTGGCAACGATGAAGCGGTGCAGGCGTTGGTGCGCATCCTCGCCTGCTGCGGTCATCGCATCGACCGCCGTCTTCGTCATGGTCGCCAGCATTTCGCGATACGCCGCCTGTACCATCTGGTCCTTGCCGGTGAAATAATGGCGGATGAGGCCGCCGGTCACTCCGGCTCTCGCGGCGATATCGCGGACGGTCGCACCTTCCAACCCATGGTCGGAAATGCTGTCGAGCGTGGCGGATATCAGGTCCTGCCGCCGTTCAGCCTCTCCGGCCCGCTGGAATGTGCGTCGCGTCATCGGCATTTCCCAACGGCGTTAAGTGACGACAAACTGTCGTCCGGTGATCAAGCGGCTTTTTATACGGTTGAACAACAAGGCCGCAAGTGCGAAAGTCGCGGCCGTTCATTTCGCCTCGTCGTCGGCCATGTCAGGAGTTTCCATGTCAATCCAGTTTGCCAATGTCATGGCGGATGTTCTGGCAACGCGGCGCCACCTTCACCAGTTTCCCGAGATCGGTCTTTCCGAATTCAAGACCTCCGACTATATCGCCGAACGCCTACAGTCACTCGGCTACGAAGTGACGCGAGGGCTCGCCGGAACGGGTGTCGTCGCGACCCTCCGTAACGGCGCAAGTTCGCGCAGCGTCGGCATCCGTGCGGATTTCGATGCGCTTCCGATTCTGGAGGAGACCGGGCTCGACTATGCCAGCAAGGTGCCTGGCGTAATGCATGCCTGCGGCCATGACGGGCATACCGCCATGTTGCTGGGTGCAGCCCAGATCCTGGCCGAGCGGCGGAATTTCGACGGGACCCTCCATCTCATCTTCCAGCCAGCGGAGGAGAATTTTGGTGGTGCGCGCATGATGATCGAAGATGGGCTGTTTGACAGGTTTCCGTGCGATGCAGTGTTCGGCCTTCACAATGATCCTGATATCGCATTCGGCCACATCGCCGTGCGCGAAGGGCCGATCATGGCCGCGGTCGATGAGTGCAAGATTACCGTCAACGGTCGTGGCGGTCATGGCGCCGAGCCGCAGGCGACAGCGGATCCAATCGTCTGTGGCGCATCGATCATCATGGCCTTGCAGACGATCGTATCGCGCAACATACATCCGCTTGATCCAACGGTAATCACCGTCGGCGGGTTCCACGCCGGTGCCGCCAGCAACGTCATTCCCGAGCGCGCGGAAATGGTTCTGTCCATCCGCTCTTTTGATGCCGCAGTGCGAGATCAGCTCGAACAGCGGATCCGGGCGGTGGCAGAAGGTCAGGCGGCAAGTTACGGCATGGGAGTCACGATCGACTACCAGCGCGGCTACAACGCGACGATCAATCACAAGGCGGAGA
Organism: Rhizobium glycinendophyticum; assembly: GCF_006443685.1. Classification (NCBI taxonomy): domain Bacteria; kingdom Pseudomonadati; phylum Pseudomonadota; class Alphaproteobacteria; order Hyphomicrobiales; family Rhizobiaceae; genus Peteryoungia; species Peteryoungia glycinendophytica. Next base: position 273,313 of record NZ_VFYP01000002.1, on the reverse strand, counting down.
CCGATTTTGTTCGGGATCTGGCGAAAAGCTTTGCCGGCGCCGACAAGGTTTTCGACCTGCCGCGGCCGATGATGGGGAGCGAGGATTTCGGTTACATGCTCGCCGAGCGGCCTGGTAGCTATTTCTTCCTGGGCACTAAGCGGACGGAGAACGACCCGCCGCTTCACCATCCACGTTACGATTTCAACGACGATGTGCTGCCCATCGGGACGACGTTCTGGGTGGAACTGGCGGAGCGTTATCTGCCCTTCGCCTGACGCCTGATCAGGCGGTTGCCCGCCGCCTTTCGGCAACCAGGATGATGACGCCGGCACTGGCAATCAGGACGGCGCCAGCCACCACGTTACGGCCGGGAATGTCACCCCAGATCGCGTAGCCGAGGGCGAAGGCCCATATCAGCGCCGTGTATTCGAAGGGCGCGATGATCGAGATCGGCGCGCGGCGCATGCTTTCGAAATAGGCCAGCTGACCCATCCCGCCGATCACACCGACTGCGACCAGAAGGATCTGCGCTCCTCCGGCCGGCATGGTCCAGTTGGAGAGCGCAACCGGCGCCGTCAGCGCGAGAAAGAAGACGTTGGTCATCGCCATCTGCACCATGCTGCTTGCGTCCTGCGAGGTACGGCGCAGCAGAATGGTTGCGATCGCCCAGCAGCAGGCGGCGAGAATGGCCAGATAAACCGGCCAACCGTCGGCCATGCCGGTGGGGTCGCTCGCGACGATGACGCCGACGAACCCGGTGACCACGGCGGCCCAACTCGCAAACGATACGTGCTCGCCGAGCATCGGGATTGATAAGACGACCGCGACGATCGGTGCGGCGAAGTAGAGGGTTGTGAGATCGGCCAGCGGCAGAAATTTGGCGGCATGAAAGTAGCAGAGCCAGGCTGAGAGGAGGAACAGGCTACGGATCATCATCGGCCGCCGGACGGTTGATGTCAGGGTTTCGCGGACAAGACCGCGCCCGCCCATGATCAGGCATCCGGTCAGGATGGCAATGCTGCGGCAGAACAGAATCTGCCAGACAGTCGTGGTTTCCACGAGCAGCTTTATCATACTGTCATGTACGGCAAACAGGAAATAGGACAGGCTGGACAGGACGATGCCAGCGCCGATGGTGGTCTTCACGGTTATAGAACTTTCAGGATCGGGGGGGCACCATGTCTGGTTGCCGAAGCAGGCGGGTGCATATCTGTCGCGGCTCCCTTGGTCGCTGTCAATTGCCTATGCGGCATCAAACGTTCATCATTGAGGGAAACAAAATGTTATGGCGAAAGAGCCACTCGGTGATTGTCGTTTAAATCGATTTAAGTAGAGTGCCGCCGGTTGCATGGAGGAAAACATGAACGACACAGCATCCGTCACGGCGGCGTCCCAGAGGCCTGCTCCGATCGTCACGCGGGAGAGGGCGGCGGTGGCGCTGCTATTCTTCCTCAACGGTATGGTGATGGGTGCTTGGGCACCGAAAATCCCATTCTTCTCGCAAGCACTTGGCCTGACAGAATCGATGCTGGGCCTTATGCTGTTCGTTTTCGGCGTCGGGTCGCTGGTGATGATGCCGATCGCCGGCATGCAGATCGCCCGTTTCGGATCGCGTCACGTCGTCCAGATCACGACCTTGCTCTACATCCCGACAATCGTGCTGATCACGCTGGTCGATAGCGTCTGGACCGGCGCAATCGCCATCTTCCTCTTCGGGGGCCTGACCGGCGCCATGGATGTGGCGATGAATGCCAATGCAGTTGAAGTCGAACGGCAAATGCGACGCTCGATCATGTCCTCCTGTCATGCCTTCTGGAGCCTTGGCGGGCTGTTCGGTGCTGCGACCGGCGGAACACTGATCGCGACCGTCGGGGTGATGGGCCATGTTCTTCTGCTGGCTGGTCTGGCTGTCGTGCTGTTCCTTGTGGCACGACCTATGATCCTAGCTGACGCACCGCATCCGAGCGAGGAGCCGGTGCGGGCCAGGCTTCCGCTAACCCCTTTGCCATGGCTGATCGGCCTCATGGCGCTGTTCTGCATGGTTCCGGAAGGAACAGTGCTCGACTGGAGCGCGCTCTACCTGCGCAATGAACTCAATGCGCCAACGGAAATTTCCGGCTTTGCTTTCGCCGCATTCTCGCTCACCATGGCTGCCTGCCGTTTCGCCGGCGACTTCGTACGCGACCGTTTCGGCGGAGTGAAGACATTGCGGGTCTGCGGTGTGCTTGCGACAGTGGGGCTCTTGATTGCCGGGCGTTCGGACAGCGTCGCGCTTGCGCTCGTCGGTTTCGCCATCGCCGGGATCGGCATTTCTAACATGGTGCCGATCGCTTTTTCGGCAGCCGGCAATATTCCCGGTCTGGCGCCCGGTGTCGGGCTCTCCGTCGTCACCACCATGGGTTATTCCGGCATTCTGTTTGCCCCGTCGCTGATTGGGTTCGTCGCTGAGCATACAACACTTTCGACCGTTTATACGGCGATCCCCGCCCTGTTGCTGGTAGTGCTCGCCCTGTCGCACCTCGCTCGCTACGCCGACCGGGTCAACGCGGCTTAAGCGAACGTTATCTCGGCTGACAGGGGCAGGCGCCGGTGGCGCTTGCCAGTCAAAGCGAAGATCGCGTTCACAAGTGCAGGGGCAACGGGCGGAGTTCCGGGCTCTCCTGCACCACCCAGGAAGGGTGAGTTCGGCAAAAGCGCAATCTCGATTGCTGGACACTCCACCATGCGCAGCGCATCGTGGTCGTGATAGTTGGACTGCTCGACGGCGTGATCGGCAAAGCTGATCTGCTGCTTCATCGCTGCCGACAAACCGAACACAATGCCGGACATCATCTGGGCTTCGAAGTTGCGGGGATCGAGCACCGTCCCGGGGTCTGCAGCGCAGAAGACGTGGGCCACTCGGATCGCGCCGTCGCGCTCCTCGACTTCGACCACCTGGGCGACCCAGGTGCCGAAGGACAGCGCAAAGGCAACGCCGCGGGCGCGACCTTTCGGCAGCGGGGTGTTCCAGTTCGACAGCGCCTCGATCTTTTCCAGGACCCCGATGGCCGCAGGATGCTTGGACAACAGCGTCTTGCGCAGCTGCAGCGGGTCTTGGCCACCCGCATGGGCAAGTTCGTCGATAAAGCTCTCATGCATGAAGGTATTGTAGGAGAAGCCGACGGAGCGCCAGAAACCCACCGGCACGGCAAGGTCAACCTTGCGGCCATCGATGCGATAATTCTCGATGTCATAAGGTTGGTTATAGGCCCCGTCGATCAGCGTGTTGTCCGGACCGCCGATCGGCAGATCCGGATAGTAGCGACCGAGCGCGCTCGCGACAACGGACGGCGATGCGATCGAGCCGACCAGTGCCTTTGGCATGCCTTCCTTGGCCACGAGGCCCCTGTAGCGGGACTTGGCCATAGGTCGATACGGCCCGTGGCTCATATCCTCTTCGCGTGTCCAGGTCAGTTTGACTGGCCGGCCCGTTACGTGCGCCGCAACGCGGATGGCGTAGTCTGCGTAATCCGGTTCGATACGGCGGCCGAAGCCGCCGCCGAGAAAGGTGGTGTGCACGGCTATCTTCTCCGGCGGCAGGCCAGTGATCCTCTGCGCCACAGTCTGGATGAGCGTAGGCCCCTGGTTCGGTGCCCAGATCTCGACATTGTCTGCCGTCACCAGTGCCGTCGCGTTCATCGGCTCCATGGCAGCGTGCGACAGGAAGGGCACGTCATATTCCGCTTCGACCACGGAAGTTTGGTCAGCATCGGCGAAGGCAAGGTCGGGATCGCCGAGTGCGCGTAGCGAGAAGGCTTGCTTTCCGTCAAGTGCCGCCGTGTGCAGGCTCTCCATCTCCGCCGATGTCGCCGGAATGGGCCCCGTCTCCCACTCAATTTCGAGTGCGTCGGCTGCCTGGAAAGCGCGCCAGGTGTTGTTGGCGATGACGGCGACGCCTTGGCCGTAGGGGCTGTCTATGGCGATGACATCCTGAACACCGGTCATGGCTTTGGCCGCCTGCGCATCGAAGCGCTTCATGCCGCCGCCGGGGCTGGGGTTCATTCGGACTGTGGCATAGAGCATGTCCGGCAGATTGACATCGACGCCGAAGATCGGCGCACCAGTCACCTTGGCCATCATATCCTTGCGTGGTTGTGGTTTGCCGAGGAGTTTCCATTCGGCCTTCGGCTTCAGGCTCGGGGCAGCGGAAGGTGCCAGGGCGATGGCGTCGCCAGCGAGTTCGCCGTAGCTTGCACTGCGACCGGAGGCGGCATGGATGACACGACCATGCTGCGTGCTGAGGGTATCGAGTTCGACTTTCCATCGCGCAGCCGCTGCAAGCTTCAGGCTTTCGCGGGCCTGCGCGCCGGCGTGGCGCAGCTTCTCGAAGTGGTCGATCATCGAGCTCGAGCCGCCGGTGAATTGAATCGCAACCAGTTTCGCGACGACACCGATCGTGCCGCGCAGCGTTTCGGCAACGACGCCGTCCTCGAATTTGGGGACGGGCGCGCCATCGGTCATCGCTGCAGCATTGAAATAGGCGGCGGCGGCCGGTCCGTGTTCGATCGTCACCTGATCCAGTGACACATCAAGTTCTTCGGCGAGCAATGTGGCGAGGGTCGTCTGGACGCCCTGACCCATTTCAGCGCGCGGTGCGATGATCGTGATCCGGTTGTCCGGCGCGATCTTGAGGTAGGGGTTGAAGGTGACCTCCCCATTGGCAAGCCCGTCCTGCAACGGATTGGGAAGCGGTGAGGCATAGCGATAATAACCGAAGGCGACGCCACCCGTGAGGGCTACGGCGCCGAACAGGAAGCCGCGACGGGTCAGGGTTCCGAGCTTGCCCATGGTCATGCTCCCGCCCGCTCGCGAGCGGCCCGATGAATTGCGGCGCGGATGCGGGGATAGGTGCCACAGCGACAGAGATTGCCCGACATTGCCTCATCGATTTCGGCATCCGTGGGCCTTGGATTGTTTTCGAGGAGAGCCACAGCGTTCATGATCTGCCCGGCCTGGCAATAGCCACACTGGGCAACCTGCTCATCGAGCCAGGCCTGCTGCACCGAATGAAGACCGTCGCCGGCGGCGAGACCCTCAATGGTTCTAACCGGACCCGTTATGTCGCCAATTGCGGTCTGGCAGGAGCGCACGGCCTGTCCCTCGATGATGACGGTACAGGCACCGCACAGGCCTGCGCCACAGCCGAATTTCGGGCCGAGAATTTTGAGCTCGTCGCGCAAGGCCCAGAGCAGCGGCATGTCCGCTTCTGCCTCCAGCAGATGGTCCACGCCATTCACCGTGATCTTCACAGCCTTACTCTCCCTTGATATGACGGCGTTGACAGAATGACAAAAATCGTCAATTTGTCAATCATGGCAGATGGGAACGCAGACGGGCGGCGGGCGCTCATTCTTCAGGCGGCTTACGGCACCTTCGTCAACTATGGTTTCAAGCGTACCACTATGGACGACATTGCCCAGGCTGTGGGGTTGTCGCGGCCAGCCCTCTACATCCATTTTCGCAACAAGCAGGACATCTTCCGTGGTCTGATGCTGGCCATGATGGAGGACACGCGCCTGAAGGTCAGCGTCTGTCTCCGGCAGGACCTGCCGCTGGGGGACGCGCTTGCGCTTGCCTTGCATGAAGGCATCATCTTGCCGCACCAGCAAATCCTGGAGACAGCGCATGGGGCCGAATTGTTCGACACCAGTCATGAGTTGGCAGCCGACCTGTTTCTCGCTTGGATGAAGGCGGTCGAGGCGGAAATCGCGCTCGCGCTCAATCGTGCCGCAGAGACCAGAGAGATCACAATTCCGTCAGGACTTTCTGCCAACGTCATCGCTTCGCTGCTGATCGATGCCATCCAGGGGATGAAATCCCGCCGCCAGAGCATCGAAGAGGTGGCGGAAGCCATCCCGCAGCTCCTCGCACTGATCCTCGGTCCCATTCTCTCCCGCTGATTTGACTGGTCATCGGGGAGGAGGTCCGGTTGACAAGCAGCGAGCTTTGATCCACCTCCAGAGCAACGTTCGAAGGTGCGCAGAGATTGAGCCATGTTCGCAGGAACCATTCCATCCGCCAATGCCTATGATCCGAAGCCACGTCGTGCCTCTGTCGCCGTCGATGTCGGTGGCGTGATCATCGGAGGTGGCGCTCCCGTCGTCGTTCAGTCGATGACCAACACCGATACAGCCGATGTGGATTCGACCGTTGCCCAAGTGGCTGCGCTGTTTAAGGCGGGGTCGGAAGTCGTGCGCATCACTGTCGACCGGGACGAGAGTGCTGCTGCCGTCCCGAAGATTCGTGAGCGCCTGTTGCGGCTTGGCATGGATGTGCCGCTGATCGGCGACTTCCACTATATCGGGCACCGACTGCTCGCCGATCACCCCGCTTGTGCCGAAGCGCTGGCCAAATATCGCATCAATCCGGGCAATGTCGGTTTCAAGGACAAGAAGGACAAGCAGTTTGCCGAGATCGTCGAAATGGCGATCCGCTACGACAAGCCGGTGCGCATTGGCGTCAATTGGGGCTCGCTCGATCAGGAACTGCTGACTCGGTTGATGGACGCCAATGCCGAGAATGGTTCGCCGCTGTCGGCGCGCCAGGTCACGCGCGAGGCGATCGTGCAGTCAGCGCTACTGTCGGCTGAGCTTGCCGAGGAAATCGGTCTGCCGCGCAACCGCATCATTCTGTCTGCCAAGGTCAGCCAGGTGCAGGATCTGATTGCCGTCTATCAGATGCTCGCCGATCGCTCGAACCATGCCCTGCATCTCGGTCTCACGGAAGCCGGCATGGGCACGAAGGGCATTGTCGCATCGTCCGCTGCCATGGGCTACGTGTTGCAGCACGGGATCGGCGACACGGTTCGCGTGTCTCTTACGCCGGAACCGAACGGGGATCGTACCCGAGAAGTGCAGGTGGCGCAGGAACTTCTGCAGGTGATGGGTTTCCGTCAGTTTGTGCCAGTGGTTGCCGCTTGTCCCGGCTGCGGACGCACGACGTCGACCGTTTTCCAGGAACTTGCGCAGAAGATCCAAGACGACCTGCGCAAGAACATGCCGGTCTGGCGCGAGAAGTATCCCGGCGTCGAAGGCTTGAACGTCGCCGTCATGGGATGCATCGTCAACGGCCCCGGTGAGAGCAAGCATGCCGATATAGGCATCTCGCTGCCGGGCACGGGCGAAAATCCTGCTGCGCCCGTGTTCATCGATGGCGAGAAGGCGATGACCCTGCGGGGTCCCAACATCGCTGCCGATTTCGAAGCACTGGTCGGCGACTACATCGAGAAACGATACGGCCGACGCTCGGCAGCAGAATGAGGCTGTGCGGCAACTTTTTGTTGCCGTAATTTCCCTGTTCAGGAATCATCAGCCTGTTCTTGGAGGGACATCGAGCATGATCAAGAAGATCGCCATCGTCGCGCTGTGCGCGACCTATCTGAGTGCCTGCACGACGACGGACCCGTATACGGGACAGCAGAAGGTCTCGAACACTGCCGGTGGTGCAGCGATTGGCGCAGCTGTTGGTGCGCTGGGCGGTCTGGCCGTCGGCGGTTCGCCGGTGGGACGGCGCAATGCCGCTTTGATCGGTGCCGGTATCGGTGCACTGGCCGGTGGCGCCATCGGCAACTACATGGATCAGCAGGAATCGGAGCTTCGTGCGCAGCTGCAGGGCACCGGCATCTCAGTCACGCGCGTCGGTGACCGAATCATCCTCAACATGCCGTCCAACATCACCTTCGCCACGGATCAGGATGCGGTCATGCCGCAGTTCTACCCGACCTTGAACTCGGTTGCGATCGTTCTGCGCAAGTTCGACAAGACCCTGATCGACATCAATGGCCACACCGATTCGACCGGTAGCCTTGCGCATAACCAGGCGTTGTCGGAGCGTCGCGCCATGTCGGTCGCCAGCTACCTCAACGGCCAGGGCGTCGACCCGCGTCGCGTCTCCTCGCTCGGCTTCGGCCCGAGCCAGCCGATCGCGTCCAACGCTACCCCGGACGGCCGCGCCCAAAACCGCCGCGTCGAAATCCAGATCTCGCCGCTCAAGCAGGGCTGATCGAACCGTTTCGGTCAAAATCACAAGGGCGCTGCCACAAGCGGCGCCCTTTTTCGTATCAGTGCTGGAGAAGCAGCCGCGCGCCGGCCGCCGTGAACAGGACGGCAAGTGTACCTTCGATATAGCGGCGTGCGGAGCGGTAGGCTCTGAGTGCGCCGGGCAGGGAGAACAGCCAGGCATATCCCATGAATACGGTGAAGCCTGTCGTTAGGCATCCTGCCACGATCACTGCAACCGTTCCGCCTGTGGCGCCAGCCGGCAGTCCAAGGGACAGAATCGCGAGCCAGGCGAAGATCGCTTTCGGGTTGGTCAGGTGGATTGCGTAGCCGCGCAGGAAGGTGTGTCTGAAACTCTTCGCGGCGGTGTCCCTCGCCATCGGGTCCGTCGTACTCGCCGCCGAGCGGAAGGCGCGCAAGGCCAGGTAAAGCAGATAGAGGCCACCGACAATTCGCAACACGGTCACGGCATGGGCGTAATGGGTCAGGACGGTCGCCAGACCAGCCGAAGCGGCCAAGGCCCAGGTCATCGAGCCACAGAAAATGCCGGCAGCCATGGTAAATCCGTGCCGCCGTCCCTGACCAAGAGAAGCGGATGCAATCGCCATGGTCGCCGGACCTGGGCTGAGTACGGCTACCAGATAGACCAGATAGGCGCTGAAGACCTGCGGCAGGTTTTCCAGAATGACTTGCATGGAACGCTCCGATGGTCGGGAAAGGGCTTACAGACTAGCCCGCGTACGTTCCATGCACACGTCAGATGATTTGATCGATGGCGGTCAAAAACTGATGGCATTCCTCGGCAGTGCCAATCGTCACGCGCAGAAAATCGGAGATGCGTGGTTTGGCGAAGTGGCGTATCAGCACTGCGCGTTCGCGCAAGCCTCGAGCGAGATCGGCGCCCTGATGAGCCGGGTGACGGGTGAAGACGAAGTTGGCCGAGGACGGCAGCACTTCGAAACCACGCGCTTTCAGGGCTCCTGTTACCATGTCACGGTTGGCGATGATCTGGTCTCGGGTTTGCTTAAACCAGGCTTTATCCTCGACGGCCGCCGTCGCAGCGGCCTGGGCAAGTGTATCCAGCGGATAGGAATTGAAGCTATCCTTCATGCGCTCCAGCGCCTCGATCAGCGAACGTTGTCCGAGAGCGAAGCCGATGCGGAGGCCGGCGAGGGAGCGAGATTTCGAGAAGGTGTGAACCACCAGCAGGTTCTCGTAACGCGGAATGAGGCTTGCGGCCGTTTCGGCTCCGAAATCGACATAGGCTTCGTCAATCACCACCACCTGATCCGGATGAGATGCGACAAGTGCCTCGATCTCGGAGAGCGGCAAGGCAATGCCTGTAGGGGCATTCGGGTTTGCAAGGATGATCGCGCCGCAGGGCCGGTCATAATCGCCAATGTGGATACGCATGGCATCATCCACCGGCACTTCATCGACGGTGATCTCGAAGAGCCGGGCATAGGTCTTGTAGAAGCTGTAGGTGATGTCAGAGCAGAGCAATGGCTTGTCGTGCTTGAGAAGGGCTGCGAAGGTGAAGGCGAGAACCTCGTCCGAGCCATTGCCAACAAAGACCTGCTCAGCTTCAAGGCCGAAGTTTCGGGCAAGCGTTTCGCGCAGGCGCGACGATGACGGGTCCGGATAGAGCCGCAAACGATCATCGGAGGCTGCTGCAATCGCCTCGAGCACGCGCGGCGAGGGGCCGAATGGGTTTTCGTTAGTGTTCAGCTTTACCAGCCCCGGAATTTTCGGCTGTTCACCGGCCACATAGGGTTCCAGATCGTGGACGGCAGAGGACCAGAAACGGCTCATATCAGTTCTTCCTGTATGCGATGAAGCGGGCTGCTTCGATGAGGACCGTGGCCGTCTCTCCATAGGTGGCGAGTTCGTCGCTGGCAGCGGTCACCAGACGTTTGAGCTCGGCTTCTGCCCAGGCCTGACCTTTGAGGGCCACAAGCGTACCTTTGCCTTTTGCCGCGTCCTTGCCGGTTGCCTTGCCCATGGTGGCCGCATCGGCCGTCAGATCTAACAGATCGTCCGCCAATTGAAACGCGCGCCCGATCACTTCTCCAAACCGGCGCAACTTGGCCCGGTCTTCGGCGCCACGACCAGCGATGACCGCGCCGGCTTCGCAGGCAAACCGCAGGAGAGCGCCGGTCTTCATCGATTGCAGCAGCACGATCCCGGCTTCGTCGGGCGCTTGTGTTTCTGCTGCAAGATCGAGCGCCTGACCGCCTGCCATGCCGCCCACGCCGGCTGCACGGGCAAGTTCGAGCACGAGCGTTGCCTTCGCGCCATCCTGCAAAGGCGTTTCCGGTGACGTGATAATGTCAAAAGCATAGGTCAGCAGGCCATCGCCCGCCAGAATTGCGGTGGCATAGTCATAGGCGATGTGAACGGTCGGCTTGCCGCGACGCAGGTCGTCGTCGTCCATCGCCGGAAGATCGTCATGGACGAGCGAATAGCTGTGCAGACATTCCAGCGCGCAGCCCACTAGAAGAGCGGCTTCTTCATCGCCGCTGAACAGTCGCGTGGCCTCCAGAACCAGATAGGGCCGCAGGCGCTTGCCGCCGTTCAATGCACCGTAATGCATGGCCTCGATCAGTCTCTGTGGGCGTGCGATCTCTCCAGCGCGAGGCCGCGCATCAAGCAGCAAGCCGAGGCGCGCTTCCACCGTAGCAGCATGACGTGCAAGATTCTGTTCGAAAGTGGTCGAAGACGGGCTCATGCGGGCTATTTCGCACGGCACCCCGGGAGTGGCAACGGGAAATTCCGTCACAGGTATGGGAGTTTGGCCGTCCTCTACTGGTCAATCGTCAAGAGGATGCGTATGACAGACGAGCCCCCGGGACGAGTGGATCGATCTTCTTTGACAGTGGACGTGCAGACTTTGGAGCAGGAGACGGAGGAAGCCCCGGTCGAGGAAGGCCAGGAGCGCGCGAGACTATGGCGTCGGATCGCCATCGGTGTCGTCGCCTTCCTTTGCGCGCCCTATTTTCTGATCCTCGTCTACCGGCTCGATTTCATCCACCCCGTCTCCACCCTGATGCTGGCAGATCTCCTGACCTTCCAGGGTTATGATCGTCGCTGGGTGGATTTCGAAGATATCTCGCCGAATGTTGTGCGCGCCGTGATGATGTCGGAAGACGGCCAGTTCTGCATCCATAATGGCGTCGACTGGGGACAGCTTAAGGGCGTCGTCGATGATGCGCTCGCTGGCGAGGCAACCCGGGGTGCCAGCACGATCCCCATGCAGACGGCCAAAAACCTGTTCCTCTGGAACAGCCGCTCATTTGTGCGCAAGGGCCTCGAATTGCCACTGGCGCTGGCAACTGACGCCGTCTGGCCCAAGGAGCGGATCATGGAGGTCTACCTCAATATCGCCGAGTGGGGGCCCGGCATCTACGGCATTGAGGCAGCCGCCCGATATCATTTCAAGACCTCCGCCGCCAAGCTCAGCGCCCGCCAGGCTGCATTGCTCGCAGTCGCGCTCCCCAACCCGATCGACCGGGTGGCCAGTAAACCGGGCAAGGGCATGCAACGGCTGGCCAATGTCGTCGACCGCCGCGCAAAGCGATCGGGTGAATACATCACCTGTCTCTATGATTGAGATCAGAGTCTCGTTGGTCGTTTGCATCAGATGCGGCTAACGTCGCTTTCATCTGAAAGGGAAGGTGCCCATGTCCGATCTCGTCCTCTACATCGCCAACAAGAACTACTCGTCCTGGTCCTTCCGTCCCTGGATCGCCATGACAGTAGCCGGCATTCCCTTTCGTGAACAGTTGATCCCGTTCGGCCCTGGGGCGACGAGCCCGCAGTTTCGCGCACTGTCTCCCACTGGAAGGGTTCCGGTCTTGCACCATGGCCCTGTCAGGGTGTGGGAATCGCTCGCCATCATCGAATATGTTACCGAGCTTTTCCCCGACGCGGGTCTTTGGCCGGACGATCCTGCCCGGCGCAGCATGGCGCGGTCGATCTCGATGGAGATGCTGTCTGGTTTCCGCTCTTTGCGGGGCGCTTGCCCGATGAACATGCGCCGGCCGGTGAGGGCCATCGACCTGCCGGATGGGGTGAAGGCTGACGTGCAGCGGATCGAGGAGATCTGGCGAGAGATGAGGCAGATGTCAGGCGGTCCCTTCCTGTTCGGCGCATTCGGTGCTGCGGATGCGATGTTTGCCCCGGTGGTCAATCGCTTTGCCGTCTATGATCTGGTCAAGGATGCGGATACGCTTGATTACATGGCTGCCGTCAAGGCTCATCCGGCGTGGAGGGCATGGGAGACTGCGGCGCTGGCCGAAAGCTGGATCGTGCCTGAAGACGAGGCGTGAACCGCCGCTCCGGTGCGTCTGAAAAAATGACGGCAGGGACTGGTCAAACCCCTCCCGGACATGTATAAGCCCGCCAAAATCCGAGTTCGCGACAGGTTCTGTCCGGCCTCATCGAGGCCGCTCAACCTGTTTTGCACCGTCACGTGGAGTAACGAAAATGGCTGTACCGAAGAGAAAAACAAGCCCGTCGAAGCGCGGTATGCGCCGTTCTGCGGACGCCCTGAAGGCCGCGACCTATGTCGAGGACAAGAATTCCGGCGAACTGCGTCGCCCGCACCATATCGATCTGAAGACCGGTATGTATCGTGGCCGTCAGGTTCTGACGCCGAAGGAAAGCGCATAATTTCTGCGCGACATCCTGATTGTTGAAGGCCGGCCTTAGCGCCGGCCTTTACTTTTTTAGTCAAGGCATTGTTAACTCACGCAGGAGAAGGCCGCCGGATTGGCGTGAACTCCAGGTGAGGAAGGATGTCTGATGTTTGTCGCCATACCCCTGATGATCGTGCCGTTCGTGTTCTACAACGCAGTCATGCTGGGAAGTGGTCTGCCTTCTTTCGCTTCCACGCTTGTCACGGTGCCGATGCTCTCGGGCGCCCTCTGGACAATCACCCTGGGTGATGTCGTCATTCTGGTTGCTCTGATTGCGCTGTTTTTCGAAGTCCTGAAGGCGACGATGAGCAATCGAAACTCGTTGCTCAATCACATGCTCTCCATGCTGGTCTTCGTCGTTTTCCTCGTCGAGTTCCTGCTGGTCAGGGATGCGGCCACGCAGCTTTTCTTCACGCTGATGGTCGTCGCCTTCATTGACGTCGTGGCTGGTTTCACGATTTCCAACCGGGCCGCCGGGCGTGACGTGTCGATCGGGCTGTGACCCGATCGACAATCTAAAAAGGCCCCGGAGCGAGGCCTTTCGTTTCAGAGATTGTCAAGCTTGCTTTGCAAGGAGCGCAACTGCTCCTTCAATTCATCAATGTCTTTGGCCTCGGCCTTGCGAGTTTCCTTGGCAGGCTGCTGGCCGCCGAGGAAGGGCGAGAACATCTGCATCGCCTGCTGGAACATTTCGGTATTGCGCTTGACCTGCTCCTCCATCAACTGGATTGGCATTTGCAGATTCTTAGACAGCGGATGATCGCCAAAGGCCTTGGTCATCTGCTCGCGCATCTGGGTCTGCTGCTCGGTGAAGGCCTTCATCGAGTGCTCGAGGAAGCTCGGCACCACCATCTGCATCTGATCGCCGTAGTAGCTGATCAGCTGGCGCAGGAAAGAGATCGGGAGCAGCGTATTGCCCGTCTTCGACTCCTGTTCGAAGATGATCTGGGTCAGGACCGAGTGGGTGATGTCCTCGCCGGACTTGGCGTCCTGGACAATGAAGTCCTCGCCCTTCTTGACCATCTTGGCCAAGTCCTCAAGCGTCACGTAAGTGCTCGTGCCGGTATTATAGAGGCGTCGATTGGCGTATTTCTTGATAACGATTTCGCCATCGGCTTTGGCCATTGCGGTCTCCTAACCCGTCGTTTTTCGGTTATTTTTGCTCTTCCCAATGATGAATGTAAGCGCAAATGAGAGCTGGTGACAATCTCTTTGTGCAATGCACGAAACCGAATTGACGAAAGACAGGAGCTTGCAACCAAAGAACGATCCGGCGGGGTTTATCCTGTTTGACACCGGGAGCAGTCTTTGACAGTTTCTTTCGAAACACAAACATTTCGGAGGAGACGTCCATGACCAGTCCGTCCATCGTCATCGCCAGCGCCGCCAGAACGCCGGTCGGTTCGTTTAACGGCGCCCTGTCGTCCGTCGCCGCGCATGATCTGGGCGCCGTGGCCATCAAGGCTGTGCTGGAGCGTGCGGGTGTGGAGGCCGGCGAGGTCGACGAAGTCATCCTCGGGCAGATCCTGACGGCAGGCCAAGGACAGAACCCCGCTAGGCAGGCCGCGATGAAGGCCGGCATCCCGCAGGAAGCGACTGCCTGGGGCCTCAACCAGCTGTGCGGCTCGGGCCTTCGCGCCGTTGCCGTCGGCATGCAGCAGATCCTCACGGGAGACGCGAAAATTATCATTGCCGGTGGGCAGGAATCCATGTCCATGGCACCGCATTGCGCGCATCTGCGCAACGGCACCAAGATGGGCGACCTGAAGATGGTCGACACGATGATCAAGGACGGCCTGACGGATGCCTTTTACGGCTATCACATGGGCACGACCGCGGAAAACGTGGCGCGCCAGTGGCAATTGACCCGCGACGAGCAGGACGCGTTTGCTGTCGCCTCCCAGAACAAGGCGGAAGCCGCTCAGCTTGCTGGCCGCTTCAAGGACGAGATCGTGCCGGTCATCGTGCCCGGCCGCAAGGGTGACGTTACTGTCGACCAGGACGAATACATTCGCCACGGAGCTACCCTGGATAGCATGCAGAAGCTGAAACCTGCCTTTGACAAGGAAGGCAGCGTGACAGCCGGCAATGCGTCGGGGATCAATGATGGCGCCGCCGCCGCCCTGCTGATGACAGAGGCTGAAGCCTCGCGGCGCGGCATCGCTCCACTTGCTCGCATCGTTTCCTGGGCGACCGCTGGCGTCGATCCGAAGATCATGGGCACGGGCCCGATCCCGGCATCGCGCAAAGCCCTTGAAAAGGCCGGCTGGAAGATCTCCGACCTCGATCTGGTCGAAGCCAACGAAGCGTTCGCGGCTCAGGCCTGCGCGGTCAACAAGGACCTCGGCTGGGATACCTCGATCGTCAATGTCAACGGCGGTGCCATTGCAATCGGCCACCCGGTCGGTGCGTCGGGTGCGCGCATCCTCAACACGCTTGTATTCGAGATGAAACGCCGAGGCGCCAAGAAGGGGCTTGCCACGCTCTGCATCGGCGGTGGCATGGGCGTCGCCATGTGCCTCGAGGCCCTCTGAGGGCGATGGCGTGGCGTTTTCGCCGGCAGTTCATCCATTGATATTGTCCTTCCCGGTCGAGAACCGGGGGGCACCCTTGTGCCAAGGCGGAAGATATCGCCTGACACACACCACGGAACGGGAACGCTAAGAACCGATAAGGGGAGGACTGACGATGAGCAGAGTTGCTTTGGTGACCGGAGGCACGCGCGGGATCGGTGCGGCGATTTCAATTGCCCTAAAGGACGCAGGATACAAGGTCGCAGCGAACTTCGCGGGTAATGAAGAAAAGGCCAAGGCTTTCGAAGCCGAGACCGGTATTCCCGTGTTCAAGTGGGATGTCTCAAGCTACCCGGCTTGCGCCGAGGGTATTGCCGCCGTCGAGGCGGCGCTCGGCCCCGTTGAAGTCCTGGTCAATAATGCAGGCATCACGCGGGACGCCATGTTCCACAAGATGACGCCCGAGCAGTGGGGTGAGGTCATCGGCACGAACCTCACCGGTCTGTTCAACATGACCCATCCGCTGTGGAGCGGCATGCGCGATCGCAATTTCGGTCGCGTCATCAACATCTCCTCGATCAACGGCCAGAAGGGTCAGATGGGGCAGGCAAACTATTCTGCTGCAAAGGCGGGTGACCTGGGCTTCACCAAGGCGCTAGCCCAGGAGGGTGCCGCCAAGGGAATTACAGTCAACGCCATCTGCCCCGGATATATTGGTACGGAGATGGTGCGCGCGATCCCTGAAAAGGTCCTGAACGAGCGGATAATCCCGCAGATCCCGGTTGGGCGCCTCGGAGAGCCTGAGGAAATTGCGCGCTGTGTGGTCTTCCTCGCTTCCGATGATGCTGGCTTCATCACGGGATCGACGATCTCTGCCAATGGTGGTCAGTTCTTCGTCTGATCACAATCGGCCGCACGCTGTTAAGGAACAGGGGCCGAGGACTGCGGCTAGAACTCTTAATATCCACCAGGCCGTATGGTTAACCAATTGTAATTCCACATTATCTAGCGGTGAACGAAACGAGAAAACATCTGCGTCTGCGATTCGTCGCTGATTCGTTCCGGGTTTGGTCGAGAGGTTAACGTTAAAACAGAAAAGGCCGCCGAACGTCGGTTCGGCGGCCTTTTCTGTGACGTCAGCGCTGTTAGCGGCAACGAGCTTCGTAGGTGCGGCCGTAGCGATCGCGATATACGCAGTAGCCGGCACGTTCCTGCGAGTTGCCGATCAGCGCGCCGGCGACACCGCCGACCGCTGCGCCGACTGCTGCACCACGGACATTGCCGGTTGCGACACCACCGATGATGGCGCCGGAAGCGGCACCGATGCCGGCACCGCGTTCAGTCTGCGTGCAGGATGCGAGAGGGGCGATCAATGCCAATGCCAAAAGGGTCTTTTTCATCGTCGTTTCCTTTTCCCTAGAGTTTAAATTCGACCCATCAACATCAGGATGATGAGGATGAGCAGTACCAGTCCGAGACCTCCCGACGGTCCGTAACCCCAGCCGCGGCTATAGCCCCAGCTCGGCAGTGCGCCGATCAGCAGCAGAATCAAAATGACGATGAGAATTGTACTCATGGGGGGCCTCTCCTAGCCGATGTGGAACATTGCGTCTTGTGCGGAGTGAACGCGACCGGGAGAACTTTGTTCCCGCCGGCGCGCTGCCCCCGCAAGCAGCCGCAGCGTTTGGCTCGCAGCGTTGCGAGTGATCAAAGGGTTGTTGTCTTGAGGGGTCTGCGGGGACAGAACCTCCAGCCCATCGACGAAAGCGCCGATCACCTTGTCTGTCCGCTCCCGATGCTCCACCATGGGGAGGTGTCCGCAGCGGCTGAAGACGACGGTTTGAACACGTTGCATCAAGCGAGAAACCCGCAACTGGTGCTCCGGTGGAACAATGGCGTCATTGGCGCCAATGATGTTGAGAACCGGCACCCGGATGCCATTCAGATCCCTCAGAAGCGTGGTATCCGACATAAAACGGATGCAGGCAGCGATGTCTTCCGGCCGGGCCTGCGCCAGTTGCTGGCGGACCTCTTCCATCGCATTGACAGCTTCGTCGCCCTGCCAAGGACAATTGCGGTCAAAGACGCATTCGATCGAGCCCCAGCGAAACTGCTCCGGTGTCGAAATCCAGCGCCTGAAAAATTGGCGAAACAGGAACGGCCCTATGTGGGGTGCGCGGAGCAGGCGGGCGGCGAGCCTCTCCTGCCCCTCAAAGCGGCCGCAGGCAAAGCCGCCGATCATAACAACTGAGCGAACCAGTTCCGGATAATCGCGGGCGATCAGCAGTGCCACGAAACCGCCGGTCGAATGGCCGATGAGCGTGACAGGGGCACCTGCGAAATCTCGCCTGATGGCTTCGGCATAAGCTTGAGCGACCTCACGCGCTTCAGGCGGCTGGCCGGGCTCGTCGAGATGCCATGGGTGATGCCCGGGCAACGGATAGCCGAGTGAATGTCCTCGACGCACGACCTCGGGCGCATAGGCCTCCCAAAAAGAAGGAGCCATGACCATTCCATGGATCAGCACGAAGTTCTGATCGGTTTCTTTTGATCCGATCGAATGGGGGGGCGGGGGCGTTAGCGTCATGATCATCACCTCAACCCCGCAACGTACGGAACAAGATCGAGGTTCCCTAGGCGGAACGCCGTGCCGATCGATCTCCATGACTGGTCGTGCAGATTCAGCATCTGGTGGCGCAAAGACCGGCGTGTTTCCACATCTAGCCGTGAACAAAATCGGATTCGGACGAGTGAGCGATTCGTCTCCGATTCGTTCGCCCGTTGTTCCTTGAGGAAAATACCGAGTCGGATCAGAGGTTTGAGATCAATTGTCCCGCCTATGGGACAAGCAGCTTGCCTTTGCCGGTGATCGTCGCCATGTGTTGGCCAAGGTCTGCCGGTGTCGAGGAGACAGGCGTCCGACAAGTTGGAGCGGTCATTGAATACCCACCCCATGATTTTGAGCGGTCGCGGCGTCTCTGCCGTTCTGGGGCCGACAAATACGGGCAAGACCCATTTTGCGATCGAACGCATGGTTGCGCATGGCTCGGGCATGATTGGCCTGCCGTTGCGCCTGTTGGCGCGCGAGGTCTACACCCGTGTGGTCGAGCGCGTCGGTGTCAAAAATGTCGCCTTGGTGACCGGCGAGGAAAAGATCAGCCCTCCGAACGCACGTTTCTCGGTGTGCACTGTCGAGGCCATGCCCCGCGAGACAAAGGTCGCCTTTGTCGCAATCGACGAGGTCCAGCTCGCCGGCGATCTGGAGCGCGGACACATCTTTACCGACCGGCTCTTGCATCTGCGTGGCCGCGAGGAAACGTTGCTGCTCGGCTCGGCGACGATGAAATCGATCCTGCTCCAGCTCCTGCCCGGGATCACCATTGTCGAGCGGCCACGCCTTTCGCAGCTCTTCTATGCGGGTCAAAAGAAGATTACGCGGCTGCCGCAGAGAACGGCCATTGTCGCCTTCTCCGCTGATGAGGTCTACGCCATCGCCGAACTGATCCGCCGACAGCGCGGCGGCGCTGCGGTTGTGCTCGGCGCACTCAGCCCGCGCACCCGCAATGCTCAGGTCGGTCTCTATCAGGAGGGCGATGTCGAATATCTGGTTGCCACCGATGCGATCGGCATGGGCCTCAACCTTGACGTGGACCATGTTGCTTTCGCCCAGGATCGAAAGTTCGATGGCTATCAGTTCCGCAATCTGAACTCCGGTGAGCTCGGTCAGATTGCCGGTCGCGCCGGCCGACACATCAAGGATGGCACGTTCGGCGTCACCGGACGCGTCAATCCCTTCGATGATGAACTGGTCGAGCGTCTGGAAACGCATGTCTTCGATCCGGTCAAAGTTTTGCAGTGGCGGACGGCACAATTCGACTACTCCTCGGTTACTGCTCTGCAGCGCAGTCTCGATGCCGCGCCGAGGATTGAGGGGCTCACTCGGGCGCTGCCGGCGACGGACCAGCAAGCCTTGGAGTTTCTCTCTCGCTATCCGGAGATCGCGGATATCGCAGATCGCCCCGATCGCGTGGAAAAGCTGTGGGAGGCCTGTGCTCTGCCCGACTATCGGCGCATTACGCCGGCACAGCATGCGGACTTGATTCAGAGTCTTTATTTCGATCTGGTTCGGCGCGGCACGGTGAATGAAGATTTTCTCGCCGATCAGGTCCGCCGAGCGGATCGCACAGACGGCGAAATCGATACATTATCTGCACGAATCGCGCAGATAAGAACTTGGACTTACGTGTCGAATCGGCCCGGCTGGCTTGCCGATCCGACACACTGGCAAGAAAAGACGCGGGAAATCGAAGACCGATTGTCCGATGCGTTACATGAACGGTTGACGAAACGCTTTGTTGATCGCAGGACATCTGTGCTCATGAAGCGCTTGAGAGAGAATGCAATGTTGGAAGCTGAAATCAGTGTGAACGGCGATGTCTTCGTGGAAGGCCATGCCATGGGACAACTCTCCGGTTTCCGGTTCACGCCGATCTCCGGCATGGAAGGTCCGGATGCGAAGGCCGTGGAGGCTGCGGCCCATCGTGCGCTGGCGCTGGAATTCGAAGCACGTGCTGCGCGGCTGCATGCGTCCGGCAATGGCGATCTCGCCATCGGCTCCGATGGTCTGGTGCGCTGGGTCGGTGATCCGGTAGCTCGCCTCATTGGCACCGACCACATCCTCCATCCGCGTGTGATCGTTCTCGCTGATGAACAGCTGACGGGTGCTGCCCGTGATCACGTGGCCGCCCGCATCGAGCGCTTTGTCAATCATCACATCTCGACTGTCCTCAAGCCGCTCGACGATTTGTCCCGTGCGGAAGACCTGCAGGGTCTTGCAAAGGGTCTTGCCTTCCAGCTTGTCGAGAATCTCGGTGTTCTCTTCCGCCGCGATGTTGCCGACGACGTCAAGTCGCTGGATCAGGATGGGCGTGCCTCCATGCGTCGCTATGGCGTGCGCTTCGGGGCCTATCACATCTTCATGCCGGCCCTGCTGAAGCCGGCACCAGCCGAGCTGATCACCTTGCTCTGGGCGTTGAAGAATGACGGCCTCGACAAGGCAGGCTACGGGGATCTGATTCCGGTTCTGGCCGCTGGTCGTACCTCCGTCGTGACTGACACGACCTATGAGCGCATGTTCTACAAGCTCGCCGGTTTCCGCTTCCTCGGCAAGCGCGCCGTGCGAATCGACATCCTGGAACGTCTGGCAGACCTCATCCGTCCGCTTCTGCAGTGGAAGCCGGGCACAACTCCCCGTCCCGAAGGTGCCTATGACGGCCGTCGTTTCGTCACCACCACGGCGATGCTCTCGATCTTGGGCGCCACGCCCGACGACATGGAAGAGATCCTGAAGGGTCTGGGCTACCGGGCCGATAGCGTGAGTGCCGAGGAGGCCGCAGGCTTCCTCGCGGCACAGAAGCCAAGCAGCACAGAGACCGCAGAGGTTACCAAGCCGGAAGCCGAAAGCGTCGATGACGCAGATCAGTCGACGGTTGACGGCGAGACCGACGCGACCGCTTCCGAAGTTGTTGCCGAGACCTCTGCGCCGACGGAAGCTCCTGTGGCCGACGTCGCTACTGCGGAAGATGCTGCTGCCGCCGAGCCGACCGAGCCTAAGCCGGTTCTCTTGTGGCGCCCCGGTGGTCGTAACGACAACCAGCGTCCTGCTGGACGCCCTGCGGGTGACCGTCGAAGCGCCGGCCAGGGCCAGCGGACTGCGGGTGGCGAACGCACTTCGTCCGCCGAGCCGCGGAACGATCAGCGCCGCGACGACCGACGTCCTGATAACCGCGGCGAACGGCGCGACGACAATCGCGGCAAGTTTGCTGGCAAGGGCGAACGGCAGGACCGTGGCGACCGAAAGGATCGCGGTCCACGTCCAGAGCGCGACAACAACAAGTCGCAGCCGGCTCGTTTCGAGGCGAAGCCTCCGCGCAAGGAGAAGCCTGTTGATCCGGATTCGCCGTTCGCGAAGCTGGCCGCGCTCAAGGAACAGATGAAGAAGTGATATGGACGATAAGCAGCCACAAAGCGGTTCGCGCCAGCGCATCGACAAGTGGCTGTTCTTCGCCCGTGTGGCAAAATCACGCAGCCTTGCTCAGGAGCGCGTGTCGGCCGGCCATGTGAAGGTCAATGGCTCTACTGTCCGCCAGCCGAGCCACGGACTGAAGATCGGTGACCGGCTGGAGATCGCCATGCCGGAGCGGGATCTTGTGTTGGTCGTTAAGCTTCCTGGCGAACGGCGTGGTCCTTACGAAGAAGCGCGCCTTCTCTATGAGGATCTGAGCCCTCCCAGGGAGAAAAAGCCCTTCACGGCACTTGAGCAGGCGGTCCGAGCTCCGGGATCAGGTCGCCCCACCAAAAAAGAGGGCCGAGCCTTGCGGGATCTGCGTTCAGGGCCCAATTGGTCGGACGATTAGAAAATTTGTCCGCCTGCGGCAGAATTGCGAATTGTTTATCCTTGCCTTGATTCCGATAACACAGTAGCTCACAACGCTGTCCGACAGATACCCGGTGGGGCGCAAGCTCCCGTTCCGGCTTTTCCAGCCTCGACGGAACACCGCGTTTGTTCTCTTTCTGTCGTTTGCGAACGTCATTCTGGAGTGCCGCATGACCTATATCGTCACTGACAACTGCATACGCTGCAAATACACCGATTGTGTCGAGGTCTGCCCTGTCGATTGCTTCTACGAGGGCGAGAACTTCCTCGTCATTCATCCGGACGAATGCATCGATTGCGGCGTTTGCGAGCCGGAATGTCCTGCTGAGGCCATCAAGCCGGATACCGAACCGGGCCTCGACAAGTGGCTCAAGATCAACGCTGAATATGCGAAGATCTGGCCAAATATCACGGTGAAGAAAGAGCCGATGCCGGAAGCCAAGGAAATGGACGGCGTTGATGGCAAATTCGAAAAGTACTTCTCCGAACAGCCGGGTTCTGGCGACTGAGCCTCTCGTTGTCACCAGTGTTGCCCGGCTAAGCTGCCTTATTTTTCATCTCCCTCGACAGAATCTGGCGCCGAGTGCGCCAGCTTTATGGCGCGCTGCACTAAAATATTGATTTCCTCGTCTTTTTGTGATAGCGTCTTGGAACTGTTCCACTTTGTGGCACTTCTGTGCCCTAAGCCATCACGAAAGCAACTTCACCACCGACGCGGTTCACGTGACATAGACGACACTTCGTGTCGTGTCGCCGTCGCGACGAGGGTGATGTTTTTCTGTGACGGACAGGATCAGGATGGCAGACCTAGCGGCTTCTCCATCTCATCCGGGCCTGACCGACCCGGCGCCGGCATCATGCCGGGAGCAAAACAGGGAGTGTTTGAATAGAATGACGACCCAGCAGAAGAAAAATTCCTCGGCGCGCCATGGCTTCAAAACCGGTGAGTCGATCGTATACCCGGCCCACGGCGTCGGTACCATCACCGCAATCGATGAGCAAGAAGTCGCGGGCATGAAGCTCGAACTTTTCGTCATCGATTTCGAGAAGGACAAGATGCGCCTGAAAGTTCCGGTCGCCAAGGCTGTGAGCATCGGCATGCGCAAGCTTTCCGAGACCGACTTCGTCGAGCGCGCGCTGAAGGTCGTGCAGGGAAAGGCCCGCGTCAAGCGCACCATGTGGTCGCGCCGCGCCCAGGAATATGATGCCAAGATCAATTCCGGTGACCTGATTTCCATCGCCGAAGTCGTGCGCGATCTCTATCGCGCCGAAAACCAGCCGGAGCAGTCCTATTCCGAGCGTCAGCTGTACGAAGCCGCTCTCGACCGTATGGCTCGCGAAATCGCTGCCGTGAACAAGATGTCCGAGACGGAAGCCGTTCGCCTCGTCGAGGTCAACCTCGCCAAGGGTCCGAAGCGCGGCAAGTCCATCGAAGAAGACGATACGCAGGAAGAAGCCGCGTAAGCGTCGCTTCATTCGCCTGCATTCCTGAAAAACCTCCGGTGTGAGCCGGAGGTTTTTTTGTACCGTCAGCCGACCTGCGTTGCAGCGGCTTTGCCGTAAGACAAAGAAAAACCCCGCCGAAGCGGGGTCTAACTTGTTGTCACGCTCTTCCGGATCAATCGCGATTTCCGAGGAAACGGAGCAGGAAGAGGAAGAGGTTGATGAAGTCGAGGTAGAGCCGCAGCGCGCCCATGATGGCCAGACGGCCGCTGGCTTCGCTCGAATGCGACTCGTGATAGGATTCCTTGATCGACTGCGTATCGTAGGCGGTAAGGCCCGCGAAGATCAGTACGCCGATGACGGAGATGGCAAAGTCCAAAGCCGAGGACGCCATGAACAGGTTGACCAGCGACGCGATGATCAGACCGAACAGACCCATCATCAGGAATGAGCCCATGGCCGAGAGGCTACGCTTGGTGGTGTAGCCATAGAGCGACAGGGCGCCGAACGACGCGGCCGTGACGAAGAAAGTCTGAACGATGCTGGCGCCCGTGTAGATCAGAAAGATCGACGACAGTGACAGGCCCATTAAGGCTGCATAGACCCAAAAGGTTGTCTGTGCAGCTGAAACGCTCATCTTCTCGATGCGGAAGCTCAGGAAGAAGACCATGGCGACCGGCGCCAGGATTACAAGCCACTTCAGCGGGCTCAGGAAGATGGCCTGACCGAAGCCGGTCAGCTGTCCATTCGATACAGCGAGCTGAAAGGTTGCGAAGGCTGCGATACCGGTGATGGCAAGGCCCAGAGCCATCAGGTTATACACCTTCAGCATATAGGCGCGCAGACCTTCGTCGATCATCGTGGCCGACTGGGCTTGGCCCGTGCGGCTCTGATAGTTGCGAAGTTCGGACATGATTTCCTCTCTCAAAGCTTCAATGTTTGACGATGGGGCCGGAATGACCCCCGCGCCGCTGCGAAGCCCAGCATGCGTGACATCAATATGAGATGGAAAGGCCTGGGGAACAAGACCCGTAGTCTTAATTCGCTGTAATGCTTAAGCGACGTTTGTCGGTGGTCATCAGAGTTCTCGCAGTACCGGCGCTGCCTTCTGGCCCAGGATCCGCCAGGTGCCAGCCAGTCCGATTCCGATGGTGATGACAAGCGAGATCACGATCGTCATGACCGCTACGTCTGCAAGAAAGTTCGACGGCAATTTCATGATCTGGCTCAGCACGTACCATGCAATACCACCGCCCGAGACCAGGGCGAAGACGGCGGTCGCCCCACCAAGAAGCATGTACTCGTAAGTAAATGCCCGGATGAGCATTGCGCGCGTCGCCCCGAGCGTCTTCAGGATAACGGCGTCGTGGGTGCGGGCGCGATTGCCGGCGGCAAGGGCTCCCGACAGAACGAGAACCGAGGCGATCAAGGCTACGGCGGCTGCCGCACGGATCGCGGTCGCCAACTGCCCGACCAGCTTGTCGATCATGTCGAGCGCGTCCTTGACACGTACCGTGGTAATGGTGGGAAAACGCTGAGTTACCGAGCGCAACACAGCGGCCTCGTCGGTGGCCGATGCGTTCGGCTCGATCAGCGTGGCAAGCCATGCATGCGGGGCGCCGGCGAAGGTGTTTGGCGAAAACACCATGACGAAGTTCATCGACAGGCTTTCCCATTGTACGGCTCGGAAGTTCGAGATCTTTGCTGTGATGTTCCGGCCGAGCACGTTCACCGTCAGCGTATCGCCGATCTTCAGTCCCAGTTCCTTGGCCTCCCGCTCGGAAAACGACACCAGGGGCTCACCGGCATAGTCCTTTGGCCACCATTCGCCTTCAGTCACGGAGCTATTCTCCGGGATGTTCGTCGCATAGGTCAGGCCGCGATCGCCGCGGAGGACCCATCTGCCACCCGGAGGCACGTCCCTCTTGGCGACGTCGGTGCCATTCAGCTCGAGAATACGCCCACGCAGCATTGGCACCTCGACGAGCTTGCCCTCTGGAGCGAGCCCTTCGACCAGCGTGCGGAAGTCGTCGACTTCGCTGCCTTGAATGTCGACGAAGAAGAAGTTGGGTGCGCGGTCCGGAAGGCTGCCGGTCAGCTCGCGGCGCAGATTGCCGTCGATCATGGCGAGCGCGACGAGCAGGCTGAGGCCGAGGCCTAGCGAGAGAGTGACGGAGGCCGTCAACGAGCCGGGGCGGTGTATATTGCCGATGGCAAGCCTGAGCGCTGCCGAACGGCTCCGCGGACTGTGGCGGGCGAGCCAGGCAATCAAATAGGCAACGAGGCGCAGCAGGACAAAGCCTGCGGCCATGGCGGCGAGGAAGATCGCGGCGATGCGGCGTTGATCCGAGGTGAAGATGGCCAAGGCTGCCAGCGCACCCAGGGAGAGCGCCATGGCCACGAGGTAAGGCCATGACGGCAGACCTGAGGCCTCAAAGCCCTGTTCGCGGAAGAGAGCGGTGGCCGGGACCTTCCGGGCATGGCCGAGGGGCAGGATGGCAAAGGCAAATGTCACGAGCATGCCGAAGATCGCGGCCAGGGCCAGGGCCTGCGGATAAAGCCGTGCCTCGGCGGAGATCGGCAGAATGCCAGCGAGGTAACTTGCGGTGATCGGCGGTGCGATGGCGCCGAGCACGAGGCCGACCAGGATGCCCACCAGAGCGACCAGAGTGATCTGGATGAGATAGACCAGAACCACGACCGAAGCAGGGGCGCCCAGGCATTTCAGCGTCGCGATGACGGTGCGCTTGGAATCAAGGAAGGCGCGCACGGCATTGGCAACGCCCACACCGCCGACGACCAGAGCCGTCAGGCCGACCAGCGTCAAGAACTGTGAGAACCGCTCGACATTCTCGGTCAGGGCCGGAGCTGCACGATCGCTGCTGCGGATCGACCAGCCGGCGGACGGGAACTCCGCCTGGGCTCGGCTGCGGATCGTGTCCGGATTTGTCGTGGGGTCATCGTAGCGGATCTTGTAGGCGTGTTCGACCAGACTGCCGGTCGCGACGAGGCCGCTTGCAAAGAGTGCCTTTCGACTGGTGAGAAATCGCGGCGCAAAACCGAAACCATCGGAAACCGCGTCGGGCTCAGTGACAATGGTGCCGGTGATGCGGAAACGGGCATTGCCCAGAAGAAATTCGTCGCCGACCCTGCTGTTCATCCGCTCCAAGAGGAGCGGCGCGACGATGGCGCCGTAGACATCGCCATCAGCCGCGAGCAGTTCTGCCAGAGGACGGTCGGGCGCGGCAATGAGGCGGCCGTAGAGCGGGTAGGCGTCGTCGACGGCCTTTACCTCGACCAGCGACTGGTCGGAGCCATCGGCCAGCCGCGCCATGGAACGCAACCCGGTCGTGACCGACACGCTACCGAAACCCTGCATGAAGGCGAGTTCTTCAGGCGTGGCCTCCCGGTTGTCCAGTTCCAGCCTGATATCTCCTGCCAGAAGAGATTGGCCCTCCGACGAGATGGCATCGGTAATCGCTGTTGATACAGAGTTGACCGCCGCGATTGCGCCGGTGCCGAGCGCAATGCAGGCGAGAAAAATGTAGAAGCCTCTCAGCCCGCCCCGCAATTCGCGGAGCGCGATGCGGAAGGCAACGGACAGCCGGGTAGTCAAGCCGGTCATGCGGACACCGTGGCAAGACGCATCTGCTCGGCCTGGCTGTCGCCGGCAATCTGGCCCGAGGCAACCCGGATCTGGCGCGAGCAGCGGGCAGCCAGCGAGGCATCATGGGTGACCAGCACCAGAGTCATCCCGCGCTCCTGCTGCTTGGCAAACAGGAGATCCGCAATCTGGCGTCCGGTCTCGGTGTCGAGGTTGCCTGTCGGCTCGTCGGCAATCAGAACGGCGGGCGAGGGGGCAAGGGCGCGGGCAATGGCGACACGCTGCTGCTCCCCACCCGACAGTTGTCCCGGATAGTGGCTCAGTCTCTCGCCAAGGCCGACGGCTTGCAGTTCCTTGCGGGCGATGTCGAAGGCATTCTTGACGTTGGCGAGTTCGAGCGGGATCGCAACATTTTCCAGCGCCGTCATATTGGCGATCAGATGGAAGGACTGGAAGACGATACCGATATTGCGGCCGCGGAAATCTGCCAGCCGGTCTTCGCTCAGCGAATGCATGGGCGTGTTGCGGACAATGATCTCGCCGCTGTCCAAGCGTTCAAGCCCGGCCAGCACCATCAACAGCGTCGATTTGCCCGACCCAGAGGGGCCTACGATGCCCACTGCCTCGCCTTCGCTGATTGCGAGATCGATGCTCCGCAAAACGTGAACGGAGGCGGCGGCACTGCCAAGGGTGAGATCAGCGCTTTTCAATTCGATGATGGTGTTTCTCACACTCGGCCATCCTATATCGTTGAGATCAAAGGTTTGCCGGTGATCGGCACTTCGGGCAATCTAGGAAGGTCGGCATGACATTTAAAGCTGCGCTGCTTCATTTCGCCGTGATGCTCTCGGCAACGCTCGTGGGGGCGACGGCGTCGCTTGCGGAGCCTCTGAAGCTGGTCGGCTTCGGCGACAGTCTCATGGCCGGTTACCAGCTGCCGCAGGAGGACGCTCTGCCGGCGCAATTGCAGCGCAATCTTGTCGCCAAGGGTCACGATGTGGTCATCACCAATGCCGGCGTTTCCGGGGACACAACGGCCGGCGGCCTGTCGCGCGTCGACTGGTCTGTGCCTGATGGCACCGACGGGGTCATCCTCGAACTTGGCGCCAATGATGCCTTGCGCGGCATTCCGCCAGAGCAGACAGCTCGCAATCTCGACCAGATCATCGCCCGCCTCAAGGCGCGCAACATCCCTGTTCTTCTCGTCGGAATGCTGACGCCTCCGAACATGGGTGGCGACTACGGTAAGCGGTTCAATGCTATCTATCCCGATCTCGCCAAGAAATACGACCTGCCGCTTTATCCTTTTGTACTCGATGGTGTGATTACCGATCGAAGCCTTCTTCTTGAGG
This sequence comes from Rhizobium glycinendophyticum, assembly GCF_006443685.1. Taxonomy (NCBI): domain Bacteria; kingdom Pseudomonadati; phylum Pseudomonadota; class Alphaproteobacteria; order Hyphomicrobiales; family Rhizobiaceae; genus Peteryoungia; species Peteryoungia glycinendophytica. The sequence continues at coordinate 245,250 of NZ_VFYP01000002.1, read as the reverse complement.
ACGGCATGCATCCGAACACGAAAGGCCTTGCTGTCATGGCCGAACGCATGCTGCCTCTCGCTCAATCTTGGGTGTCGAGCATCGAGGGTAAGCGGAATTAATCACTTGCGCCTTATGCCAATGCGTGATTCGCTGTGAGCACCTGCAAAAGATTCGGGGAGCGCTCCATGCCGAGATTGTTCACTGCCCTCGAAATTCCGCGCAACGCTGCCATGAGCCTCTCATTGCTGCGCGGTGGCCTCCCAGGGGCCCGCTGGATCGATGTCGAAAACTATCACATCACTCTGCGCTTTATCGGTGACGTCGATGGTCGCACAGCGGATGAAATCGTTGACCGTCTTGATCGCATCGACCGTCCCGAGTTTTCGCTTACCCTCAATGGCATAGGCTCCTTCGGGTCGAAGAAGCCGCATTCGATCTGGGCTGGTGTTTCGGCTGTGCCGGAGCTTCATGCTCTTCAGGGTGAAATTGAGCGCATTTGCCAGCGGCTGGGGCTTGCGCCCGATCCCCGCAAGTTCACACCGCATGTGACGCTGGCTCGGCTCAAGGCCTCACGCCTTGATGACGTTGTGCATTATCTGAGCGGTCGAGGGGATTTCCAGACGTCGCCCTTCAACGTGTCTCGGTTTGTGCTTCTATCCTCCAAAGAATCGGTCGGTGGCGGCCCTTACCTTACGGAGGAAATCTTTCCACTTAGAGAGATGGCTGGCGCCTCAAGCTATGGCGTCAAGCGATTGCAGCCGGAAAAGAGCCTGCTGTAGTCGGCCCCTGGTTTCTGATAGAATCTGCGGGACTGCTGAACCTTGTCCATGAGCACCAAGGTCGGAGGAGAGCGACCCATGATCCGTCAAAAGCTGGATGCGGCAGCGATCTCCACCCGCCTTTCCGAGTTGCAGGGATGGACACTCACAGATGATGGAACTTCTATCGAGAAGCACTTTGTTTTCAGGAATTTTTCCGAAGCTTTCGGCTTCATGACCCAGTGCGCGCTCGCCGCCGAGAAACTCGACCACCATCCAGAATGGTCCAATGTGTACCGCAAGGTGCATGTGAAGCTCACCACGCATTCCGCCGATGGACTGACGGAACTGGATTTCCAACTGGCCGTTCTGATGGACAGGGCGGTCCGGGACGCCGCTTGAGCGTGAACTCGAGCAATTGAATTCTCCGGTCGTGGATCACATATGATTGATAGGGTCCGCACGAAAGGATCGTTGGCTCATGGATGATGTGAAGATCGGTGAAATTCTGCTCCCGGGTGACGAAGAAACCCAGGATAAGCAGGAGGCAAAAGTTCGGCGCCGGTTCTGGCCGACTTTCAAGAAGGCAGCGCGCCAGATCCCGTTTTCGAGGGATCTTGCTGCAGCCTATTATTGCGCGATGGATCGTGAGACGCCCTTGAGGGTCAGGGGTATCCTGCTGGCTGCACTCGGCTACTTCGTGCTTCCCATCGATGCCATCCCGGATGTGTTGGCCGTGGTCGGCTTCACGGATGATATCGCGGTACTCACCACGGCCTTTACTCTGATCAACCGGCATATCAAGGAGCGGCACTATGAAGCCGCAGACCGCGTGCTCGCCGATGACGCTACGCAAGCGTGATCCCGGCGCCGCCTTGGCAAAACAAATGTCAGCCCAACTCTTGCCCGATTCTTTGCCTCTACATCCGAACGAGGACGACGCGGTGCAAAGCCGCGTTTCGCCGTATCTTGCGACGGCTGATCATGGCGACGATGCAGATTGCGACAAGAAACTGCGTCTCGTTCATGGTTTGGTAAGGTAAATTAAGTCAAACTGAACACAGGTTTTGACGATGAGCGCCCGGCCGTTCGGCTGGGTGATGGATGGAAACAACCGGCAGGAAGACATGTTCGTAAGAAGTAGCGTAGCCGCACTGGCAATCATCCTGGCGAGCAGCGGTCTCGCCTTTGCTCAATCGCCGACGCGGATCGAGCAGTTTAAGGCTTGGGGTGCCTATTCCTACAAGTCCAATGGCGGCACCGTTTGCTACGTGCTATCCGTTCCGACAACCAAGGAACCGGCCAGCGTCAATCACGGCGATATCTTCTTCGTGATCTCGCAGCGTCCCGGGCAGAACATCTCCTACGAACCGCAGGCGATGATGGGCTACCCGATGAAGGGCGATTCCAAGGTCAACGTGACGATCGACAACAAAAACTTCGTCATGTTCGTCAAGGACACCTCGGCCTGGGTCGAAAACGCTGCCGAAGAGCCGGCCTTGGTCGCGGCCATGAAGGGCGGTTCGTCGATGACGGTCAAGGCCACCTCTGCCCGTGGTACACCGACCAGCTACACCTATTCGCTGTCCGGTATCTCTGCCGCCCTGCAGAAAATTCAAGGCTGCAAATAACCTTGTCGATCTGATCTTCCGAAGGGCTGGCAGGCGACTGTCGGCCCTTTGTCATTTGTTCCCCGACCGCGGTCTCCGGCCTTGGGGTGACGGAGAGCAAAAAAGCTGCTATTGGCCGCTGCAGATTAGGACATCGGGCTTTCCCCTGTCCCACATGATCCATGAATTCATATCTGCCAGCCGGGAAGCGCTCGATCGAAGCCTGCTTGCCGCTATGGCCCTGAGGTCCTAAGATGACTGTCACAGTGACGCTTCCCGAACGGAGCCAGACGGCCACTCCCGTTCGCCCTGCCGCATTCGTCGAGAAGCCGAGCCTGATCGGCCTTGATCGAGAAGCTCTGGGGGCGGCTCTGCGGGAAAAGGGCGTGCCGGAAAAGCAGATCAAGATGCGCGTCGCGCAGATCTGGAACTGGATCTATGTGCGCGGCGTCGCCGACTTCGATCATATGGCCAATGTCTCGAAGGACATGCGTGAAATGCTGAAGACGCATTTCACCATAGCCCGTCCGGAGATCGTGGAAGAGCAGGTTTCGAACGATGGCACCCGCAAGTGGCTGCTGCGTTTCCCGCCGCGCGGTGCCGGCCGTCCGGTCGAGGTCGAGAGCGTCTACATTCCCGAAGAAGGGCGCGGCACGCTGTGCATTTCCAGCCAGGTCGGCTGCACGCTGACCTGTTCCTTCTGCCACACCGGCACGCAGAAGCTGGTGCGCAATCTGACGTCGGAAGAAATCCTGTCGCAGCTCTTACTCGCGCGCGATCGGCTGGGCGATTTCCCGGACCGGGAGACCCCTGTCGGCACCATGATGCCGTCGAGCGATCGCAAGGTCACCAACATCGTCATGATGGGCATGGGCGAGCCGCTCTACAATTTCGAAGAGGTGAAGAAGGCCCTGCTGATCGCGACCGATGGCGATGGCCTGTCGCTGTCCAAGCGCCGTGTCACGCTCTCGACCTCGGGCGTTGTACCGGAAATCTATCGGACGGGTGAAGAGATCGGCGTCATGCTGGCGATCTCGCTACATGCCGTCCGCGACGAGTTGCGCGACATGCTGGTGCCGATCAACAAGAAGTATCCGCTGAAGGAGCTGATCGAAGCCTGTCGCAACTATCCGGGCCTGTCGAACGCCCGCCGCATCACCTTCGAATATGTGATGCTGAAGGACGTCAACGACAGCCTGGAAGATGCCAAGGGACTGATCCAGCTCTTGAAGGGCGTGCCGGCAAAGATCAACCTGATCCCGTTCAACCCGTGGCCGGGCACCAACTACCAGTGCTCCGACTGGGCGCAGATCGAAAAGTTCGCCGATTTCATCAACCAGGCCGGCTATGCCTCGCCGATCCGCACACCGCGCGGCCGCGATATCCTCGCCGCCTGCGGTCAGCTGAAATCGGAATCCGAGCGCATGCGCAAGACCGAACGGCTGGCATTCGAGGCTATGATGATCGCCAATCACGGTGAAGACGACGATTGAGGTCGGCGGTAGCCAGCCAATCGGGCGCCTTCGTCACTTCGCCTGGGTCATGAGGATCTTGACCGCGAAGATCGAGAAGACCCCAGCGAACGTATAGTCGATGCCGCGCAGAACCTTGCGGTTCGCCTGCAGCCAGTTCGACATGAAGTCCGCCCCATAGACGATACCGACCCCGATCGGCAGCGAGAGGATAATCGACCAGAGGCCGAGGAAGATCAGCTTGCCCGTGACATGCGGGTCGGTTGCCGTGACGAATTGCGGCAGGAAGGTCATGAAGAAGATGATGACCTTGGGGTTCAAGAGATTGACCCAGAGCCCATTGAGGAAAGCGCCTTTCTTCGAGACGACTGCCTCGCCCTCCGCCTTGATGACGAAATTCGAACCATGACGAACTGCCTGCAAAGCGAGCCACAGCAAATAGGCAGCACCGCCCGTCTTTAGCAGCAAGAACGCTGTCGGCGAGGCTACGATGAGCGCCGAGATGCCGAAAGCCACCAGCATGGTGTGGATCGAGATGCCAAAGCTCGTGCCAGCAAGTGTCATTAGACCTATAGCGCGACCATCGCGCAGGGATCGGCTGATCCAGAGCGTCATATCCGGGCCGGGCGTGATGGCCAGCAGGAGCAGAGCGAGACTAAAGGCGAGAAAGACGGGAAGGCTCGGAACGAAATCCATTGATAAACCGCATGATGAAGCGCCCGCGATCTGCGGATGCTTCATCCTTAGCGGCCTTTGCTCGCCTTGCCAATCAGCCTTGCGGAAGAGAGAGATAGGTCCTGAAGGCGTCGGAGTAATCCGGATGCCAGCGCGAGAGTGGTGGCCGGTTCTCAATAATGTCGCCGGCGGCCCAGGCGATGCGTTTTTCGTCCAGCGCGCGCGGCACTTCGTTGTCAGGGCAGAGAATGTAGAAATCTCCGCGCTCCAGGCTCTCGAACATAAAGGCCACCGTCTCTTCCGGCGTCCATGCGCCTGCCGGTTTCTCAGTACGACCATTTGCGGTGAGCGAGGTGAAGACGAAGCCGGGGATGAGCAGGTGCGCGGTTACATTGCAGTCCGGCGTGTTGCGCAGCTCGTGCTGCAGGGCCTCTGTGAAGGCCTTCACGCCGGCCTTGGAGACGTTGTAGGCCGGATCGCCCGGGGGCGTGGTGATGCCCTGCTTGGATCCGGTGTTGATGATGAGCGCTGAGTCCTTATGAGCACTCATGCCCGGACCGAAAGTCCGCGTCCCATTGATCACACCCATCAGGTTCACGCCCAACACGTTTTCCCAATTGGATTGCGGGCCGAAGAGCGCGCTGCCCGGCTGGATGCCGGCATTGTTCATAAGGACATGGACGCGGCCGAAGCGCTGGATGACGGCACGTTCGAGCGCTTCCAGTTCGTCGAGTTTCGATACGTCCGTCCCAATCGCGACCACATCGGCTTCTCCGCCAGTCGCAAGAGCCGTCACTTCGGCGGCTGCACTTGCCAGCCGGTCCCCCTCCAGATCGACGAGCACGACGCAGGGACCCATGCGGGCAAAGGCTTTTGCAGCGGCGAGACCGATGCCGGATGCTGCACCCGTGATGACGGCGACATGACCTTTCACGAGCGCGGGATGCTGGATCGTCATGGGCGAACTCCTTCTAGGTCAACGTCTTTGACAGTGACGACGATATGGTACCCGTGTTCGGCTTCGTCAACATGACGGCAAATCGGTCCCCGCCTTACCCGGCTATCGTACCCAACCGATCTTGGCCGCCACCTCAGGCGGTCGATGCCCTTGCACACCAGCGGAATCTCGCTAAAAGTGCCGCCATTCTTGATCCAGGCGGGGTTTGAGCCTCGCTCCTTCCAGACGGAACATCGACATGGCACTCCCCAAAGACGTGAAGAAAGTCGTCCTCGCCTATTCCGGCGGCCTCGACACCTCGATCATCCTGAAATGGCTGCAGACCGAACTCGGTGCTGAGGTCGTCACCTTCACCGCCGATCTCGGCCAGGGCGAAGAGCTTGAGCCGGCGCGCAAGAAGGCCGAGATGCTCGGCATCAAGGAGATCTTCATCGAGGATGTGCGCGAAGAATTCGTGCGCGACTTCGTCTTCCCGATGTTCCGCGCGAATGCCGTCTATGAAGGCGTCTACCTGCTCGGCACCTCGATTGCGCGTCCGCTGATTTCCAAGCACCTGATCGATATTGCCAAGAAGACGGGCGCTGATGCCATCGCCCATGGCGCTACCGGCAAGGGCAATGATCAGGTCCGCTTCGAGCTGTCGGCCTATGCGCTGAACCCCGACATCAAGATCATCGCGCCCTGGCGTGACTGGGCCTTCAAGAGCCGTACCGATCTTCTTGCCTTTGCCGAGCAGAACCAGATCCCCGTCGCCAAGGACAAGAAGGGTGAGGCGCCGTTCTCGGTCGACGCCAACCTGCTGCACTCCTCCTCCGAGGGCAAGGTTCTCGAAGATCCTGCCCAGGAAGCACCGGAATACGTGCATATGCGCACGATCTCGCCGGAAGCCGCACCGGACAAGGCGACCATCATCAAGGTCGGTTTCGAGAAGGGCGATGCCGTCTCGATCAATGGGGTTCGCATGAGCCCTGCCACGCTGCTCGCAGAACTCAATAATTACGGCCGCGACAATGGCATCGGTCGTCTCGACCTCGTCGAAAATCGCTTCGTCGGCATGAAGTCGCGTGGCGTCTACGAGACCCCCGGCGGCACCATCCTCCTTTCGGCACACCGCGCCATTGAATCGATCACGCTCGACCGGGGTGCAGCGCACCTCAAGGACGAGATCATGCCGCGTTACGCCGAGCTCATCTATTACGGCTTCTGGTTCTCGCCTGAGCGCGAGATGCTGCAGGCGCTGATCGACAAGAGCCAGGAACATGTCGAAGGTGAAGTGACGTTGAAGCTCTACAAGGGCAATGTCATGGTCATTGGCCGCGAGTCGTCGAAATCGCTTTATTCCGACCAGCTCGTCACCTTCGAAGACGACCAGGGCGCCTATGACCAGAAGGATGCAGCCGGCTTCATCAAGCTGAATGCGCTGCGCCTGCGCACGCTCGCCAAGCGCAATCTCGGCAAGTAAGTCGACCTAACGGGCATATCCAACCCGTCTGCTTTGCGGCAGGCGGGTTTTTCTTTGCCCGGTCAGCAGCGCCTAGTCAGGAAGCGTAGCCAGAGGAAACCGGCAACGGCCGAGAATTCCATGGTCGGGATGATGATGCCGAAGGCATGCAGCGGGTCGCCGATGGCCGCTGCCGCGACACCGCCGAGAAAGCCGGCACTCATCTGCAGGAAACCGGTCGTCGCCGAGGCAGAGCCGGCGATATGTGCGAAGGGTGCCATGCTCACCGTGACCACATGCGGGGTCAGAAACGCGATCCCGAAGGTGCAGATCGCAACCGGGCCCATGATCGTCAGATAGCGAGGCTCGATGAAGGCCACGGACAGCGCCATGACAAGACCGCCGAGCCCGCACAAACTAATGCCGATCCGTGCCGCGTTTGGCCCGCCGAGCCGGGAAGCCACCAACTTCAAGGTCAGCGATCCAAGTAAATAGGAGCCGGACTGCATCAGCATGCCGAGACCGAACTCGGTCGGCGTTAGCCCGACACGATCGATGAGGATAAAGGGCAGCATGGTCGATTGGGCATAGAGCGCCCCAATCGAGCCGCTGAGAACGAGGGAAGCGGCGAGGAAGCGCGTATTGGCGGCGACCTCCAGATAGCCGCGCATCAATCGCATGGGCCGTAGGCGGCCGAGATCACGTGTAACGGTCTCGCGCATGAAGAGGAGCGTGCACGCTCCCGCCGAAAGGCCGAAGCCAACCAGAAGAAGGAAGACCGCGTGCCAGTCGAATGCCGCCAGGGTTAGTCCGCCGAGCGTCGGACCCATCGCGGGGCCAATAGCGAGAAAAATGCCGATGGTATTGAGGATGCGTGCCGCATCTGAACCGACGAAGAGATCGCGGACGATGGCGCGCCCGACCACGACGCCGACGGAGGCGCCGATTCCCTGAATCAGCCGGGCAACGAGGATGAATTCGATCGACGGCGCCATTGCGGCGAGCAGGGAGCCTATAATGTATATGGCGAGGAAAATGAGGGTGGCGGTCTTTCGCCCCAGAGCATCGGACAGAGGTCCGGCGACGAGTTGTGCCATGGCGAAGCCGCCGAAGAAAAGGGAGAGGCTGAGCTTTACCGAAGCTGCCGTCGTCGCAAAGGCCTCAACCAGTTGCGGCATGGCCGGCGTGTAAATGGCCATGGAGATCGGGCCGAGCGTGGTCAGCAGCGCACCCAGAAAGGTCGTCCGCCGTTCGCTCATCCGCACTGTCGTCATTTTCCGTCGCCTCGATCGTGGAAATCGGCGCAGGTAGCGCTGCGACCACTTACGGCGAAACGGTGTGGGTATCGAACCCCAAAAAATGAGAAGCCCCCGGCTGACGCATCAACTGGTTCGAGTGAAGAAGTCCAGGACTTTTGAGTAGGAATCGGCCATGTCCATGTCGCCGATCATTTCGGCCAGGGACTGCTGCGTCTTGTAATATTCCGCATAATCGAAGTGCGTGTCGTCGGTCAGTGTCGAGAGGTCTGCCACGTTTCCGTTTCGGTCGACTGCCTGCAATGGCAGCTCCGTTGAGAGTTCCCGGAAGGTGCCTTCGTCGATCTCGTCCTTCTGAAAGCTCTCGCTCGCGATTTCCCGAAGGCGGCGCGGAGTCATGCTCGCAAAGACGGAGAGGGCTTCCTCGAAGACTTCTTGATCTTTGGATGTTGGCGCCTTAGACGCCAGATCAGACATTTTCACATCCGGCTGTGGGCTGCTTTCCCGCAGTTTCAGCGGCGAAATGCCAACCGGCTGAATTGGAAAGATTTCCATGGCGGTGACCGTCCTTTCATAGGATGATTCGATCTATCGCCTTTAGCGAAAATTCGTCAATCGTCATGTTCGGGTGGAGTGGAATAATCTATTCTTGTTCACCGCTTTTTGCCTGCTTGCCACAGCTCCGTCGCAATAGCATATCGAAGATAGTTGCTTCGCCGATCCCAGGTGCCGCCGCAGGAGGTTTTCATGACAGGTTCGCCCGCACTCAATCCCGCCGTTGTCGAATGGGATGGCCCTCACGGACTGCCGCAGTTCGAGCAGATCATCGATAGCGATTATGCGCCGGCTTTCGAGGTGGCGTTGAAGCAGCACGAGGCCGAAATCGAGACCATCGCCGGTAATTCGGAGGCGCCGACTTTCGCCAATACGATCGTTGCACTGGAGGTGGCGGGTGATGCCCTCTCGCGCGTGTCGGCGCTTTTCTGGAACCGGGCCGGCGCGCATACCAACCCTGAGATCCAGGCCCTTGAGCGCGAAATCGCACCGAAGATGTCTCGCCACTATTCGAAGATCGGGACGAACATGCCGCTCTTCCGCCGCATCGACGCTCTTTGGGAGCAGCGTGACACGCTGGGACTGACGCTCGAAGAAACGCGCGTCCTGGAGCGGCACTGGAAAGGTTTCGTCAAGTCGGGCGCCAAGCTGGAAAAGGTGGAACAGGATCGGCTGGCTGCCATCAACGAACGCCTTGCAAGTCTCGGGGCCAGCTTCGGCCAGAACGTGCTGGCTGACGAATCCTCATGGGTGCTGCCGCTTGCCGGCGAAGAGGATCTCGCGGGCATTCCAGCCTTCTTGCGCGATGCCATGGCCTCTGCCGCTCAGGCGCACGGCGGCGGCCATTCGCATGTCGTGACATTGTCGCGTTCGATCATCGAGCCTTTTCTCACCTTTTCCGAACGGCGTGACCTCCGGGAGATTGCCTTCAAGGCCTGGACGTCGCGCGGCATCAATGGTGGGGAGACGGACAACCGGGCGATCGTCACAGAGACGCTGGCGCTGCGCGCCGAGAAGGCAAAGCTGCTGGGTTACGCCGACTATGCGGCCCTCAAGCTCGACAACACAATGGCCGAAACCGCGGAGGCCGTGAACGGCCTCCTGATGCAGGTCTGGGAGAAGGCTGTTGTTCAGGCCCGTGACGAAGAGCAGGCCTTGGCAGAGATCATAGCCGAGGAAGGGCGCAACCACGTGGTCGCCCCCTGGGACTGGCGCCACTATGCAGAAAAGCTTCGCACGCGGAAGTTCGATTTCTCGGAAGCGGAACTCAAGCCCTACCTGCAGCTGGAGAAGATCATCGAAGCCTGTTTTGACGTTGCGGGTCGAATCTTCGGCATTCACGCCGTGCCGCTCAAGAATGTGGTCGGCTATCATCCCGACGTGCGGGTGTTCGAAATTCGCGACCGTGAGGACAAGCTCGTCGCGCTCTTCCTCGGCGACTATTTTGCGCGTCCGTCAAAACGATCCGGCGCTTGGATGAGCAGCTTCCAGTCGCAGCATCGCTTGCCGCTCGCCAATGGCCGGCTCGGCGAGATCCCGATCATCTACAATGTCTGCAACTTCGCCAAGCCGGAGCCGGGCAGACCGGCACTTCTGTCGCTCGACGATGCGCGGACCCTATTTCACGAGTTCGGACATGCGGCGCATGGAATGCTGTCGAACGTGGCCTACCCGACCGTATCAGGCACGGGTGTCTCGCGTGATTTCGTCGAACTGCCGTCGCAACTTTACGAGCACTGGCTGACAGTGCCCGAAATCCTGAAGACCTATGCTGTGCATTACGAGACAGGCGCGCCGATGCCGCAGGCCCTGCTCGACAAGGTGCTGGCTGCTCGCAACTTCAATGCCGGCTTCAATACAGTGGAATTCACCTCATCCGCCCTGGTCGACATGGCCTTCCACACGCGCGACGCGGTCGAGGACCCGATGGCGGTGCAGGACGAGGTACTCAAGGAAATCGGCATGCCGTCCTCCATCGTCATGCGTCATGCGACCCCGCACTTCCAGCATGTCTTTGCCGGTGACGGTTATTCTGCCGGATACTATTCCTACATGTGGTCGGAGGTGCTCGATGCTGACGCGTTCTCCGCCTTCGAGGAGACCGGCAACGCCTTCGATCCCGAGACGGCGCGCAAGCTGAAGGACCACATCTATTCTGTCGGTGGATCTGTTGATCCGAAGGATGCCTATCGGGCCTTCCGCGGCAAGATGCCGAGCCCAGAGGCGATGCTGAGGAAGCGGGGCCTTGCCGCCTGACACGGCATTACCCGCGTAAATCTCGGCGTCGGCGGTAACCATCGCCGGCGCTCCGGGCGTTTCCCCCTTTCGCAATTGCAAAAAACAGGGTATGAGCGCGCCAAAGTAAATCGGCGCTTCCTCCTGTCTAGCGCCCTAGCCGCCAGAGATCCAAATCATGAAAATGCGTAACATCGCGATCATCGCGCACGTCGACCATGGAAAAACGACGCTTGTCGACGAGCTCTTGAAGCAGTCCGGTTCGTTCCGTGAGAACCAGCGCACTGCCGAGCGCATGATGGACTCGAACGACCTGGAAAAGGAACGCGGGATCACCATTCTCGCCAAGGCGACCTCGATCGAGTGGAAGGGTCACCGCATCAACATCGTCGACACCCCCGGCCACGCCGACTTCGGCGGCGAAGTCGAGCGTATTCTCTCGATGGTTGACGGCGCGATCGTTCTGGTCGACTCCTCCGAAGGTCCGATGCCGCAGACCAAGTTCGTCGTCGGCAAGGCGCTGAAGGTCGGTCTTCGCCCGATCGTTGCGATCAACAAGATCGACCGTCCGGACGGCCGCCACGAGGAAGTCATCAACGAAGTCTTCGACCTTTTCGCCAATCTCGACGCGACCGACGAACAGCTCGACTTCCCGATCCTCTACGGTTCGGGCCGCGATGGCTGGATGAACGTCAACCCGGAAGGCCCCAAGGAGCAGGGTCTGGCCCCGCTCCTCGACCTCGTGCTCGAGCATGTGCCGGAGCCGACGGTTGAAGAAGGTCCGTTCCGCATGATCGGTACGATCCTTGAAGCCAACCCGTTCCTCGGCCGCATCATCACCGGCCGTATCGCGTCAGGCTCGATCAAGTCCAACCAGGCCGTCAAGGTCCTGAGCCAGGACGGCAAGACCATCGAAAGCGGCCGTATCTCGAAGATCCTCGCCTTCCGTGGCATTGAGCGTACCGCGATCGATGAAGCCCATGCCGGCGACATCGTTGCGATCGCCGGTCTCTCCAAAGGCACGGTTGCCGATACCTTCTGTGATCCGTCGGTGACGGAAGCCATGAAGGCTCAGCCGATCGATCCGCCGACCGTCACCATGTCCTTCATCGTCAACGACAGCCCGCTTGCCGGCACCGAAGGCGACAAGGTCACGAGCCGCGTCATCCGTGACCGCCTGCTCAAGGAAGCCGAAGGCAATGTCGCGCTGAAGATCGAAGAAGCCGAAGGCAAGGATTCGTTCTTCGTCTCGGGCCGTGGCGAATTGCAGCTCGCTGTTCTGATCGAAACCATGCGCCGCGAAGGCTTCGAACTGGCCGTCTCGCGTCCGCGTGTCGTCATGCACAATGACGAAACGACCGGCCAGCTGATGGAGCCGATCGAAGAAGTCGTCATCGACGTCGACGAAGAACATTCCGGCATCGTCGTGCAGAAGATGTCCGAGCGGAAGGCCGAGATGACCGAGCTTCGTCCGTCGGGCGGCAACCGCGTTCGTCTGAAGTTCCTCGCGCCGACCCGCGGCCTTATCGGCTATCAGTCGGAGCTGCTGACCGACACGCGTGGTACTGCGATCATGAACCGCCTGTTCCACGACTATCAGCCTTACAAGGGCCCGATCGCCGGTCGCGTCAACGGCGTGCTCCTGTCGAACGGTTCGGGTGAAGCCGTGGCTTACGCCATGTTTAACCTGGAAGATCGCGGCCCGATGATCATCGAGCCGGGCGAAAAGGTCTACCAGGGCATGATCATCGGTATCCATACCCGTGACAACGATCTGGAAGTCAACGTTCTCAAGGGCAAGCAGCTCACCAACATCCGCGCCGCTGGCAAGGACGAAGCCGTCAAGCTGACCCCGCCGATCCGCATGACGCTTGACCGCGCCCTGTCGTGGATTCAGGACGACGAACTTATGGAAGTCACGCCGAAGTCGATCCGTCTGCGCAAGATGTTCCTCGATGCCAACGACCGCAAGCGGTTCGAAAAGCAGCGTGCATCGCAGGGCTGAACCTGCTGAAAAATCTGAACTATTCAGAACCCCGGTCAACTTGGCCGGGGTTTTTGTCTGTGTAGCGCGTGGCTCCGCGCTTGCGAGGATGATTAAAAAAGCGTTAAATTTCCAAAAAGAACAGTTAGACTGTTTCTCGCGGTCGCCGGCATGACGTCGGTGCCGGTCCAACGAGGCGGAAGTGACGTTATGAAGACGTTGTCGATAGACATGCGGTTGGCCGGCCCGACAGATGCCGCGGCGATTGCCGATGTGCACCGCACTGCCTGGCAGCAGGCCTATTCAGGGATCATTCCACACAGAGCTCTCACCCGCATGATCGAGCGTCGCGGCGAAGCATGGTGGCGCAAAGCAACCCGTGGGCCAGCCACGATCCTCATCGTCGAGGTGGCCGGAATGGTCGCCGGCTATGCGTCGCTCGGTCTCAATCGCGCGCGCGCCCTGCCGCATGAAGGTGAGATCTACGAACTCTATTTGCGCCCCGAATATCAGGGCATCGGCCTTGGCCACTCGCTTTTTCACGAAGCGCGTCGGCTGCTCAAGTCCCTCGGCTGCGAGGGTATGGTCGTCTGGTGCCTGGAAGACAGCGAAATCGCCGCCAACTTCTTCCGCTCGAACGGCGGTGTAGACGCCGTGGAAGGCATGGAGGATTTCGACGACGTACAGCTGAAAAAGCTCGGCTTCATCTGGAACTGACGCCGTCTGTTTTCCTCTCATTCGACCACGTAACCTTCCGGCCAGCTGAATGTTCGTTCACTGACGAGGTCACCGCGCTTGCCTACCCATTCCGGCTCCTGCATGCCACAGGCAAAGTCCTGCGCGGTGTCATCGGCGATTTGGCGGGCTTTTACGTTGGCATCCGCATTGGCCTTTGCGTCCACGAGAGCCACCATGCAGGACCCGCCATAGTCCGAAGTGCCGACGCGGGACACGACAAGGATTTCGCCGCGAGATGCTTTGGTCGAGCCGCCCTCAGGCCCGGGATTGTCGATGAACCAGCGCAGGATGGCGGCGAAGGGTTCGCCCGCATCATTGAGCCGCCACTCGATCTTTGTATTTATGTGGTTGAATGCCGAGAAACTTTCGAACGCGCCTTCAATCAGTTCCTTGTCGACCCGACCGTAGAACACGCTTTGTCTAAGGTCACCTTCCTTGAAGTAGACCGGCTCGCCGCGGTAGCCCCTGCATTTGAGGGAAACGCCCATCTGATCTTCTGCCAGGGTCTGGCATTGGTCGAGATCGAGGTCGGTATAGACGCTGTCATTGGCCCTTGCAGCTTCAGGCAGGACGAGGACGGCGATCGTCATTATAACGAGCGACAGAATGCTGGACATCTTCACGGCGTGTTTCTCCTCCCGGAACGGCTGTGGCAGTTTTGTCATCCAGGCTTCACCCAAAGCCGTGTTGCATTGCGCCATATTTCGCATTAGGTAGCGCGAGAATTCAACACTCTACGGGGTCCAGACATGCGTATCGATGCAATTGCCATTGGCAAGAACCCGCCGGAAGACATCAACGTGATCGTTGAGGTTCCGGTCGGCGGCCAACCGATCAAGTACGAAATGGACAAGGACGCAGGTACGCTCGTCGTCGACCGCTTCCTTTACACCCCGATGACCTATCCGGGCAATTACGGCTTCGTGCCGCACACGCTCTGCCTCGACGGCGATCCGCTGGACGTTCTGATCTGCAATACCCGTCCGCTGGTGCCGGGTTGCGTGATCAATGTACGCCCGATCGGCGTCATGATGATGGAAGATGATGGCGGCATGGACGAGAAGATCCTTGCCGTTCCTGTTCCGAAGCTGACCCGCCGCTACGACAAGATCGCCAATTACACCGATCTTCCGGAAATCACCCTGAAGCAGATCCAGCACTTCTTTGAGCACTACAAGGATCTGGAGCCCGGCAAGTGGGTGAAGATCGGTGGCTGGAAGGACGTTGATTATGCCAAGCAGATCATCTTGGAATCGATCCAGCGCGCCAAGGACGAGAAGTAAGCCTCACCGGGCACTTCCCTCTTGCTTCTGAAATTGCAAATCCTCCGAATCAGATCGATCCGGAGGATTTTCTTATACTCAGTGTCGCGATTCCATAGCCGGCTAACTCAGGCAACCAGCGGGAAGATGCTGTTCCAGAGGAAGGAGCGCAGGAAGAAAATGATCAGCAGCACGATGATCGGCGAGATGTCGATGCCGCCCAGATCCGGCATGAAGCGGCGGATCGGGCGAAGCACGGGCTCGGTCACATTATAGAAGAATTGGCCGAGCGAGGCGACGAAGCGATTGCTGGAATTGATTACGTTGAACGCATACAGCCACGAGAAGATCGCGCTCCCGATCAAGATCCAGGTAAAGATGCTTAAGGCCAGGTCGATCGTCTGAAAGAGGGCAACCATTCAAGTCTCCATTTCTTGGTTGACAGAGATGTAGACATTGGCGACTTAACGGACAAGTGGATGGGGCCCACGCAATCCGAATCATGTTTAACGCAGGGGCGTTCGCCCGCATTTCAAGGTTTTTTAGACCATGCACCCGTCCTCGGCCGACGATCGTTTCGCGGCGTTCCGACATTCCTCCTATGCCCGCTTCTTCTTCGCCCGCTTTCTTGGTGCCTTTGCCACCCAGATCCTCAGCGTCTCGGTCGGCTGGCAGATGTATGACAAGACCGGCAGCGCTTTCTATCTCGGCCTGATCGGGCTCGTGCAGTTCCTGCCGTCGCTGCTGTTGATCCTGGTCACGGGTTCAGTCGCCGACCGGTATAACCGGCGGGTCATCGTCGCGGCCTGCATGGTGCTGAGTGCGGTCTGTGGCGGCGCTCTTCTGGCGCTGACTATCACGGATGCCTTCGAGCCGACGATCGTCTTTGCCATTCTCGTCGTCTTCGGCATCGAACGCGCCTTTGCTGCTCCCGCCGTCCAGTCGCTCAGCCCCAATCTGGTGCCGCCCAAGGACTTGTCGAATGCCGTCGCCTGGAACTCGTCCTCTTGGCAGACAGCCTCCATCGTCGGCCCGGTTGCAGGTGGCCTTCTCTATGGAGCAAGCCCGACGGTCGCCTATTCCGTCTGCTTCCTGTTCTTCGTTGCGGCCGCTATCCTGGTGTTCACCATTCCGCGTCCGCCCCAGCGTGTCTCCAACAAGGCGGTCACGCGCGACAGCCTGCTTGCCGGCTTCCGGTTCATCTTCGGTGAAAAGGTTGTGCTCGGCGCCATTTCGCTCGACCTCTTCGCCGTGCTTCTCGGCGGTGCCATCGCGCTGATGCCGGTCTTTGCGCGGGACATCCTGACGCTTGGCCCATGGGGCCTCGGTCTTCTCCGCGCCGCGCCCGGTGTCGGAGCTATTCTGGTCGCCATCGCCCTGGCAAGCTTCCCGATCCGCCACAACGCCGGCACCTTCATGTTTGTCGGTGTGGCCCTGTTTGGCGTCGGCACGGTGCTGTTCGGCCTTTCGGAGACTGCTTGGCTGTCAATCGCAGCGCTGATGTTGATGGGGGCGGCAGACATGGCCTCGGTCTATGTGCGCGAGACGCTGATTGCGCTTTGGACACCGGACGAGGTGCGTGGCCGAGTGAATGCCGTCAACATGGTTTTCGTCGGGGCATCGAACGAGCTTGGAGAATTCCGTGCTGGCACCATGGCCCATTTCATCGGCCCTGTTCCGGCTGTCGTCGTCGGCGGTATTGGGACGCTAGCGGTTGCCGTTATCTGGGCGCTCGGTTTCCCGCAGCTGCGCAAGATCGACGGGCTTGAGGCGCCGGAACGTCACGAAGCGCGCTGAGGCGTCTCGAAGATGAGGTCAAGGAAATCTGAGAGCCAGGCCTTCAGTGGCGCATCGAAGATCATGCGGCCTTCGAGATGCTCGCGGCCCTGCTGAGCATTGGGCAGGACGAAGCGATGCGCGCCGTGTACCACCCAGCGGTGCATCATGGCTCTCGTTAGTTCGGCATGGAACTGAACGCCCCAAGCATTCTCACCATACCGAAAAGCCTGATTTGGATAGATGTCGCCAGTTGCCAGAAGCTTGGCGCCATGTGGCAGGGAAAATCCCTCCCGGTGAAAATGATAGACCATTTTTGGCCACGGCATCAGCAGACGCCCATGCTCGGTTGGACGGATCGGATACCACCCGATTTCGGTGCGCTGTTCGCGGTCCGCTTCGACCTTCCCGCCGAGCTGGCGCACCAGCATTTGGGCGCCAAGGCAGATGCCGAGGAACGGCTTGTTCTCCTTCAGCGGCACGTTGAGCCAACTGATTTCCTGTCGAACGAACTCTTCGGGATCATTGGCACTCATCGGCCCGCCGAAGACGACGGCGCCGGCGTGACCTGCCAAAGTGTCTGGTAGCGATTGCCCGAGAACCGGTCGCCGGATATCGAGAGGGTATCCCTTCTCCTCCAGCATCTGGCCCACCCGACCCGGGCTTGACCGCTCCTGATGCAGGACGATGAGTACAGGCTGCTTGCCGCTTCTGGTGAGCAGCCGGCGGTCAGGATGCATCGTCGGTGGCTCCAAGGCCCGCCCGGTGGGCAGCCTCTTGCCTGAGAGCGATGCGCTCTCGACCCGAGACACCCAGCAGATCCGCCACGCGCCAGATAGCGTGATCTTCCATCTCGCTGCGCGTGCCGTCAGCGTAGACGATGTCCCATAGGATCCCGACCAGTTGCTGCCGCTGGGCCTCATCGAGGTGACGTTTGAGGTCGTTGGTGAAACGGTAATAGTCGACCGCCTCGTTTTCGGCGTCTTGGCCGGCTCGCAACATCGCGTCCAGCTGCTCGCCATCGAGGCCGTATTGCTGCCGCAGGATGTCTCGCAACTTGTCGCGCTCGACATCGAGCACGACGCCGTCCGCTTCCATGACCTGAAAGCACAGAGCCGCGACTGCAATGCGTGGATCGTCCGGTGCAAAGACCGATTTCGGATGGTCTTGCATCACGGATTGGAAAAAAGTCTGGAGACGATCGAGCAGCATCGGGTTCCTGTCAGAACAGCTTGAGACGCGTCTTGGGTTCGGCCGTCGCCACCAAGGGATCCTTGACGCCTGGGTCATCCGGCGGACGGCCGAAGAAGGGCTCAGGTGTCATCGGCTCCGCCTTCGTGGCCTTCGGAGGCTCCGCAGTCGCTCTTGTCGGGGCCTCGTCGGCTGCGGGCTCCGCAACCGTCTCCGACTGGTGGATCACGACCACCTCCGGCTCGATCACCTTGGCTGGCTTCGCCTCCGTCTTGGGAGAGCTGCTTACCGGCGGAAGTGAGGCAAGCGCCTGCTCTCCTTGGGAAAGGCTACCTTCTTCAATCGGGCCTGCAAGCTGGTCAATGGGAACCTTCCACTCGAAGGCATCGAGGCCGCCCGTTACGGGCGAGATCGGCAACCAATGATCCGAGACATGACCGTCTGCCACCCAGGCCGGGTCACGGGGCGCCTTGAGCGCCTGACCCATCCAGTGCCGGATACGACCCTGATCACCGGTTTCGGCTTCCTCGATGTCGGCAAGAAGCAAATAGACCCGTTCGCGGGACCCCATGCGGGCAGCGGCTTCCGCCTTGGCCCGGGCACGTTTGAAATCCTGGGCGTCGAGAGCCGCCTCTGCAACTGCGAGCAGCGATTCGATGTTGTTGGGCTTCAGCGCTTCCAGCTTTTCAGCCTTCTTCAGGCGGTCTGCCGCACTGTCGCCGCTGCGTGATCGCATATAAGCCGCCGCGATCTCTGGATGGGGTTCGATTTTCCAGACTTGTTCCAGCGTGCTTGCCGCCTTGCGCAGGTTGTCTTCCCGAATATAGGCTTTCGCGGCAACGATTGCCGCAGGCACCAGATCCTTGGCCAGCTTCAACGCTTTCAATGCGCTATCGCGGGCCGCAGTCGGTTCCGCCTCCAGCTGGTCCTGGGCGCGTGCTGTCAGGAGTACCGCCTTCAGTCGGTCGGCTTCGTGGCGCTCTATGACATTGGCAATGCGCTGCTGATCGAGCAGGCGGATGGCGTCATCCCAATGGCCGGCGCGGCAGCGATATTCCAGCGTGGCCTTGGCGGCCCACGGCAGATAGGGCGCATGTTCGGCCGCCGTCTCGGCATATTGGCGTGCCGCCTCGTGTGCACCGAGCCTGCTGGCCTCGACATAGAGACCCCGCAAGCCGAGTTCTCGGGTTTCGGGATCTTCAGACATCTCTTGATAAAGCCGTCGGGCCTCGTCGTGACGTCCTTCGATTAGGGCCGTCTGGGCGTCCAGAACGCGGATCAGCGGCTCCTGATCGGCGCGGATCAGGCCGCGGGCGCGGGCGCTCATCTTGCGAGCCAGCAGCGCATTGCCGGCGCCGGCCGCGATCAGGCCCGTCGACAGCGCCTGATACCCACGATCACGCTTGCGAGCACGGAAGAAACGGCGAACAGAATGCGGTGAGGTCCACAGAGTGCGGATCATCCACCAAAAGGCCATCACCAGCCCGATCAGGGCGACAAGGGCCGTCAGCGCCACCATTAGGGTTGTCTGGTAGTTCTGGCCCTCCCACTCAAGCGAGAGATTGCCGGGGCGATCGGCAATCCAGGAAAATCCGAAGGCGGCGGCGAGGATCAGGGCGAGAAAGAACAGTACCTTGAAGATCGTCGTCATGCCATCAGCCCCCATTTCCAGCGATGGTCTTGGACAAGGCGCCCGCCACCACCTCTTCCGCCTCGATGCGGTTTTTCAAGGCCTCGCCGAAGTCAGCCGAGGCTGCCTTGCCGGCTTCCGGCAATGTCTCCCATTCAAGAGCGGCGCCCTTCAGGTCGCCGTTCTGCAGTTTGTTCTCAACGCGGGCGACAATGGCCTCAGGCGTCTCGCCCTCGACATTGCCGACCGGGCGAACCTTCACCAGAGACTTCGCGCTGGCAAGCAAGCGGTCTGTCCAGCCTTCGCCGACATCGGGCTGGTTGATCGCAGTAAGGATATCATCGGAAACCTGGCTGAAGTCGCGTGAGAGCTCCGAGCGAGACTGAAGGCCAGCCGAGGCCATGCGCGACAGAGGGGTGATGGCCGGGTCTTCGGGCGAAACGCTCTTCAGCGCATCAAGTTCAGAGAGGAAAGGACCGCCACGGTCAATCGCTGTCTTCAGGCCGGCCAGAGCTATTGCACGCGCCATTTCGACATCGCTGCGCGGTTCATCAATCTTGCGCTCCGCTTCGCTCAGCCGTGTCCGGCTCTCGTCCAGAGCTTTTGCATTGCTGGCGATCTGGTCGCGAAGGGCCGCGATCGACTGTTCGGCGCCGGCAAGCTGGGTGCGCAATTCCTCGACGATCGATGGATCGACACTCGGGTTCGCCTCGCCATTGGCAGCCTTGGCTTCCAATGCTGCGATGCGTTCGACGAGCGCTGGATCCGCAGCGGAGCCTGGCGGGGCATTCGCCAATCGGGCGACTTCAGCCCTCAGGGCTTCCAGTTCGGTGCCGTCGCTCGCTTCGGCCGGTGCCTGCTGTTGAGGTCCGATGCCCGGAATGACGCCGGCATATTGCATGCTGCCGGCGAGTGCCAAAGCGATCAGACCCCCGAATATACCGGAAGCGATGAGCGCAGAGGTGGAGGGCGAAACGGTCGTGACCGTGCTGTTGCCGGAGGTGTCCGGGCTGGCGGGGGGAACCGTGGCGCTGTCCGAAGTCGTTGGTTCGGCAGCAGTGTCTGCGCGCGACGTCTCATCCAAGGGGCTCGTTTCGGCAGTGTCGCCAACGCCCGGCTCAGCGATTGGCGTCATATCCTCGGTGCGAGCGACGTCTGGCGCCTGTGCGGCCTCGTCCGTCGGTGCCGTTTCCTTGGCCGTCAGTTCGATCGTGACCGGATCGTCCGGGGACTTCGATCGACGGGGTGGCTTTCCGGAAACCATGGCAACCTCTTCATTTCCCTAGATGCAATTAAACCTAGTCAGTCCGCGCAGCGATGGGAAGGGTGAAGGTCCATTTCCTTGTTCCCCGCCCTAGACCAGATCAAGGACTAAGTCCTCGCGAGGTTCCATCGGCCAGACCGCATAAGCCATAAAATCTTCCGGCAATGCGGCGGCAATCTTGTGGCTGAGACACAGGAAGCGGAGGCTTTTTACCCGATCGGCCGGAAAAGCGCCTGCTTTTGCCAAGGCCGCGAATTGCCGCGCGGTTTCTGAGGAGTAGAGGAGGACGCAATCCAGCGGGAATGCCAGAGCCCGGGCTAAGTCTTCCGGTTCGCGCTTGATTGTGACCATCCTATAGCATTCGATGACCTTCAGCCGGCGTGAGGCATCAGCCAGCGTCTGTTCGAATTCCGGCGATCTTGGGTTGCCGGCGAGATAGAGAATTGGCTCTGCCGCGTCGATCTCAGGTGACCCCAGCAGATGCCGGGCAAGGGCGGCGCCGTCTCCTGCGCCCGTCTCGATCCGATCAAAGCCGAGGGATCGGGCCTGCGCTTTCGTCGCTTCACCAACCGCAAAGAGCGGCAAGGCGAGATAAGGTTGCCTCTCTTGTGGTGGAAGCTCCGCCAAAGCGCGGAGGGCTTCGGCGCTGGTCACAGCCAGAGCCGATGCGCCTGGCAAAGGCGCCGGCCGTAGCGTGTCGGTTCGATGTTCGGCCCGCATCAGAGGCAGCAGCACCGGCTGGTGACCGCGCTTCGTCAGTTCCGCAGCGGTTCTTTCAGCTGCCGGCATCGGGCGCGTCACCAGAACGCGCATGGCTCAGGCCCAGCTGTCGAAGAAGTCGGTGCCGGCCTTGGTGCGGATCGTCCCGCCGGCCGTGGCACCCAGTATTGCGGCGTCCGTGCGACTTCCTTCGATCTCCACATCATGCCAGCGGCTGCCGTCAGGCGTGAGGATCATTCCGGAAAACCGGATCGCGTCGCCGTCGACCGTTGCATGGCCGGCAATCGGCGTACGACAGGAGCCGTCCAGGGCGCCCAGGAAAGCACGCTCGCAGCTCACGGCATCGAAAGTGTCGCGGTGGTTGATGGCATCGAGCAACTCGTTCACCCTCGAATCACCGATGCGGCTTTCGATGCAGATCGCTCCTTGTGCCGGTGCCGGGGGGAAATCGCTGGGATCGAGCAGTTCCGTCGGGACATCCTGTTTCCCGAGCCGCTTCAGTCCGGCAAAGGCGAGCAAGGTGGCATCGACCTCGCCCTCGGCAAGCTTGCGCAGCCTCGTGTCGACGAGACCGCGGAAGGTGATGACATTGATATCCGGGCGAAGCCGGCGAATGAGGGCCTGTCGGCGCAGCGACGAGGAGCCGACGGTCGCACCCTGCGGAAGTTCCTTGAGCGTCGGCGCGGTGCGGCCAACGACAGCATCACGCACATCTTCGCGGGGCAGGAATGCGGACAGAAAGAGGCCGTCCGGCAGCTTGGTCGGCATGTCCTTGGAAGAATGCACAGCAAAGTCGAGGTGGCCGGAGAGAAGCTGCTCTTCCAGTTCCTCAGTGAACAGCCCTTTGCCGCCGATCTCTGACAGAGGCCGATCGGTGATCCGGTCACCCTTCGTCGAAAGAACCACGATTTCGAACATCTCCTCCGGAAGATCAAAGGCCACCATGAGGCGGGCGCGCGTCTCTGAGGCCTGAGCAAGCGCCAGAGGGCTGCCGCGCGTGCCGATACGGAAAGGTTTTGTTTGCATCCGAACTTGTCCGTTGTTACCGACAGGTTTCGTAGACCGGTTTCTCGGCAACCGCAATCAATGACAGGCTCCATGGCATCCAAACTGCGCATTCTGGGCATCGAAACCAGCTGTGACGAGACGGCAGCAGCCGTCGTCACACGGATGCAAGACGGGTCTGCCGTAACCGAGGCCGACGTCGTGCTCAGCCAGCTTGACGAGCACAGCGCCTATGGCGGCGTTGTCCCGGAAATCGCGGCTCGCGCTCATGTCGATGCGTTGGATACGCTCATCGAGGAAGCCCTAAAGCGGTCGGGCGTCACGCTTGCAGACGTGGATGCTATCGCAGCGACCTCAGGGCCGGGGCTGATCGGTGGATTGCTGGTTGGACTGATGACCGGCAAGGCGATTGCTATGGCGATCAATAAGCCGCTCTACGCGATCAATCATCTCGAAGGCCATGCGCTCACGGCGCGGCTGACCGACGGCGTTGCCTTTCCTTACCTGATGTTGCTCGTTTCCGGCGGCCACACGCAGTTGGTGTTGGTCAAGGGTGTTGGAGAATACGAACGCTGGGGCACCACGATCGACGACGCTCTTGGCGAAGCCTTTGACAAGACTGCGAAGCTACTCGGCCTACCTTATCCCGGCGGCCCGGCCGTCGAGCGGGCTGCGGCGAATGGTGATCCGAAGCGTTTCGCATTTCCACGGCCGCTGGTCGGGGAGGCTCGGCTCGATTTCTCCTTCTCTGGTCTGAAGACGGCTGTTCGTCAGGCAGCTGAAGGTATCGCACCCGTCACGGACCAGGATATCGCCGATATCTGCGCTTCCTTCCAACATGCGATTTCCCGAACCTTGAAGGATCGCATTGGGCGCGGGTTGCAGCGTTTTGCTGAGCTCTATCCCGACGTCGATCAGCCCGCCCTTGTGGTGGCCGGTGGGGTGGCCGCCAACAAGGTGGTTCGGCAAACTCTGGATGAGCTCTGCGCAATCAATGGCTTCCGTTTTGTCGCTCCGCCGCATCACCTGTGCACCGACAATGCCGTGATGATCGCCTGGGCCGGCCTGGAACGCATGGCGCTCGATATGCCGGCTGATGAACTCGCGGTCGCGCCCCGGTCCCGTTGGCCGCTCGATGCGGATGCAAAGGCGCTGCTCGCTTACGGCAAGCGGGGGGCCAAGGCATGAGCATGCTTCCCGGCATCACGGTCGTCGGCGCGGGCGCCTTCGGTACGGCCCTTGCTGCTGTGATTGCCCAGACCGGCAAGGCGCGCACCCTTCTGCTGGGACGCGATCCGTCGGCCATGGCCGATCTCGTCCAACTGCGGCGGCATCAGGCGGCACTGCCCGGCATCACGCTGCCATCCACCCTCGACTATTCCGCTCGGATAGAAGACCTCCGGGCGGCTGATGTCGTGCTCTTTGCCATGCCGTCCCAGGCGCAAATCGCCGCTGCGGAAACCTATCGCCCCTATCTGAAGTCTGGCGTCCCCGTGGTGATCTGCGCCAAGGGTATCGAGAAGCAGACGTCACGTCTCCTCACGGATGTTCTTGAAGGCGCGCTCCCGGATCATCCGATTGCTGTGCTATCTGGCCCCGGTTTCGCCGCCGATATCGCCAAAGGCCTGCCGACGGCGATGGCGGTTGCAGCGCAGGATCTCGCGACGGCCGAAGCACTGGCAAAGAGCATCTCCGGCCAGACGTTCCGTCTTTACGCGTCCGACGATCGCATCGGCGTGCAGCTCGGGGGTGCCCTGAAGAACGTGCTTGCGATCGCCTGCGGCATCGTCGAAGGCATGGGCCTGGGGGATTCGGCTCGCGCCGCGTTGATTGCACGCGGACTTGCCGAGATGTCCCGTTTGGTCGAGGCCATGGGCGGGCGAGGGGATACGGTGCGTGGTCTGTCCGGGCTCGGCGATCTCGTCTTGACCGCCACCAGCCACCAATCGCGCAATCTGCGCTTCGGCCTGGCACTCGGGCGCGGCGAAGCCATCACCGCTCAGGGCGGGGCACTTGTCGAGGGCGCCTTTGCGGCGGCCGTTGCCGCGCGGCTTGCCGAAGGGCACCAGATCGAAATGCCGATCACCGCGGCCGTCGCCGCAATCATCGATGGCCGGCTGGATATTCCGACCGCCATCACCCAACTGATGTCACGACCGATCACCACCGAGTAAGAGATCCCCTAGGAGAGAGAAGATGTTGTTTGCCGTCATCTGCGCCGACAAGCCTGGACACCTGAACCTTCGGATGGAAACGCGTCCGCCCCATGTCGAATGGCTGAACGGGCTGAATGCTGCCGGCCAGTTGAAGATCGCCGGCCCCTTCCTTGATTCCGACGGCAAGCCTTGTGGCTCGATGTTGCTCATCGCTGCCGATGACATTGAGGCCGCGAAGGCGCTCGCAGCACAAGACCCCTACGCCAAGGCCGGCCTGTTCGAGACGGTCGAGATCAAGCCCTACAACTGGGTCTTCAACAATCCGGAGGCGTGAGCAGGATGGCGTTCTGGCTTTACAAGTCCGAGCCCTTCAAGTGGTCCTGGGAGATGCAGAAGGCCAAGGGCGAGGTCGGCGAGGAATGGACTGGCGTTCGCAACTATCTCGCTCGCAACAACATGCGGGCGATGAAGATCGGCGACAAGGGCTTCTTCTACCACTCCAACGAGGGGCTTGAGATCGTCGGCATCGTCGAGGTCTGCGCTCTGTCGCATCCGGATTCCACCGCCGAAGGCGATGCCCGCTGGGACTGCGTCGACATCCGTGCCGTCTGCGACATGCCAAAGCCGGTGAGCCTCAAGGACATCAAGGCGAACGAAAAGCTCGCCAAGATGTCTCTGGTCACGTCGATGCGTCTCTCCGTCCAACCGGTGACCGAAGACGAATATTTCGAGGTCTGCCGCATGGGTGGTCTCGATAAACCGCCCGTCTGAGTTCGCCCGTGAAGACCGATCCCGAACAGTTCATCCTCGGCAATACTAGCCCGATTGTACCACCACATGTGCCGGAAATCCGGCTGCATCTGGCAAGCGAGGTGCATGACCTCTGGCTGAAGACGGAGGAGGATCTGGAGGCGATCGGCCTGCCGCCGCCGTTCTGGGCTTTCGCTTGGGCGGGAGGACAGGGGCTTGCTCGTCATGTGCTCGACAATCCTGAGCTCGTTCGAGGCAAGCGGGTGCTCGATTTCGCCAGCGGCTCCGGGCTCGTGGCCATTGCTGCGGCGATGGCCGGCGCCAGTGAGGTGCTCGCCGCCGACATCGATCCCTGGGCGCGCACAGCGGTGCGGCTCAATGCCGCGCTGAACGGTGTGACGCTCGCCTTTACCGACGACGATCTGATCGGCCTTTCGGTGGATTTCGATGTCGTGCTGGCGGGTGACGTCTTCTATGACAGCACCTTCGCACAGTCTCTCACGCTGTGGTTCGAGCAATTGGCAAAAGCGGGATGCGACGTGCTGGTCGGCGACCCCGGGCGTAGCTACCGGCCCACGGCCCGTCTGGAACCGCTCGCCACCTATATGGTGCCGGTGACGCGCGTCCTGGAGGATGCCGAAATCAAGAAGACCACGGTCTGGCGCTTCGTCTAGCGGCCGGGCCTGATCACGCAGACCCCGGCCTCGAAGGAGCAGGCGCTGTCCGGATTTTCGGCAGATATTTCAATGATCTGAACCTTTGGTTCTGGAACGATCACCGAGTGAAGAGGAGCGCGACGGTCTCGCGCGATAAAGATGCCGTTGCCCTTGATGCGCACGGCAGACAGGCTGCCGACAAAGGTGCCGACACCAGGTATCACAGATGGTAACCCGTCTCCACCGAAGATGCTTTGTTGATGGTGCTCATGCCGATGCCGATCTTGGACGGACCCCCGGTCGCCTGCCGACGCGACCGTCGGGGCAAGAGGGAGGGCTAATGCCGAGGCCAGGGCTACGCGAAACAGGAACATCGGGCTACTCTCCGAAACATGGTTAACCGGTGGTTAACGCATCATGCCGGATAAAGTCGCTAAAGTCATCCAGCGACTTGCTTTTTTCGTAGTCGGACATGCTTCGATGCGTGATGCTAAAGTTCTATTCACGCGAATCGATTAAATTGAAATCGTCAAGCGAATGTGCTTGTCGTCCGGGTGTTCGGGGATTAAACGTCGCCATGATGCAATGCACCACTTACGTTTTGGCGCTTTTGCTCCTGAAATGTCCGAAAGCTCGGACCGCATCGAGACGCCGCGAGGTTTAGATGGCGAATGTGACGAAAAACCGGCCCCTGTCGCCGCATCTGCAAGTATATAAGCTCATCCCGACCATGTTGATGTCGATCCTGCATCGAATCACGGGTGGTGCGCTCTATTTTGGCACCGTTTTGGTTGCTTGGTGGCTGATCGCCGCCTCGACCGGCGCCGACTATTTCGA
The DNA here is from genome assembly GCF_006443685.1 of Rhizobium glycinendophyticum. Taxonomy (NCBI): domain Bacteria; kingdom Pseudomonadati; phylum Pseudomonadota; class Alphaproteobacteria; order Hyphomicrobiales; family Rhizobiaceae; genus Peteryoungia; species Peteryoungia glycinendophytica. The sequence continues at coordinate 218,339 of NZ_VFYP01000002.1, read as the reverse complement.
GTGGGTCAACTGGTTCATGGGCACGATTATCGGTCGCCTGATCCTGTTTGGCTTCACCTGGGCTCTGCTGCACCACATGCTCGGTGGTCTGCGTCACCTGATGTGGGATGTCGGCTACGGCTTTGAGAAGCATTTTTCCACCAAGCTTGCCAAGGCGAACATCATCGCGTCCGTCATTCTGACCGTCGTCGTCTGGGCCATCGCTTACATCATCCGCACCTGAGGCATTCTCCATGGATATGCGCACTCCGCTCGGTAAGGTCCGCGGCCTTGGCTCTGCCAAGGAAGGGACGGAGCACTTCTGGCGTCAACGTCTGACCGCCGTCTCCAATCTGCCGCTGATCCTCTTCTTCGTCGGCTTCCTCGTGATGTATAGCGGTGCTCCCTACGCCGAAGTGGTCGGCGCATTGTCGCACCCGCTGGTCGCCGTCGTCATGGCTCTGGTCGTTCTGTCAGCGCTGGTCCATATGAGGCTGGGCATGCAGGTGATCATCGAGGACTATGTCCACGCGGAGATCCCCAAGCTCTTGCTTCTGATGCTCAACACATTCTTCGCGATCCTGATCGGCGGTCTCTGTCTTTTCGCCATCTTGAAGATCGCTTTCGTAGGGTAATTCAACATGGCAACCATTCATAACTTCGCCCAAACCGGCAAAGCCTATACCTATGTTGACCATTCCTACGACGTGGTCGTGGTGGGTGCCGGCGGCGCCGGACTGCGCGCGACGCTCGGCATGGCCGAACAGGGTTTCAAGACGGCCTGCATCACCAAGGTTTTCCCGACCCGCAGTCATACTGTTGCGGCGCAGGGCGGTATTGCCGCGTCACTGACCAATATGACGCCGGACTGCTGGCAGTGGCATCTCTACGACACGGTCAAGGGTTCCGACTGGCTCGGCGACGTCGATGCCATGCAGTATCTCGCCATGGAAGCGCCGAAGGCGGTTTACGAGCTCGAGCACTATGGCGTTCCCTTCTCGCGTAACGAGGAAGGCAAGATCTACCAGCGCCCGTTCGGCGGTCACATGCAGAACTACGGCGAGGGCCCGCCGGTACAGCGCACCTGCGCTGCCGCCGACCGCACCGGCCACGCCATCCTGCACACGCTCTATGGCCAGTCGCTGCGCAACAATGCGGAATTCTTCATCGAATATTTCGCGCTCGATCTGATCATGTCTGACGATGGCAGCCGCTGCACCGGCGTCGTCGCCTGGAACTTGGACGACGGCACGATCCATCGCTTCTCGGCCAAGATGGTCGTGCTGGCGACCGGTGGTTATGGCCGCGCCTACTTTTCCGCGACCTCGGCGCATACCTGCACCGGTGACGGCGGCGGTATGATCGCCCGTGCGGGCCTTCCGCTGCAGGATATGGAATTCGTCCAGTTCCATCCGACCGGCATCTATGGCGCCGGCTGCCTGATCACCGAGGGTGCGCGCGGCGAAGGCGGTTATCTCGTCAACTCCGAGGGCGAGCGCTTCATGGAGCGCTATGCACCGTCTGCCAAGGACCTCGCCTCGCGTGACGTCGTCTCACGCTGCATGACAATGGAAATCCGCGAAGGCCGCGGCGTCGGCAAGAACAAGGATCACATCTTCCTGCATCTCGACCACCTCGATCCGGCCGTGCTGCACGAGCGCCTTCCGGGCATCTCGGAATCGGCGAAGATTTTTGCCGGCGTCGATGTGACCCGCGAGCCGATCCCGGTTCTGCCGACCGTTCACTACAATATGGGCGGCATTCCCACGAACTACTGGGGCGAAGTCCTGAATGCCGACTCCAGTAATCCGGAACGCATCATCCCGGGTCTGATGGCCGTCGGCGAAGCGGGCTGCGCCTCGGTCCATGGTGCGAACCGTCTAGGCTCCAACTCTCTGATCGACCTCGTTGTCTTCGGCCGCGCCGCTGCGATCCGGGCTGCCGAGGTCATCAACAAGGCCGAGCCGATCCCGCATTTGAATGTTTCCGCCTGCGACAAGATCATGGACCGCTTCGACAAGACGCGTCACGCGTCGGGCCAGACCCCGACTGCCGTGCTGCGCGACAAGATGCAGCGCGCCATGCAGGAAGATGCCGCCGTCTTCCGCACGCAGGAATCGCTCGAGAGCGGCTGCAAGCGCCTGTCGGCTATCTGGAAGGAACTGCCTGATATCAAGGTCACCGATCGTTCGATGATCTGGAATTCCGATCTGGTCGAGACGCTCGAGCTGCATAACCTTATGGCCAATGCGATCACCACGGTCTATGGGGCCGAGGCCCGCAAGGAAAGCCGCGGTTCGCACGCCCGCGAAGACTACACGTCTGGTCCGTTCGCCGGGCGCGATGACGAGAACTGGCGCAAGCATACGCTTGCCTGGGTCTCGGAAGCGGGTGACGTCAAGCTCGACTACCGCCCCGTCCACACCGAGCTCATCGCTGAAGGCATCGATCCGCAAAAGATCGCGCCGAAAGCTCGTGTGTACTGATTTGAGGAACTCATCATGGTAGAACTCGCTCTCCCCAAGAATTCCCAGGTCACAGAAGGCAAGGTCTGGCCGAAGCCGGCTGATGCGAAGAACGTTCGCGAATATCGGATCTATCGTTGGAACCCCGACGATGGCGCCAATCCGCGGATCGATACCTATTACATCGATGTCGATGATTGCGGCCCGATGGTTCTCGATGGCCTTCTCTACATCAAGAACAATATCGACCCGACACTGACTTTGCGCCGTTCCTGCCGTGAAGGCATCTGCGGTTCCTGCGCGATGAACATCGACGGGACCAACACGCTCGCCTGTACCAAGGGCATGGATGACATCAACGGCACGGTGAAGGTCTATCCGCTGCCGCATATGCCTGTGGTCAAGGATCTCGTTCCGGATCTCAGCAACTTCTACGCCCAGCATCGCTCGATCGAACCCTGGCTGAAGACGGTCTCGCCCCCGCCCGCCAAGGAGTGGAAGCAGAGCCATGACGACCGCCAGAAACTCGACGGTCTCTACGAGTGCATTCTCTGCGCCTGCTGCTCGACCTCCTGTCCGAGCTACTGGTGGAACGGCGATCGCTATCTCGGTCCGGCCGTCCTGCTGCAGGCCTATCGCTGGCTGATTGACTCAAGAGATGAAGCGACCGGCGAGCGCCTCGACAACCTCGAGGATCCTTTCCGCCTTTATCGCTGCCACACGATCATGAACTGCGCTCAGGCCTGCCCGAAGGGGTTGAACCCGGCGAAGGCCATTGCCGAAATCAAGAAGATGATGGTCGAGCGCCGCAGCTAACCGGCGATCACGACATTGCGAGGCCGCCCGGAACCAGTTTCGGGCGGCCTTAGTTTGTCCGTATAGTGCCAGCTATAGATCGCGGGAGACATGGAACTTGATTAACCATATCGGCGTAACATATTTCTAACCCAGTTGTACGGCAGGTTGCGGCGCGAGTCGCAAGAGCGGGAGTGTCATAATGAAGTCTTTCCATGCGGTCACCGGAGTCGCCATTCTTCTGGCACTCGCAGGCTGTCAGAGAACGTCCTATAACAGCGTGGACAATGGCAACAGCGCTCTGCCACCTCTCCAGGCACAACCGGTTCCTTCCGTACAGTCTGGCCAGTTGCCACCTCCCGGCGGCGCCACTCCTGGACAGTTCCCGGCAGCCCCGGCCAATACGGCCGCCGCAGGCGGTATGGCAGCCGCACCAGGTACCGCGCTGGACGTGACGAAAGAATCCATGGTCGGTAACTGGCGAGTTCAGAGCGCCGGCGTCAGCTGCGATATGTTCCTGACGCTCACAAACCTCGGCAGTGGCTCGCGTGGCGGGACCCGTGGTTGCTCGGGAGAGTTGACGGCGATGGGTTCCTGGGAAGTGGCCGGCAAGCAGGTTGTGCTCAAGGATCGTAACGGCAATACGATCGGCAGCCTTTACAAGACTGCAGATGCCCGTTTTGACGGTAGCACCGGATCTGGCCAGCCGGTAAGCCTGAGCCGCTGATCCCATCCTCCATCCTGTGACGGCCACATGGCCGTCACCAAGGATCTATCCCATGCAGCCCATTCCTGATTATGCGCTCAGCGTCGTCGAACAATTGCGCGCGATGACGGAGGCGGGAACCCTGCAGCCGGATGCGGCTCAATTGCAGGTGGCGCGAAAGCTCGACCGGATCCTGACCGAGCTCAAGGCCCGCAAGCCGGCGTCCAAATCCAGCGCGCTGGGCTGGATGTTCGCCCAGCGTCGCAAGCCGCAGACACCCATTATGGGCCTTTATGTCCATGGCAGTGTGGGCCGGGGCAAAACCATGCTGATGGACCTGTTCTTCAAGCTGGCGCCGATCGAGAAGAAGCGGCGAGCCCATTTTCACGAATTCATGGCGGACGTGCATGGCCGCATCCACGCGCATCGCCAGAAACTGAAGGCCGGCGAAACGAAGCAGGCGGATCCCGTGCCGCCGGTGGCGGCAGCGCTGCGCGACGAAGCGCAGCTTCTGTGCTTCGACGAATTTACCGTCACGGACATCGCCGATGCAATGATCCTTGCCAGGCTCTTTACCGAACTCTTCGCGCGCGGCTGTATCCTTGTCGCCACCTCGAATGTTGAGCCGGACAACCTCTATCGCGACGGGCTGAACCGCAGCCTGTTCCTGCCCTTCGTCGGGCTTCTGCAACAGTATGTTGAGGTCGCCTCTCTCGATTCGCCGACGGACTACCGCCTTGAGAAGCTGGAAAGCTTGCCCGTCTATGTGGCGCCCCTTTCACAAGAGGCGTCGGCCCAAATGGATCGTGCCTGGACCCATATTACCGGCGGAAAGCCTGAAGTCCCCGCGACAATCGAAATGAAGGGCCGGGTGGTCGAGATATCAAGGGCTTCCGGGCGCCATGCACGCTTCACCTTCGACGAACTCTGCGCGCGTCCGCTGGGCGCCTCCGATTACCTCGCCATTGCCGAACGCTTCGATGTCGTCTTCGTCGAGAACATCCCGCATCTTGGTCCGGAAAAGCGCAACGAGACGAAGCGTTTCATCATCCTGATCGATGCGCTCTACGATGCGCGGGTGCGCCTCTTCGCGTCGGCCGTCGCCATGCCCGAGGAGCTCCTGACAGCAAAGAAAGGCACTGAAGGTTTCGAGTTTGATCGGACCGTTTCGCGCCTTTTTGAGATGCGAAGCACCAACTATCTCGCCGACCATGAAGAAGTCCGCGCGAAAACATGACGAGCATGTGACGAAGATTCTTACCTTTACGTAAGAATTTTGTCTTCTAACCGATTGAAATTCATACACTGAAAATTATCGATTGCGATTCTATCAGGTTGGGTCTATTCGGTCTGTCCACAAGGACAGGCTAACACTTCGTCTCGACCTTGGTTTTGGATCTAAAAGGAAGCTCTGCAATGGCGCGCAAAAAGATCGCTCTTATCGGTTCTGGTATGATTGGTGGAACGCTGGCGCATCTCGCCAGTCTGAAGGAACTCGGCGATATCGTCCTGTTCGACATTGCTGACGGCATCCCGCAGGGCAAGGGTCTCGATATCGCCCAGTCCGGTCCGGTCGAAGGTTTCAATGCCAAGCTGTCTGGCGCGAGCGATTATGCCGCCATCGAAGGCGCCGACGTCTGCATCGTCACCGCCGGCGTTGCCCGCAAGCCGGGCATGAGCCGCGACGACCTGCTCGGCATCAACCTCAAGGTCATGGAACAGGTCGGCGCCGGCATCAAGAAGTATGCCCCGAACGCCTTCGTCATCTGCATCACCAACCCGCTCGACGCGATGGTCTGGGCCCTGCAGAAGTTCTCCGGCCTTCCGGCAAACAAGGTCGTCGGCATGGCCGGTGTTCTCGACTCGGCCCGCTTCCGCCACTTCCTCTCGGCTGAGTTCAACGTGTCGGTGGAAGACGTCACCGCCTTCGTCCTCGGCGGTCACGGCGACACCATGGTGCCGCTCGCCCGTTACTCGACCGTTGCCGGCATTCCGCTGACCGACCTCGTCAAGATGGGCTGGGTCACCAAGGAGCGCCTGGAAGAAATCATCCAGCGCACCCGTGACGGCGGCGCTGAAATCGTTGGCCTGCTCAAGACCGGTTCCGCCTACTATGCGCCTGCTGCTTCCGCCATCGAGATGGCCGAGTCCTACCTCAAGGACAAGAAGCGCGTTCTGCCCTGCGCTGCCTACCTCACCGGCCAGTACGGCGTGAAGGACATGTATGTCGGCGTACCCGTCGTCATCGGTGAAGGCGGTGTTGAGCGCATCATCGAGATCGACCTGAACAAGGCCGAGGAAGAAGCCTTCCAGAAGTCTGTCGGCGCGGTCGCTGGTCTCTGCGAAGCCTGCATCAATATCGCCCCGGCTCTCAAGTAAGCGCCATAGGCCCAGAATAGGGACACGACGATGAACATTCACGAATACCAGGCCAAGGCCCTCCTGAAGGAGTTTGGCGCCCCGGTCGCAAAGGGTGTGGCGATCCTCAAGGTCGAAGAAGCCGAAGCTGCAGCCAAGCAGCTTCCCGGCCCGCTCTACGTGGTCAAGAGCCAGATCCATGCCGGCGGTCGCGGCAAGGGCAAGTTCAAGGAACTTGGCCCGGACGCCAAGGGCGGAGTTCGCCTGGCGAAGTCGATCGAGGAAGTCGTGGCGCATGCCAAGGACATGCTCGGCAACACGCTGGTGACGGCTCAGACTGGTGAAGCCGGAAAGCAGGTCAACCGTCTCTACATCGAAGACGGCGCCGACATCGCCCGCGAACTCTATTGCTCGCTGCTCGTCGACCGCTCGGTCGGCCAGGTTGCCTTCGTCGTTTCGACCGAAGGCGGCATGGACATCGAAGCCGTGGCCCACGACACGCCCGAGAAGATTCACACGATCGCCATCGATCCGCAGGCTGGCGTCACGGCCGCCGACGTTGCCAAGATCACGGCTGCGCTGGAACTGACCGGCGCTGCTGCGGAAGATGCCAAGTCGCTCTTCCCGATCCTTTACAAGGCCTTCGCCGAAAAGGACATGGCCCTGCTCGAGATCAACCCGCTGATCGTCATGCAGGACGGTCACCTGCGCGTTCTCGACGCCAAGGTCTCGTTCGACGGCAATGCACTGTTCCGCCACGACGACGTTCGCGCGCTCCGCGACGAGACGGAAGAAGACTCGAAGGAAATCGAAGCCTCGAAGTGGGACCTCGCTTACGTTGCCCTCGACGGCAATATCGGCTGCATGGTCAACGGTGCCGGTCTCGCCATGGCGACGATGGACATCATCAAGCTCTACGGCAAGGAGCCGGCAAACTTCTGCGACGTCGGCGGTGGTGCCGGCAAGGAGAAGGTCGCGGCTGCCTTCAAGATCATCACGGCTGACCCGAAGGTCGAGGGCATCCTCGTCAACATCTTCGGCGGCATCATGAAGTGCGACGTGATTGCGGAAGGCGTTGTCGCCGCCGTGCAGGAAGTCGGCCTCAAGGTTCCGCTCGTCGTTCGTCTCGAAGGCACCAATGTCGAACTTGGCAAGAAGATCCTGAACGAATCCGGCCTCGCGATCACCGCAGCCGACGATCTGGACGACGCTGCCAAGAAGATCGTCGCGGCGATCAACGGCTGATGAATACGAGAGCCATCATCGCATTTGCGGTGCTGGCTCTCATTGCCTGCTGGTTTTGGTGGCAGGAAGAGGAAAAGTTTTGTGAAGCGTTCGACGAGGATGCATCACCGGCAGCGTTCACATTGTGCGTGCCGCTTTCCCCCTTCGCCGCTGTCGGCATCGTCATAATTTGCTGCGTCGCCATTCTATGGATGAAACGACGCAAGAGCTCACGGTAGAGATCGGGATCAAAGAATGTCCATTCTCGTGAATAAGAACACCAAGGTCCTCGTTCAGGGCCTGACCGGCAAGACCGGAACCTTCCACACCGAACAGGCGCTCGCCTATTACGGCACGCAGATGGTCGGCGGTATCCATCCGAAGAAGGGTGGCGAAAACTGGACCGGCTCCAAGGGTGAAACCCTGCCGATCTTCGCGACCGTTGCCGAAGCCAAGGAAAAGACCGGTGCCGACGCATCCGTGATCTATGTTCCGCCGGCCGGTGCAGCCGACGCCATCATCGAAGCGATCGACGCCGAGATCCCGTTCATCACCTGCATCACCGAGGGTATCCCGGTCATGGACATGGTGCGGGTCAAGGCCAAGCTCGACAAGTCCAAGTCGCGTCTGCTGGGCCCCAACTGCCCGGGCATCCTGACGCCGGAAGAATGCAAGATCGGCATCATGCCGGGCTCGATCTTCCGCAAGGGTTCGGTCGGCATTGTATCGCGCTCGGGAACACTTACCTATGAAGCCGTGTTCCAGACATCGAACGAAGGTCTCGGCCAGACGACCGCCGTCGGCATCGGTGGCGACCCGGTCAAGGGTACCGAATTCATCGACGTGCTCGAGATGTTCCTGGCCGACCCGGCCACGACCTCGATCATCATGATCGGCGAAATCGGCGGATCGGCTGAAGAAGATGCAGCCCAGTTCCTGATCGATGAAGCCAAGAAGGGCCGCAAGAAGCCGATGGCCGGATTCATCGCCGGTCGTACCGCCCCGAAGGGCCGCACCATGGGCCATGCCGGTGCCGTCGTGTCGGGTGGCAAGGGCGATGCGGAATCGAAGATCGCTGCCATGGAAGCCGCCGGCATCAAGGTTTCGCCTTCGCCGGCACGTCTGGGCAAGACCCTGGTCGAAGTCCTCAAGGGCTGAGACCTGACCAAAATCAAGCCAGGCGAAGGGTTGATGGATCAATCCTACGCCTGGATTTCGCATCTATTAGGCGATTCGCATTCGAGGCGATCGTGAGCGGCAGGCCGGGCATCCGGCCATCAATTCTAGTCGGGAGGCGGGCCGAAGCGCTCGCGAAACACCATGGGTAGGCAAGAAGCCAACGAGCAGTTCCTGGTCACGTCGTTCCTCGACGGACAGAATGCGGCCTATATCGAACAGCTTTACGCACGTTACGAAGACGATCCCTCGTCGGTGTCCGACGAATGGCGGGCCTTCTTCAAGGCACTAGCCGACAATCCGACCGACGTGAAGAAGGCCGCCAAGGGCGCCTCCTGGCAGCGCAAGAACTGGCCGATCGCCGAGGGCGGCGATCTGGTCAATGCGCTCGACGGCAATTGGGGCGTGGTCGAGAAGGTCATCGAAAAGAAGGTGCAGGCCAAGGTCGAGGCGACCGCTGCGTCAACTGGCAAGCCGGTTTCGGAAGCCGAAGTGCTTCAGGCAACGCGCGACAGCGTGCGCGCCATCATGATGATCCGTGCCTACCGCATGCGTGGTCACCTGCATGCCAAGCTCGATCCGCTCGGTCTGGCCGCTCCGGTCGAAGACTATAACGAGCTTTCGCCGAGCAATTACGGCTTCACCGAAGCCGATTACAGCCGTAAGATTTTCATCGATAACGTGCTGGGTCTGGAATATGCCACGATCCCGCAGATGCTCGACATCCTGCAGCGGACCTATTGCTCGACGCTCGGCGTCGAGTTCATGCATATCTCCAATCCGGAAGAAAAGGCCTGGATCCAGGAGCGTATCGAAGGTCCTGGCAAGGGTGTCGAATTCACGCCGAACGGCAAGAAGGCGATCCTGCAGAAGCTGATCGAGGCCGAAGGCTTCGAGCAATTCATCGACGTCAAGTACAAGGGCACCAAGCGCTTCGGCCTCGACGGCGGTGAATCGCTGATCCCGGCGCTCGAACAGATCATCAAGCGCGGCGGCCAGGACGGTCTGGAAGAAGTTGTTCTCGGCATGGCCCATCGCGGTCGTCTGAACGTTTTGACCAACGTCATGCACAAGCCGCATCGCGCAGTTTTCCACGAGTTCAAGGGTGGTTCTTTCAAGCCCGACGAGGTCGAAGGCTCCGGTGACGTGAAGTACCATCTCGGCGCTTCCTCTGACCGCGAGTTCGACGGCAACAAGGTGCACCTGTCGCTGACAGCGAACCCGTCGCATCTGGAAATCGTCAACCCTGTCGTCATGGGCAAGGCCCGTGCCAAGCAGGACCAGCTCGCCAAGGTTTGGGACGGCGACGTCATCCCGCTCAAGGAGCGCGCCAAGGTTCTGCCGCTGCTGCTGCATGGTGATGCGGCCTTTGCCGGCCAGGGTGTTACGGCCGAAATCCTCGGCCTTTCTGGCCTGCGCGGTCACCGCGTTGCCGGCACGCTGCACGTCATCATCAACAACCAGATCGGCTTCACGACGAATCCGGCCTTCTCGCGCTCGTCGCCCTATCCGTCCGACGTCGCGAAGATGATCGAAGCGCCAATCTTCCATGTGAACGGCGATGACCCGGAAGCGGTCGTCTATGCGGCCAAGGTTGCAACCGAATTCCGCATGAAGTTCCACAAGCCTGTCGTCGTCGACATGTTCTGCTATCGCCGCTTCGGTCACAACGAAGGCGACGAGCCCAGCTTCACCCAACCGAAGATGTACAAGGAGATCCGCGCCCACAAGACGGTCGTGCAGATCTACGGCGAACGTCTGATCGCGGAAGGCCTGATCACCGAAGGTGAACTGGAAAAGATGAAGGCCGACTGGCGCGCTCATCTCGAACAGGAATTCGAAGCCGGCCAGAGCTACAAGCCGAACAAGGCCGACTGGCTCGATGGTGCCTGGTCGGGTCTCAGAACCGCCGATAATGCCGATGAGCAGCGTCGCGGCAAGACCGCCATGCCGATGAAGCAGTTGAAGGAAATCGGTCGCAAGCTGTCGACCATTCCCGAAGGCTTCAAGGCTCACCGCACGATCCAGCGCTTCATGGAAAACCGGGCGCAGATGATCGAGACCGGCGAAGGCATCGACTGGGCCATGGGTGAAGCGCTCGCCTTCGGTTCGCTCTGCGTCGAAGGTCACAAGATCCGCCTGTCCGGTCAGGATTGCGAGCGCGGCACGTTCTCGCAGCGCCACTCGGTTCTATACGATCAGGAAACCGAAGAGCGCTACATCCCGCTCGCCAACCTGGCGCCGAACCAGGCCCGTTACGAAGTCATCAATTCGATGCTGTCGGAAGAGGCCGTTCTTGGCTTCGAATACGGCTACTCGCTGGCCCGTCCGAACGCGTTGACCCTCTGGGAAGCCCAGTTCGGCGACTTCGCCAATGGTGCGCAGGTCGTTTTCGACCAGTTTATCTCGTCGGGCGAACGCAAGTGGTTGCGCATGTCCGGTCTCGTCTGCCTGCTGCCGCACGGCTACGAAGGGCAAGGGCCGGAACACTCGTCGGCACGCCTTGAGCGCTTCCTGCAGCTCTGCGCGGAAGACAACATGCAGGTCGCCAATGTCACGACGCCGGCCAACTACTTCCACATCCTGCGCCGTCAGGTGAAGCGAGATTTCCGCAAGCCGCTCATTCTCATGACGCCGAAGTCGCTGTTGCGTCACAAGCGTGCAACGTCGAGCCTTGCAGAAATGGCTGGCGAAAGCTCCTTCCACCGGCTGCTCTGGGACGATGCCGAGGTCATCAAGGACGGCCCGATCAAGCTGCAGAAGGACGCAAAGATCCGTCGCGTCGTGCTCTGCTCCGGCAAGGTCTATTACGACCTGCTGGAAGAACGCGAAAAGCGCGGCATCGACGATATATACCTGCTGCGCATCGAACAGCTCTATCCGTTCCCGGCCAAGGCGCTCATCAACGAGCTCTCGCGCTTCCGCAACGCAGAGATGGTCTGGTGCCAGGAAGAGCCGAAGAACATGGGCGGCTGGTCCTTCATCGATCCTTATCTGGAGTGGGTGCTCGCTCACATCGACGCCAAGTACCAGCGCGTGCGCTACACCGGCCGTCCGGCTGCCGCCTCGCCGGCAACGGGCCTGATGTCGAAGCACCTCGCCCAGCTCGAAGCCTTCCTCGAGGACGCACTGGGCGGTTGATCCGCCCAGTCTTTCCCTCGCAGACCGAAACCTTCTCTGACCAACGGAATTGAGATCATGGCCACTGAAATCCGCGTACCCACCCTCGGCGAATCCGTCAGCGAAGCCACTGTCGGCACCTGGTTCAAGAAGGTCGGCGACACCGTCAAGGCCGACGAACCGCTCGTCGAACTGGAAACCGACAAGGTGACCGTCGAAGTCCCGGCTCCGGCCTCGGGCGTGCTGACCGAAATCGTCGCCCAGAACGGCGAAACCGTCGGTCTCGGCGCGCTGCTCGGCCAGATCGCCGAAGGCGCTGCCGGTTCTGCCGGTGCGGCTGCTCCGGCGCCTGCCGCAGCACCTGCGCCCGCAGCCGCACCTGCTCCGGCAGCCGCCGCTCCGGCCGCACCTGCTGCCACTTCGTCCATGCCAGCTGCCCCGGCCGCTGCCAAGCTCGCTGCCGACAACAACATTTCGACTGCCGATGTCGACGGCTCCGGCAAGCGTGGCCAGGTGCTGAAGGGCGACGTCCTCGCCGCCATCGCCAAGGGCGTTTCCGCTCCGGCGCCGGCTGCTGCTCCGGCTGCTCCGCGCCCGGCCTCTTCGGCTGACGATGCTTCGCGCGAAGAGCGCGTGAAGATGACGCGTCTGCGCCAGACGATCGCCAAGCGCCTCAAGGATGCCCAGAACACGGCGGCCATGCTGACCACCTATAACGAGGTGGACATGAAGGCGGTGATGGACCTGCGCAACCGCTACAAGGACATCTTCGAGAAGAAGCACGGCGTGAAACTCGGCTTCATGGGCTTCTTCACCAAGGCCGTGACCCACGCCCTGAAGGAACTGCCGGCCGTAAACGCTGAAATCGACGGCACCGACATCATTTACAAGAACTACTGCCATATCGGCGTCGCCGTCGGCACCGACAAGGGTCTTGTCGTGCCGATCGTGCGCGACGCCGACCAGATGTCGATCGCCGGCATCGAAAAGGAAATCGGTCGCCTCGGGAAGGCTGCCCGTGACGGTCAGCTCTCGATGGCCGATATGCAGGGTGGCACCTTCACCATCTCCAATGGTGGCGTCTATGGCTCGCTGATGTCATCGCCGATCCTGAATGCTCCGCAGTCGGGCATCCTCGGCATGCACAAGATCCAGGAGCGCCCTGTTGTCGTCGGCGGCCAGATCGTCATTCGCCCGATGATGTATCTTGCTCTGTCCTATGACCACCGCATCGTCGACGGCAAGGAAGCGGTCACCTTCCTCGTTCGCGTCAAGGAGAGCCTTGAGGATCCGGAACGTCTGGTTCTCGACCTCTAAGGAGACCTCGTTATGGAGCCGGTATCCGTTTCCGCCTCACCGCTCGTCCTGCTCCTTGCCTGGAGCGTGGTTCTTCTGGTTGCGCATGTCCTGCTTCAGGGCATGCTTGCCACCAAAGAGTTGGGCGCCGCGTGGAATGCTGGACCCCGGGACGACAACAAGCAGCCGGCGGGCAAGCTCGCCGGCCGTGCTGCCCGGGCGTCTTCCAACTTCCGTGAAACCTATCCGGCCTTTGTGGCGCTCGCCGCGGGCCTGCTTTTCACCGGAGAAACCTCGGGCCTCGGTTTGGCCGGCGCCATCATTTGGTTCGTAGGGCGCATTGTCTACTATCCTCTCTATCTGGGCGGCATTCCCTATATCCGCTCGCTCGTCTGGACCGGCTCCATGGTCGGCCTCGGTCTGATGTTCCTCGCGCTGGCGTTTTGAGGTGAGGCATGGGCGCGACGGTTGGAGCACCGGTTCTGCTTGCTGCGCTCGCGTTGCCCTACGCGTCCCTGGCTGCCGATTGCCGAATCGAAAAAGCCACCTATAGGGAAGCCGAAACCGGCGTCGAACTCGTGTTTGCAGCTGCAAGCGGCGAGAATACGCCGGTCACCCATGGCTTCTCTACGACAATCGGCAAGTTGAAACTCAGCGGCCACGTCATGTACGACCCGGAGATCGAACGCCCTGTCGGCATGCTGATGAATAACTGCCCTGAGGGCGACGTGACGGGGGCCGATCTCGCCGCCTGCACCGTCTGGAAGGGTATCGTCTACGGTATCGACACGAAGACCGGCCATGTCGATTTGTTGCCGCCGGAAGGTGCGGATGCACCCGACGCGCTGCTCCTGCCGGGTTTCGGGCCGTCCGTCATCGCCTCGTCGGCGGGCAAGGGGCTGGAAACGAGCCCTTGGGATGTCTTCGAATTCAAGGGATGTGCCGCATGACAAGCCGTCCCCTCCTTCTCGTGACCGGTGGCAGCCGAGGTATCGGCGCTGCAGTCTGCAGGAAGGCTGCTGCTCAGGGTTACGACCTGCTGGTCAATTATCGCTCCGACAAAGCGGCTGCGGAGGCCGTGGCGGCAGAGTGTCAGAAGTCTGGCGCTGCAGCTGACGTCGTGCAGGCTGACACGGCGACCGAAGAAGGGATCGCCGCGATCTTTGCCGCCGTCGATCGCCGTGGCCGACTGGATGCACTGGTCAACAATGCCGGCGTCGTCGATGTCACCGCGCGGGTCGAGGAATTCGACCGTGCGCGGCTCGACCGCATGTTCGCCGTCAATGTGATCGGCAAGATCCGCTGCGCCACGGAAGCGGTGAAGCGCATGTCGACGAAACATGGCGGGCAGGGTGGCGTGATCGTCAATATCTCGTCCATGGCCGCCGTGCTCGGTAGTTCTGGCCAGTATGTCGACTATGCTGCGGCGAAGGCCGCCATCGATACTTTTACCGTGGGGCTTTCCCGCGAGGTCGCGAGCGAGGGCATCCGGGTCAATGCCGTCCGCCCAGGCATCATCGACACAGACATCCACGCATCCGGCGGCCTGCCCAACCGTGCCCGTGATCTCGCGCCCATGGTCCCGATGCAGCGGCCCGGAACGGCCGATGAGGTGGCCGACAGCGTGCTCTATCTGCTTTCCCCTCAGGCTTCCTATGTCACAGGCGCCATCTTGAATGTCAGCGGCGGCCGTTAACCGCCGAAAACGAAGGAAAATCCCATGTCTTATGATGTCATCGTTATCGGTTCGGGCCCCGGCGGCTATGTCTGCGCGATCAAGGCGGCCCAGCTCGGTCTCAAGGTCGCAGTCGTCGAGAAGCGCGCGACCTATGGCGGCACCTGCCTCAACATCGGCTGCATCCCGTCCAAGGCCCTGCTGCATGCTTCGGAAGTCTTCCACCATGCCGCCCATGGCATGGGCGATCTCGGCGTGGACGTCGGCGCACCGACGCTGAACCTGCCGAAGATGATGGCGCACAAGGACGCGACCGTGAAGTCCAACGTCGAGGGCGTCGCCTTCCTGTTCAAGAAGAACAAGATCGACGGCATCCAGGGCACCGGCAAGATCCTCGGCGCCGGCAAGGTGCAGGTCACCGACGATGCCGGTGAAGTCCAGGTCCTCGAAACCAAGAACATCGTCATCGCCACCGGCTCCGACGTTGCCGGCATTCCCGGCGTTGCCGTCGAGATCGACGAGAAGATCATCGTGTCGTCCACCGGCGGCATCGCGCTCGACAAGGTGCCGGCCCGGATGATCGTCGTCGGCGGCGGCGTCATCGGCCTTGAGCTCGGCTCGGTCTGGTCGCGTCTCGGTGCCAAGGTGACCGTTGTCGAATATCTCGACACGATCCTCGGCGGCATGGACGGCGAAGTCTCCAAGCAGTTCCAGCGCATCCTCGCCAAGCAGGGCATCGAGTTCAACCTCGGCGCCAAGGTGACCGGTGTCGAGAAGTCGGGTGAGGGCGCGAAGGTGACGTTCGAGCCGGTTAAGGGCGGTCAAGCCCAGACGCTCGAAGCCGATGTCGTGCTCGTTGCCACCGGCCGCAAGCCCTACACGGCTGGTCTCGGCCTCGAAGAAGCCGGCGTTGCGCTCGACAATCGTGGCCGCGTCGAAATCGACGGTCACTACCGTACCAATGTCGCCGGCATTTATGCGATCGGCGACGTGGTCAAGGGCCCGATGCTCGCCCACAAGGCGGAAGACGAGGGTGTGGCGCTGGCCGAAATCCTCGCCGGCCAGCATGGCCATGTGAACTATGACGTCATCCCGGGCGTCGTCTACACCCAACCGGAAGTCGCCTCTGTCGGCAAGACCGAGGAAGAGCTGAAGGCCGCAGGCGTGGCCTACAAGGTCGGCAAGTTCCCGTTCACGGCGAATGGTCGTGCCCGCGCCATGCTCGCCTCCGAGGGCTTCGTCAAGGTTCTCGCCGACAAGGACACCGACCGTGTTCTCGGCGTGCACATCATCGGGCTCGGTGCCGGCGAGATGATCCATGAGGCCGCGGTGCTGATGGAGTTCGGTGGTTCGTCCGAAGATCTCGGTCGCACCTGCCACGCCCATCCGACGATGTCGGAAGCCGTCAAGGAAGCGGCGCTGGCGACCTTCTTCAAGCCGCTGCACATGTGATGCGGTTGACCTGACATAGGTCAAATATTATATTTCGGTAAGATTGAAGGCCGTCGCTTGCTCCCCAAGCGGCGGCCTTTATCATGCGTGCGCAATGCCTCCTTCCCAATTGACGAAAGGCAAACCATGCCCGCGCTCGCTCCCACGTCTTATTCCATCCTCCAGAAAGCTCTGCACTGGACGATGGCCCTTCTCATCCTCTTCAACCTGATCTTTTCTGACGCCATGGAAGAGGCAACGGAAGCCTATGAGCGGGGCGAAGTGCCGTCGCCCGAGGATCTCTCGTCTGCCAATATCCATGCCTATGTCGGCATCGCGGTGCTCTGTCTTGGCTTGATCCGGCTTGTGGTCCGCCTGACGCGTGGAGCGCCTGACGCGCCGCCAGAGGAGCCTCCGGTGCTGCGGCTCGCGGCGAAGATTGCGCATTGGAGTTTCTACGCGCTGTTCATTCTCCTGCCGCTCAGTGGTATCGGCAAATATTACTTCGGCAACGACACCGCAGGCTTCGTCCATGCCGGACCATTGAAGCTCCTGATGTGGGTGCTGATCGTGGTTCATATTGCCGCAGTGCTGGTGCACCAGTTCTACTGGAAGACCCCGATTGCGCAGCGTATGACCAAAGGCTGAAGACGGCGCCCCCGCGGTGGTCCGCCTTGGGGGCGTAATATGTCGAAGGTATCTCTTGAACACATGACGCTGCCCCATCCGGCACTGCCATTGGCGGATTGGGCCGATCGTTATGCGATTGCGATCGGCCTACAGTCCGAAAGTGCGCTCGACATCGCGCATCGGCTGTTCGGACGTTCGCCTCGTTGGGTGCAGCTTCTCCTGGCGCTTCGCAACCGAATCGTTGCTCACTTCGGGCTAAAGTCTGCCGAACTGGGAATAGCGCAGGGCGAGCGCGTGGGCGCGTTTCCTGTCGTCAGCGCCCGATACGACCAAGTGGTGCTCGGCTTTCACGACAGACATCTGGACTTCCGCATCGTGCTCGACGTCGCGCCCGCAGGTTCACATGTGTGCAAAGTTGCGATTACGACCCTTGTTGAGCGGCACAATTCGTTCGGCCGATTTTACATCCTCGCGATCACTCCGTTCCACAAGCTCATCGTCCGCACCATGCTGGCGCGGTTGGGCTGAGGCCAGGCGGTCAGCCCGGGACGCGCGTGACGGTGAAGCCCTGCTTGCGGATAAGCTCGACCAAGCCCTCTTCGCCCGGCAGGTGCAGGGCCCCCACGGCAATGAAGGCATTGCCCTTTTCCAGCAGCGGCAGGCTCCCCTTGGCCATCACGAGGTTGCGGTCGCGCACGATGCGGTCCTCGAAGGCGGCATAGGCGCTTTCGTCGCCGCCTTCAGGCGTGGGCGCAACGGCCTTCAGCATCGGCATGGTCATGCCGATCTCGCCATCCAGATAAAGATCGGTCATGGTTTCGGTGACGTCTTCCATCTTGTCGCCCAGCGCGATGGTTTCGATCAGCGCCTGAAAGTGGAAATCGACCGGCAGATCTGCCATGGCCTGCAATTGCTCGACCATGGTTTCGAGCCCCACCACTTTTTTGCCAGACCCCACGGCGTCTTCTGCAATCTGCTTGTCGAGGAAGGATGCGCCGGCCGCCTTGCGCGACATTTCACAGGCCGGCAGAGCGACGAAGCTGGCGAGGATCCAGGGCTTCATCCGTGAGACCGCGCCGAGCGCCAGGCCCCGCTCCTTGAGACCTGCCTCCAGCGTTTTCAGATCGTTAGCATTAAGATGGTCCTTGATGCTGGTGCCGTCGGTAAACATGGTCAGTTCGGGATGCATCAGCAGCGTCGCACCCGCCTTCTGCTCGTCGAGGATCTCGTCCGATTCGATGACAACGGCATCGGCAGCCGCCGCCGCCTCCCGTGCCCCTGATGGCATTGTGAGGACGCGGGGATCGGTAACGTGCATGGTGCCGAGCAGCCAGGACGGAGCGATATCGGGTTTTTCGATCTTCCAGAAAATGCCGTTGCCGTTCGGAACCTTTGCCGCCTCGTCGCGGATCTTCTTCAGTTCTGCCGGATTTTCCTTCTCCATCACGGTCAGGAGGTTCTGACCGTTGCATGCGATATCGCTGGAAGCCTGGGCCGGCGACAGAGAAAGGAGCGTGGTCACCAATGCGGCCAGCAGGAAGAGCGGCAGCGCACCGGCGAGCCAGAGCAGCAGATCAGCCGCAGAGGGGCGTGGCAGATCGGATCGCAGCGAATAGAAGCGGTGCGTATTCATGACATCTCCTGTGTGGAACGGGACAATAAAGGGGCCGATCCTCACGTTCGCTTAATGATCTTGGTTAACGCGGGTCAGGCGCGGGGATGAGCGCGGTCGTAGACATCAAGGAGACGGGCGCTGTCGACGCCGGTATAGATCTGCGTGGTGGAGAGGCTGGCGTGGCCCAGCAATTCTTGGATTGTGCGCAGATCGCCGCCGCTTCCGAGCAAATGTGTAGCAAAGGAATGGCGCAGCGCATGGGGCGTGGCCGAATCGGGAAGACCGAGGGCCGAGCGCAGGCGCTGCATCTCGCGCTGAATGATCGCCGGCTGAAGCTTGCCGCCACGCGCGCCGCGAAAGAGCGGTTCGGCGTCCTCCAGATGATAGGGGCAGAGCTTGCGATAGGTGTCGACGGCCTCGGCGACGACGGGCAGAAGCGGAACCAGCCGTGTCTTGCCGCCCTTGCCGGTGATGCGCAGGTTGGTCGCACCGGCTTTGAAGGCGGTGGGGGTGAGATCGAGTGCTTCGGAAATGCGAAGACCGCAGCCATAAAGAAGAGAGAGGACGGCGGCATCGCGGGCAGCGATCCAGGGTTCCTCGTTCATTTGGGTGTTCCGGTCGACCACTGTGACGGCCTGACTGCCCGTCAGCGGCTTGGGCAGGGACTTCGGCTGCTTGGGAGACCGCACTGCCGTCGCGCCGGCAGCATTGATCAGGCCCTTACGCTCCAGGAAGCGCAGGAAGGAGCGAAGGCCCGCAAGATGGCGTCCGAGCGACCGGGCGCCGGCCCCTTCCTTCCGGCGAGAGGCGAGAAAGGCACGCAGATCCGCTGGCCGCAGATCCTTGACGTCGTCGAGACGGACCGTGCCGCCGATGTAGCCGGACAGGAATTGCAGGAACTGGCGGGTATCGCGCTCATAAGCCTCCAGCGTATTGCCGGAGAGGCGGCGTTCCGCCCCAAGCCTTTCCAGCCAGGCGGCGCGCTCGCCGAGAAGTCTTTCGTCAGCCGGGATCAATTCTTGCGCCTTCAAAGGTTGTGCCACTCGGCCACGATGGCGTGCGATTGCTTACCGAAGCACTAACAGCAGTGCTCTGCATGAAGTTGGCACTTTATCATGCTCCTTCTTTCTGCTTGTTATCTCATGGCAAGAGCTTCTGATGACAGAACGGGGCGACGATGGATCCAAAACATGAATTTCACTTCGAGGAATACAGGTGTCTCAGAGCCGAGATCAACAACTCGATCGAAAAGATATTCATGATGGTCCAGTTCGTGCCGGTGGCTTCCGCGGCCATGGTGGCGTGGCTTGCGACCAATTCCACGAAGACCGTCGGGGAACGGATTGTCTGAATATTCCGACCGAAGCACTCTCCATGCTCTGGAAAGTGCCGATCATCCTCGGAGTCATGGGGCTGCTGTTTTCCATCCTGCAGATGCGGCATGTGTTCAAGATCGGCGATTACCTGCGCTTCCTGGAAGAGTACTACGGTTCTTCCGATGAGCGCTTCGGATGGGAGCGAAGGCTCAAACGCCGCAGTGCGGGCGGCATGGCGGGCGTCATCGCCGTCTGGATCATCTTCATCGCCGGCTGCCTCTATTACGCCTACAGCCTTGAGCAGATATTCCACCTGATCCCGCAATGTCTGCCCGCTTAGAAACTGCGTCGCGATAGCGCTCGAAGGCCGGCTGTTCTATCACAAGAGTGTTTCCTTTCCGGGCCGGCGGGGGCAAGTTGCACGCCGATGAAGGACGATTCGAACACCCTTTTTGGCGAACTCTTCGACAGTCCGCGCCGCAAGGTCGTGCCGGTGCTGGTGCCCATGCCGGCGCCCACTGCCTATAGCTATGCCGTGCCCGATGATGTCACCGTCGAGCCGGGCGCGATCGTCCAGGTGCCGCTCGGGCCGCGCCAGGTGGTCGGCATCGTCTGGGATGGCGAGGACGGTTCGACCGTTGATCCGAAGAAGTTGCGCGAGATCACCAAGGTCTTCGACTGCCCGCCGCTCGATCAGGACATGCGCGCCTTCCTCGATTGGGTGGCGAGCTACACGCTTTCGCCTCCCGGCTACGTCGCCCGCATGGCGTTGCGCGCGCCGGCCGCGCTCGACCCGGAACCGATGATCGAGGGCCTTCGTTACAGCGGCTACCAGCCGGAGAAGATGACGCCGGCGCGGCAGAAGGTGCTGGCGCTCGCCAGTGACGGCCTGGCCTGGACGAAAAGTGGTCTCGCCCACGCAACCGGGGTTTCCACCAGCGTCATCGACGGTCTCTCCAGGCAGGGCGTTTTCGAGCAGGTCTTCCTGCCGCCCCCGCCGATCGTCGCGATGCCTGATCCCGACTACGCGGAACATCGGCTGGCCGGACCGCAGTTGGAGGCGGCCGATGAGTTGCGCGGGCAGATCCGCCATGGTGGTTTTTCCGTCTCACTGATTGATGGTGTAACAGGGTCTGGCAAGACGGAGGTCTATTTCGAGGCGATCGCGGAAACGCTTAAACAGGGCAAGCAGGTGCTCATCCTGCTGCCTGAAATCGCGCTTACCGCCAATTTCCTTGAGCGCTTCCAGGACCGTTTCGGCGCAAAACCCGGCGAATGGCATTCGGATCTTGCGACACGGACGCGCGAAAAGGTCTGGCGGCAGGCAGCGACGGGCGAAATCCGGGTGGTGGCCGGTGCCCGCTCGGCCCTGTTCCTGCCCTTTGAAAATCTGGGGCTGATCATCGTCGATGAAGAGCACGACCCTGCCTTCAAGCAGGAAGACCGCGTCTTCTATAACGCACGCGACATGGCGGTGGTCCGCGCCCGCATTGCCAAGTTTCCGGTTGTTCTCGTGTCCGCCACACCCTCGGTCGAGAGCCAGGTCAACTGCATCGCCGGACGGTATCACCGCATCCACCTGCCGACCCGCTTCGCCGATGCGGCGATGCCGGACCTGCATCTCATCGACATGCGCCGGCACCCGCCGGAGCGCGGCGGCTTCCTATCCCCGGTGCTCCTGCGATCCGTTGGCAAGGCGGTCGAGCGGGGCGAGCAGGCCTTGCTCTTCCTCAACCGTCGCGGCTATGCGCCTCTGACGCTCTGCCGGGTCTGTGGTCATCGCTTCCAGTGCCCGCAGTGTTCGAGCTGGCTGGTGGAGCACAGGTTCCGGGGCCAGATTCAGTGCCACCAATGCGGCTATCACGAGCCGACGCCTAATGCATGCCCGGAATGCGGCACCCTCGATCATCTCGTCGCCTGTGGTCCCGGCGTCGAACGCATCGCGGAAGAAGTCGAGAAACATTTTCCGGACGCGCGTACGTTGGTGCTGTCGTCCGATCTCGGCGGGGTCAAGCGGCTGCGTCTCGAACTTGAGGCGATCGCCAATGGGGAAGCCGACATCGTCATCGGCACTCAACTCGTCGCCAAGGGGCACAACTTTCCGCTGATGACGCTGGTTGGCATTATCGACGCCGATATCGGTCTCTCCAACGGTGATCCCCGGGCTGCCGAGCGCACCTTCCAGCTTCTCTCTCAGGTCACGGGACGCGCCGGGCGCACCGGTCGCAAGAGCCTTGGTCTGATGCAGACCTTCCAGCCGCAGCATCCGGTGATGCAGGCACTGGTGTCAGGCGATGCCACGGCCTTCTACGAGCGGGAGATCATCGAGCGGGAACGGGCGCAACTGCCGCCTTATGGCCGTCTGGTGTCGATCATCGTCTCCGCTGATACGCGCGCCGAGGCCGAGGGCCACGCGCGCGCGCTACGGCAAACCGCGCCGGTCGAGCCGGGCATCACCATCCTCGGACCCGCCGAAGCCCCGCTCGCCCTGATCCGAGGACGTCATCGCTTCCGCCTCCTGGTGCATGGACGACGCAGCAGCGACATGCAGGGCTTCGTGCGCAGTCTCCTGGAGAGAGGCCCGAAAGAGCGTCGCTCGATCCAGGTGCAGGTGGATGTCGATCCGCAGAGCTTCCTCTGACTGTTCTGCCGGTTGCGGGCAAGAAAAGTCCTCAATGCCGATACCGCCCTTGAGCGATCTGTGCCATAAGCCGCGCGGCTTTCTTCATCTCAGGATCATCCATGGAGTTCTATTTTCCAACCGAAACCGGCGAGCAACTGGCCTTCGTCGCTGCCGCTGCTACAGCTCTGATTGGCTGTTTCGTCCTGTTCGCACCCGGTCTGACGCTCAGATTGCTCGGCCTTGCGATCAGCGGAGACCGGCCGGAAGGCCTCGGGGCAACGCGGTCCGCCGGCGGGTTGATCGTCGGCTTTTCCGGAACGGCCCTGCTGCTCGCACAGCCGACCGTCTATCTCGCCTTCGGCGCCGCCATGGCACTCGCCGCCTTCGCCCGCATCCTGTCCATCATGTCGGATCATGGGGGCACCTGGCGCAACATGCTCCTTCTGGTTGTAGAACTTGTTGTTGCTGCCCTACCGCTCGCCTATGTCTTTGGTCTGACGTGAAGATCGGCTTTGCCCTCCCGGCGAAGGGGATTTCGCCAATTTGACGCAGATCCGGACAAAAATCGGCCGTAGGCCTTGCTCTCAGGGAGCAAACCGTTAATACGCGTGTTGCGAGTCTGGATACGCTATGCTAGACGAACCGCGAAATTCGGAAAACGCAAGCGTAATTCGCTTGAGTTTTTGGGGAAAACAAAACGATTTCAGGGTCTTGCTGAGCCTTCTTCGAGGTGCTGGGCGTCCTGGGTCAAGAGCAGGGAATTTTTTGCCCGTGGCAGACACATCCCAAGTGATTTCTGGCGTGGCCGAGCGTTACGCATCGTCGCTTTTCGAGCTTGCGCTCGAAGCCGGTGCGCTTGACGTCGTTGCTGCCGATCTCAACCGTTTCCAGGCGATGATCGACGAAAGCGCCGATCTGCAGCGCCTGGTTCTGTCGCCTGTTTTCACGGCCGAGGATCAAGTGAACGCGATCAGCGCGATCGGCCAGAAGGCCGGTTTCAGCGCGCTGGTCCTGAACTTCCTCAAGGTCGTCGCCGGCAATCGCCGCCTGTTCGCCGTTTCCGGCATGGTGGCTGGTTATCGTCAGGCCGTTGCCCGCCACAAGGGCGAGGTCACGGCTGATGTCACCTCCGCTCACGCACTTTCGGCTGAGCAGGAAACCGAACTGAAGGCGGCGCTGAAGAGCGTTACCGGCAAGGAAGTGTCGATCTCCGTCACGGTCGATCCCTCCCTGCTCGGCGGCCTGATCGTCAAGGTCGGCTCCCGCCAGATCGACACGTCTCTTCGCACCAAACTTTCCACCCTTAAGCTTGCACTGAAAGAGGTTGGCTGATGGATATCCGCGCCGCGGAAATTTCCGCAATTCTGAAAGATCAAATCAAGAACTTCGGCAAAGAGGCGGAAGTCTCCGAGGTCGGCCAGGTTCTGTCCGTCGGTGACGGTATCGCCCGCGTCTACGGCCTCGACAATGTTCAGGCCGGCGAAATGGTCGAGTTCCCGGGTGGCATCCGTGGTATGGCGCTCAACCTCGAAGCCGATAACGTCGGTGTGGTTCTGTTCGGTGCCGACCGCGAAATCAAGGAAGGCGACATCGTCAAGCGGACCGGCGCCATCGTCGACGTCCCGGTTGGTCCGGAACTGCTCGGCCGCGTCGTCGACGCCCTCGGCAACCCGATCGACGGCAAGGGCCCGATCAACGCCGCGAAGCGTTCGCGCGTCGACGTCAAGGCTCCGGGCATCATTCCGCGCAAGTCGGTTCACGAGCCGATGTCGACCGGCCTCAAGGCCATCGACGCCCTGATCCCGGTCGGCCGCGGCCAGCGCGAGCTGGTCATCGGTGACCGTCAGACCGGCAAGACCGCCATCATCCTCGACGCCTTCCTCAATCAGAAGGCTGTCCACGACAGCGGCGCTGAAAACGACAAGCTGTACTGCGTGTATGTTGCTATCGGCCAGAAGCGCTCGACCGTTGCTCAGTTCGTCAAGGTGCTCGAAGAGCGCGGCGCCCTGCAGTACTCGATCGTCATTGCTGCGACCGCGTCCGACCCGGCTCCGATGCAGTACCTCGCACCGTTCGCCGGTTGCGCGATGGGCGAATATTTCCGCGACAACGGCAAGCATGCCCTGATCGCTTACGACGACCTGTCCAAGCAGGCTGTCGCCTACCGTCAGATGTCGCTTCTGCTGCGTCGTCCGCCGGGCCGCGAAGCTTATCCGGGCGACGTCTTCTATCTGCACTCGCGTCTTCTCGAGCGCGCTGCCAAGATGGGCGACGCCGCCGGCGCTGGCTCGCTGACGGCTCTGCCGGTCATCGAAACCCAGGGTAACGACGTTTCGGCCTTCATTCCGACCAACGTGATCTCTATCACCGACGGCCAGATCTTCCTCGAAACCGACCTGTTCTACCAGGGCATTCGTCCGGCCGTTAACGTCGGTCTGTCGGTTTCGCGCGTCGGTTCGGCCGCTCAGGTCAAGGCGATGAAGCAGGTTGCCGGCTCGATCAAGGGTGAACTCGCCCAGTATCGCGAAATGGCCGCCTTCGCCCAGTTCGGTTCCGACCTCGACGCCGCCACCCAGCGCCTGCTGAACCGTGGTGCCCGTCTGACGGAACTCCTGAAGCAGCCGCAGTTCTCGCCGCTGAAAACGGAAGAACAGGTTGCGGTGATCTTCGCCGGCGTGAACGGTTATCTCGACAAGATCGCCGTGAACCAGGTCGGCAAGTTCGAACAGGGCCTGCTCTCCTACCTCCACTCGGAAGGCAAGGCGATCCTCGACGCCATCCGCACCGAAAAGGCGATCAGCGACGATACAAAGGGCAAGCTCAAGGCCGCTCTCGATACCTTCGCCAAGAACTTCGCCTAATTCAGGCTCAAGCCAAGGACGGATAACGGATGCCTTCACTTAAGGATCTGAAAAACCGGATCGCCTCCGTCAAGGCGACGCAGAAGATCACCAAGGCGATGAAGATGGTCGCCGCGGCGAAGCTGCGTCGCGCTCAGGAAGCGGCCGAGGCTGCCCGCCCGTATTCGCAGCGCATGGGCGTCGTCCTGGCCAATATCGCACAGGCGGTCGGCACGGACGACAGCGCACCGCGCCTGATGACGGGCACCGGCAAGGACGACGTGCATCTGCTCGTCGTCTGCACCGCGGAACGTGGTCTTTGCGGCGGTTTCAACTCGTCGATCTCGCGTTTTGCCCGTGACCATGCGCGCAAGCTCCTGGCCGCCGGCAAGACGGTCAAGTTCTTCTGCGTCGGCAAGAAGGGCTACGACAGCCTGCGTCGCGAATTCGGCGGCATGATCGTCGAGCGTGTCGATCTGCGTGACGTCAAGCGCATGGGCTTTGCCGATGCGGATGCTATCGGCCGCAAGGTCATCGGCATGTTCGACCGCGGCGAGTTCGATGTCTGCACGCTGTTCTATGCCGAGTTCAAGTCGGTGATCAGCCAGGTTCCGACCGCCCTCCAGCTCGTTCCGGCAGCACCGCCGGCTGCAGTTTCGGAGACGGGTGCGACCGCGCTTTATGAATACGAGCCGGATGCGTCGGCGATCCTCACGGATCTGATCCCGCGCAACATATCGGTTCAGATCTTCCGGGCCCTGCTCGAAAACGTTGCTGGTGAAATGGGCGCCAAGATGAGCGCCATGGACAATGCGACGCGCAATGCTGGTGAAATGATCAACAAGCTGACCTTGTCCTACAACCGTCAGCGCCAGGCCCAGATCACCAAGGAACTCATTGAAATCATTTCGGGCGCGGAAGCGCTCTGAGGTTAAGGAAAGAGGGTAAGACAAATGGCTAAGGCAGCTACCCCCAAGTCTCAGGCGGTGACGTCCGCAGCCGGTGCTCGCGGTAAGGTCACTCAGGTTATCGGCGCCGTCGTTGACGTCGCGTTCGACGGCGAACTGCCGCCGATCCTGAACGCTCTCGAGACCGACAACGGCGGCAACCGCCTCGTTCTTGAAGTCGCGCAGCACCTTGGCGAAAACCAGGTTCGCACGATCGCCATGGACTCGACCGAAGGTCTCGTTCGCGGCCAGCCGGTCACCGACACGGGCGCTCCGATCTCGGTTCCGGTCGGTCCGGAAACGCTGGGTCGTATCATGAACGTTATCGGCGAGCCGGTTGACGAAGCTGGCCCGCTGGTCACCTCGGGCCGTCGCGCCATCCACCAGGAAGCCCCGGCCTATGTCGAGCAGTCGACCGAAGCCCAGATCCTGGTCACCGGCATCAAGGTCGTCGACCTTCTGGCTCCCTACGCCAAGGGCGGTAAGATCGGCCTGTTCGGCGGCGCCGGCGTCGGCAAGACCGTTCTCATCATGGAACTGATCAACAACGTCGCCAAGGCGCATGGTGGTTACTCGGTCTTCGCTGGCGTGGGTGAACGTACCCGCGAAGGCAACGACCTCTACCACGAAATGATCGAATCGGGCGTCAACAAGCACGGCGGTGGCGAAGGCTCCAAGGCCGCTCTCGTTTATGGCCAGATGAACGAGCCTCCGGGTGCCCGCGCTCGCGTCGCTCTGACCGGTCTGACGATCGCTGAAGACTTCCGCGACAAGGGCCAGGACGTTCTGTTCTTCGTCGACAACATCTTCCGTTTCACCCAGGCAGGTTCGGAAGTGTCGGCTCTGCTCGGCCGTATTCCGTCGGCCGTTGGTTACCAGCCGACGCTTGCTACCGACATGGGTCAGATGCAGGAACGCATCACCACCACGACCAAGGGCTCGATCACCTCGGTTCAGGCCATCTACGTTCCCGCCGACGACTTGACCGACCCGGCTCCGGCCACCTCGTTCGCCCACCTGGACGCCACGACCGTTCTGTCGCGCTCGATCGCCGAAAAGGGTATCTACCCGGCCGTTGACCCGCTCGACTCGACCTCGCGCATGCTCGACCCGATGATCATCGGCGAAGAGCACTACGAAGTCGCTCGTAAGGTTCAGTCGACGCTGCAGCGCTATAAGGCTCTGCAGGACATCATCGCGATCCTGGGCATGGACGAACTGTCGGAAGACGACAAGCAGACCGTTGCCCGCGCTCGTAAGATCGAGCGCTTCCTGTCGCAGCCGTTCTTCGTTGCTGAAGTCTTCACCGGTTCGCCGGGCAAGCTGGTTGCTCTCGAAGACACGATCAAGGGCTTCAAGGGCCTGGTCAACGGCGACTACGACCACCTGCCGGAAGCTGCCTTCTACATGGTCGGCTCCATCGAGGAAGCCATCGAGAAGGCCAAGCGCCTGGCTGCCGAAGCCGCCTAAGAATGGAACGTCGGCACGCGGAACCCGCTTCCGCGTGCCGCTCCTCCCTTCATGAGAGAGTGAACGATCATGGCCGACAATTTCAACTTTGAGCTCGTTTCGCCCGAGCGTCTGCTGCTCTCCGCCCAGGTGAGCGAGGTCGTGATTCCGGCGACCGACGGCGAAATGACCGTCATGGCCAATCATGCGCCGACGATGACGACCATCAAGCCGGGCATCATCAGCGTGAAGCTCGCTTCTGGCCAGGTCAGCAAGTATGTCGTCTTTGGCGGCTTTGCCGACGTCCTGCCGACTGGCTGCACCCTGCTCGCCGAATCGGCCGTACCGCTCGCCGAGATTGCCCCCGATACGCTCACGAAACGCATCGAGGAAGCCCGCAAGGAGCTCGAAGGGGTCGAGCATCACGAGCACCGTACCCGTCTCGAGCAGTACCTGGCCGAACTGACCAATCTGAACGGCGTTCTGGTCGCGGCGTAAAGGGATCGCAAGAACAAGACTTGATGAAGCCGGATCTCGATCCGGCTTTTGTCGTTTTTGCGCTCAACGCATATCTTCCAGGATCATTGAAGAGGCTTTCTCAGCGACCATCATGGTCGGGGCGTTGATATTGCCAGCGGTAATGTTGGGAAAGACAGAGGCGTCGACGATGCGCAGACCGGGAATGCCATGCACCCGCAAGCGGTGATCGACCACGGACTGGCCCGCGTCGGACCCCATTCGGCAGCTACCACAGAGATGGTAGATTGAGCCACTGTTGTGGCGGAAATACTCCAGCAGCTTCTCATCGCTGTCAGCACTGGCCGAAGGTGATACTTCTTCCTCGATCCAGGACTGGAGTGCAGGTTGAGACGCAATTGTCCGCATCAGCCGGCTGCCCTGCAAGACCTCCTCAATATCCCGGTCCGTCGTCAGATAATGGGGCCGGATCTGCGGTGCAGAAAGCGGATCTGGCGATGTGATGCTCACGGTCCCCCTGCTTGTCGGACGGCAGGCGTTGAAGGCCATCAGGAAGCCCGGATAGGGCTCCGGTGTCAGTCCGGCGCGAGGGTTGTCGGGGATACGGTACGAGAGCGGGTTGAAGTAGAGCTGGATGTTCGGCCGCGCTTCTTCAGGTCGGCCGCGGAAGAAACCACCCGCCTGATTGACGCTCATGGCAAAGGGGCCGCTGCGTCGAAGCAGGTAGGCAAGGCCAAACTTCGCCTGACCGAGCAGGCTGGCGAAATCGCCGTTCAGCGTCGGCTGCTTGGAGCGGTAATAGAAACTGGCGCAAAGATGGTCCTGCAGGTTCTGTCCCACGGCTGGCAGGTGATGCTTGGTCGGGATCCCCAACAAACGAAGCGCGGACCCATCGGCAATGCCGGACAGTTGCAGCAGCTTCGGCGTGTCGATTGCACCAGCCGAGAGGATCACCTCCCGGCGCGCGTGAAAGGTCCGAACCCGCCCATTTTGAACGACCTCCACCGCCTGGGCTTTGCCATCTGAACTGAGCACCACTCGGGTCGCATGAGCGTTGCGCTCGATGTGAACCGAACCGCGGCGCAGGGCGGGTCTCAGATATTCCGCGCTCGAATGGGAGCGTTGGCCGCGGCGTGTGTTGATGTCATAGACCCCGGCACCCTCGATGGTCGCGCCGTTAAAATCCCCGTTTGCCGGCAGCCCAAGTTGATTGCAGGCTTCAAGGAAGGCATCGCTGACGGCATGGGTCCCACCGCGCATTGGCGTGACATGGATTGGCCCATGGCCGCCATGCCAATGGCTTTCGCCCCGGGCATGGGTTTCCAGCTTGCGGAAGAATGGCAAAACGTCATCAAAAGCCCAGCCAAGATTGCCGGCGTCTCGCCAGTCGTCGAAGTCGCTCCGGTCGCCCCTTACGAAAACCATTGCATTGATCGAGCCCGACCCGCCCTGGACCTTCCCCCGCGGGGCATAGATCCTTCGTCCGCCGAGTTCCGTCTCCGGCTCGGTCCGATACATCCAGTTGACCTTCGGATTGTAGTAGCTCTTGGCATATCCGACCGGGATCTTGAACCAGAAGGATTTGTCCTCCCCGCCCGCCTCGACCAGCAGCACGCTATGGCGGCCGCTCTCACTCAGACGACTGGCGACAATGCAGCCGGCCGAGCCGGCGCCGACGATGACAAAGTCAAATTCCATCGGTGTGCTCAACCCTTGGCCGGCGCGAAGGCCTTCACGTCGACAGGTTCCGGTGCCATCTGCAGATGCAGCCGGTTACCGGTATAGGGCGTGTGCCGGGCGATGACATCGTGGTCGAGTTCGATGCCGAGACCCGGTTCGCGCGACGGAATGAGGTAGCCATCGTCGAAGGTCAGCTTGGACTTCAGCACCTCCGCATGGAACCCTCCGAAATCCATGATGGCCTCATGGATCAGGAAATTCGGGGTCGCGGCCGAAAGTTGGATGCTGGCGGCTGCACCCACAGGGCCATTGTAGAGGTGCGGCGCAATCTGCGCATAAAAGGACTCGGCCATCCCGGCGATTTTCTTCGCCTCCAGCAAGCCGCCGACGCGTGCGACATTCATCTGCAGGATCGAGGCCGAGCCAAGCTGCAATACTCTCTGGAACTCATATTTGGTCGTCAGACGTTCGCCCGTCGATACCGGGATCGAGGTGGCGCGGGCCACTTCCGCCATGGCTGCTTCCTGACCAGGGGGTACGGGTTCCTCGAACCAGAGCGGATCATATTTCTCCAGCCGCTTGGCAAGCCGGATCGCCGACGAGGGGACCATCTGGCCATGGGTGCCGAACAGGATATCCGCCCGGTTGCCGATCGCGTCGCGGATCTTTCGGCAAAACTCCTCGCAGCGATCCATAACCGGCAATGACAACTGGTGCCCGGAATAGTTGGTGTACGGGCCAGCCGGATCGAACTTCACGGCGGTGAAGCCGGCATCCACCATGCGGATCGCTTCTTCTGCGGCGAGATCCGGATCGTTGTAGTCATATTCGCCGTTGGCGTCTTTCGGATAGAGATAGGTATAGGCCCGCAGCTTCTCGTGCACGGTGCCGCCGAGAAGGTCGGCCACCGGACGCCCCGCAGCCTTTCCGATGATGTCCCAGCAGGCAATTTCAAGCCCGGAGATGATGCCGACCATGGTCGGATCCGGGCGCTGGGTGAAGCCGCTCGAATAGGCGGCACGCCAGAAGCGTTCGATCTGATGTGGGTCGTGGCCATCCAGGTAGCGGGCGAAAACGTCTTCCACCAGCATGGCAATGCCCGAGGGATGGAAAGCCGTCGAATAGATTTCGCCGACGCCGCGGATACCGCAGGCCGTCTCCAGCTCAACGAAAATCCAATACATGCCGCCGATATGCGGCGCGGGGGTTGCGACGACGTATGTCTGAAGCGATGTGATCTTCATGGCTATTCCCTTGGGGCCGCGCGAGGGTCAGTGTTTGAGAATGACGAGGCGTGTCTGGGTGAATTCCAACATGCCGTGCTTGCCGTCGTCGCCGCCGAGACCCGACCGCTTCCAGCCGGCGTGGTAGCCCTGATAGGGATCGGCCGGGAAGCGGTTGACATAGAGTTCGCCCGCCTCGATCTCGTTCGCCGCCTTCATCACCTTGCGGTAGCTCTCGGAAAAGACCACCGAAGCGAGGCCGAACTGATGATCGCTCGCCATTGCGAGAGCCTCGTCGAATTCGGTATAGGGGATGACCGCCAGCACGGGCCCGAAAACCTCTTCCTGGACAATCTCCATCGACTGGTGACAGCCCGAGAGCAGCGTCGGCGGGTAGAAGTATCCATCTCCGTCCGGCAGATAGCCGCCGGTCTCGACAATCGCGCCTTCCGCCTGGGCTCGTTCGACCATGTGATGCACGCGAAGCCGGGCGGCGGCATTGGCAAGCGGTCCCATGTGATCGGGATGCGCCGACCGGTCGCCGAAGCGGCGGGCGGCAAAGGCTGTTTTCAGCCGCTCCAAAAGATCGCCGTGAACGGAGGCGTGCACGTAAAGACGTTCCACCGAAGTACAGACCTGGCCGCAATGGGCGGTCTTTGCCGCCAGCACACTTCGGGTGACGACATCGAGATCGGCGTCCGGCTCGACGATCACAGGTGTCTTGCCGCCCAGCTCAAGCGAGGGCTTGGCAATATTGGCCTTGCAATAGTCAAGAACGACCTGACCAGCCGTGACGCTGCCGGTTAGTGTGATCATGCCGACTTCGTGCCGTTTGCACATCACCTCCGCCACGTCGTGGGTCATGGTCATGATATTGACCAGACCGGCGGGCAGGCCGGCTTCCGCGACGCATTCCGCAAAGATGAAAGCGGAGGTTGGCGTGTTGTTCGACGGGCGGACCACGACGGCATTGCCGGCAATCAGGGCCGGCGCGATCTTGCGCACGAGCGTATAGATCGGAAAATTGAAGGGGATGAGGCAGGCAACGACGCCGATCGGCGCGCGCTTCAGCATCAGGGTCTCGTCCGGGGTGTCGCTCTCGATTACCTCGCCTTCGATGCGCCGGGCCCATTCGGCATGATAGCGCATCAGTTCGACGCCGTAGATCGCCTCACCCGTGGCATCGGCGAGGCTCTTTCCCGATTCTTTCGCAAGGGCCTCGCCGATCCGGCCGGCATTGGTTTCGATGATGTCTGCCAGACGGCGAAGCGTATTGCCGCGTTCGATGGCCGGTAGCCGTCCCCAGGACTTCTGCGCCTCGGCAGCGTGGCGTACGGCGGCGATGACTTCCGCCTCGGTGGCCGCCGGAACAGCGGCGAAGACCTGCCCGGTTGCCGGGTTTCGCACCTCGATTGTTTCATTCGTGCCGGGCTCCTGGAAGGAGCCTCCGATGAAATTGCGGAAAGTGGGCATGTGCAACGCTCCGGCAGCAGACTTTGTCTGCCAGTAGTGCGCTGCGGCTTTCGCTTCGCAAGCGAGTTATTCTCAGTCAGAGCATTCGAAAAACGAATGTTTCAGCCCGTGGCAAGATGCAGGCGCGGCAGGTCATCACACGCCAGTTCAGAGCGCAGCCATGAGTGGAAGGCCTTGACGTGGCCGGATATTGGCTGGTCCGCACGCGTCACCAGCCAATAGGATTCGTGCCCCTCGACCTCGACATCCAGGACTTGTACCAGTTGCCCGGCCTGCATCAGCGGAGCGACCATGGATCGGTCGGCGACAGCAACACCGAGCCCGCTGCTGGCCGCTTCAATCACCAGGTCGAGGAGATCGAATTCGAGGCCGCCGCGAGTATCGGTCTGCCCAAGACCGGCGGCATCTAGCCAACGCTGCCAGGTCAGATAACGCTGGTCCGCCGATGCGAGAACATGCAGAAAGGTGAGGCTTGAGAGGTCGACGGCATCGGGGATCTTGCCTTGCGGCAGAAGATGCGGCGCACACACGGCAATATGGTGTTCCGTGATCAGCCTTTCGGATCTCATCGTCGGCCATTCGCCATCGCCGAATCGAATGGCACAGTCCAGGATGCCACGTTCGGCGAGATTGTCCTGCAGGTCGGTGGTGATGCTGAGATCGATGCCGGGCAGAAATGCCCGCAGGCTGGCAAGACGCGGCATCAGCCAGCGCTTGGCGAAGGTCGGAGGCACGTTCACCCGCAGCCGCTGCGGGTTGCTCTTTTCCATGATATTTCGGACGGTGAGCTCAACATTATGAAACGCCTGCTGCAGGGCTGCCAGCAGTTCCATGCCTGAGGGCGTCAACTCGAGATGATGGTGCCGGCGGATCACCAGCGGCTCGCCAAGCTGGTCCTCAAGATTGCGCACCTGCCGGCTGACGGCGCTTTGCGTCAGATGCAGCAATTCTGCGGCGCGCGTAAAGCTGCGAGTCTGGCCCACCACTTCGAACACCTTCATCGCCGATAGCGCGGGTAGTCTTCGCATCGTCACTCCGCAGACGCTTTTGATTGTCGGCCTACATATAATCAGAGCCGGCAGGTGCGCGCCAATCGAATTCTGGCGCTGTGCCGATGGTGGCTTTGAAAAGCGGTTGCAAGCGATCCGCAGCCGATGAGATAACAGGATCTGGATCCGGCCCGCCGGATGCGAGGGGAAATGGAATGAAGGTTGGCATCGTCGGCGCAGGCATGGTCGGAAGCTCCGCAGGTTACGCCCTTGCGCTGATGGGGATCGCCAGCGAGATCGTGCTCGTCGACCAGAATTCGGCGCTCGCCTTAGCACAGGCGGAAGACATCGCCCATGCCGTGCCATTCATGTCGTCAACCGTCGTCAATGCCGGGGGCTACCGCGATCTCGAAGGTTGCGGCGTGGTTATTCTGGCGGCTGGCGTCAGTCAGAAGCCGGGCGAGACGCGGCTTGAGCTGCTTGGCCGCAATGCGCTCGTCTTCCACGCGGTGCTGCGTGAAGTCCTGCCTGTAGTGCCCGATGCGATCTTTTTAATCGCGTCCAATCCCGTCGATATCATGACCCAGATCACCACGCGCCTATCCGGCATTGCGCCGCAAAGGGTCATCGGATCAGGCACCATCCTCGATACCGCCCGGTTCCGCAGTCTGGTCGGCCGGCACCTGGGCATATCCCCGCAATCCGTCCATGCCTATGTGCTCGGAGAACACGGCGACAGCGAGGTTCTCGCTTGGTCGGCGGCACGGGCCGGTTCCGTCGCACTTTCGTCCTTCGCTGCCCAGGTCGGTTCGCCTCTCACCGAAACTGTGCGTGCTGGTATTGACGATGGGGTCCGCAACGCCGCCTACAAGATCATCAAGGGCAAGGGTTCGACCTATTACGGTATCGGCGCGGGTCTCGCCCGTATCGTGAAAGCCATTGGCGGCGATCAGCGGGATGTGTTGACGGTGTCTATCGCGACCCCCGAGGTTGCCGGCGTGAATGATGTCGCATTGTCTATTCCGCGAGTCGTCGGGGCAGGCGGTGTTGTGGTCGATCTATTCCCGGATCTGGAAGAGGCCGAATATCTAGCCTTGAACCGCAGCGCGTCACTGTTGAAGCAACAGGCGGATGCAGTGTCGATCACGGGTCTTTTATGATCGACAAGCTGGAATTCTTCATCGCACTCGCCCGCCAGCAGCATTTTGGCCGCGCTGCGGAAGAATGTGGCGTGACGCAGCCGACGCTGTCTGCCGGCATCCGGCAACTCGAAGAGCAGCTCGGCGTCATGCTGGTGCAGCGTGGCTCCCGCTTTCTAGGGCTGACGCCAGAAGGCCAACGGGTGCTCGAATGGGCGCGGCGGATCGTCGGGGATACCCGCACCATGCGCGAGGAGATGCGGGCCGCCCGGCGGGGCCTTGCGGGTCATATCCGGCTTGCGGTTATTCCGACCGCGCTTGCCATGGTACAGAAGCTCACCGAACCCTTCCAGACCCGGCATCCGGACGTCACCTTTTCCGTCCTGTCGCGCACCTCGCTGCAGGTCTTGAGCTTGCTCGAAAACCTCGAGATCGACGCCGGCATCACCTATCTCGACAACGAGCCGCTCGGGCGCGTCACCAGCGTGCCGCTCTATTCCGAGCGCTACCACCTAATCACGGCTGTCGGCACCCCGCTTGCCGACCGCGACAGCGTTACCTGGAGCGAGGTGGCCGATCTCAGGCTCTGTCTTCTGACCGCCGATATGCAGAACCGCCGGATCATCAACCAGCATATGGCGGAGGCCGGTGTGACGCCGAAGCCGACACTCGAATCCAATTCGATGATCGTGCTCTTTTCCCATATCCGGACGGGGAAATGGGCCTCGATCATGCCGAGAAACGTGGCTGAATCCTTCGGCTTTGGCGAGGAGATCCGGATGATTCCGATCACCGCGCCCGAGGCCGAACATCTGGTCGGCCTGGTCGCCACCCATCGCGAACCCTTCACGCCGCTCGTCTCCGGCCTGTTGCATGAGGCGCGCTTGCTGGCCGCCTCAAATGCCTTCGATAGAAATCTTCTATCGAGCGACGGAAGCGCCGTATTGACCTCCTGACATCAGAGCCATCATCATCTTCCGATAGACGACCCCGTCAGAGCTCGGCGGGTGAGGAGGATTTCGATGAATATTCGTGTGGCTGCGGACGATGTCTCCGCCCGCATTTCGGCTGTGATCGCCGAACTGCAGCATCTGGAAGGCCCGATGCTGCCGATCCTGCATCGCCTGCAGGAGGAATTCGGCTACATCCCTGAGATCGCCAAGCAGATCATCGCCAGCGCGCTGAACCTGTCGCGCGCCGAGGTGCATGGCGTCATCACCTTCTACCACGATTTCCGCGCCCAACCGGCTGGGCGACATGTTCTGAAGCTCTGTCGCGCCGAGGCTTGCCAGTCGATGGGCTGCGAGCCTCTGGCGGACAAGATCAAGGCAAAGCTCGGTATCGACTGGCACGAGACGACGGCTGACGGTGCCGTCACTCTCGAACCTGTCTTCTGTCTCGGCCTCTGCGCCCAGGCGCCGGCTGCCATGCTCGACGGCGAGCTGCATGCCCGGCTCGACGAACACTGTCTTAGCGACATTCTGGCGGAGGTGCGCTCATGAGCGTTACCGTCTTCGTCCCCCGCGATGCGGCAGCGCTTGCCGTTGGTGCAGACAAGGTGGCGGCTGCCATCGAACGTGAAGCCAAGGCGCGCGGCCAGGACGTCACCATCGTCCGCAATGGCTCACGCGGCATGCTGTGGCTTGAAGTGCTGGTCGAAGTCCGCACGGAGCACGGTCGCGTCGCCTATGGTCCTGTCAGGGCCTCCGATGTGCCGTCGCTTTTCGATGCCGGCTTCCTTGAGGGTGGCCAGCATCCGCTCGGCCAAGGCCTCACCAAGGAGATCCCATTCCTGAAAGGTCAGACGCGCCTGACCTTTGCCCGTTGCGGTGTCACAGATCCTCTGTCGCTCGATGATTACCGCCACTACCAGGGCCTCAAGGGCCTTGCGAATGCCATCGCCATGGCACCGGCCGAGATTGTCAAACAGGTCACCGACAGTGGATTGCGCGGTCGTGGCGGTGCAGGCTTCCCGACCGGCATCAAGTGGAAGACGGTCGCGGACGCGAAGGCCGACCAGAAATACATCGTCTGCAATGCCGACGAGGGCGACAGCGGCACCTTTGCCGACCGGATGATCATGGAGGGTGATCCCTTCGTGCTGATCGAAGGCATGGCGATTGCCGGCATCGCGGTGGGTGCCACCAAGGGCTATGTCTATACCCGCTCCGAATATCCGCATGCCATTGCCATGATGGAAGAGGCGATCCAGATCGCGCGGCGCGAGGGTATCCTCGGCCCATCGGTGATGGGTTCGGCCTATGCCT
Source organism: Rhizobium glycinendophyticum (assembly GCF_006443685.1). NCBI lineage: Bacteria > Pseudomonadati > Pseudomonadota > Alphaproteobacteria > Hyphomicrobiales > Rhizobiaceae > Peteryoungia > Peteryoungia glycinendophytica. The sequence goes on along the minus strand of NZ_VFYP01000002.1, from coordinate 181,446 downwards.
TCGACATGGAAGTGCGCATGGGTGCCGGTGCCTATGTCTGCGGCGAGGAGACCTCTCTCCTGAACAGCCTTGAAGGCAAGCGCGGCGTGGTGCGTGCCAAGCCGCCGCTGCCGGCACTTCAGGGCCTGTTCGGCAAGCCGACCGTCGTGAACAATGTCATGTCGCTCGCCTCCATCCCTGTCATCATGGACCGTGGTGCTGCGTTCTACCGCGACTTCGGCGTCGGTCGTTCGCATGGCACGATCCCGATCCAGCTCGCCGGCAATCTCAAGCATGGCGGCCTCTACGAGACCGCGTTCGGCCTGCCACTCGGCCAGCTGATTAACGAGATCGGCGGCGGAACGATTTCGGGTCGCCCGGTCAAGGCCGTGCAGGTCGGCGGGCCGCTCGGCGCCTATTTCCCCCCATCGCTGTTCGACACGATCTTCGACTACGAGGCCTTCACCGCCGCCGGTGGCCTGATCGGCCATGCCGGCGTGGTTGTCTTCGACGATACGGCCGACATGCTGAAACAGGCGCGCTTTGCCATGGAGTTCTGTGCGGTCGAAAGCTGCGGCAAGTGCACGCCCTGTCGTATCGGTTCGACACGCGGCGTGGAGACGGTCGATAAGATCGCCCGCGGCATCGAGCCGGAGAAAAACAAGGTGCTGCTGGAAGACCTTTGCAACACCATGAAATTCGGTTCGCTCTGTGCGTTGGGTGGGTTCACGCCCTATCCGGTCATGAGCGCCATGACGCATTTCCCGGAAGATTTTGCACCGGTACCGGTCAGGGAGGCCGCGGAATGAGCGACACACCCAAGGTCAAGGGCCCGGCCTCCTACTTCCCGTCGATCGAGAAGACCTATGGAAAGCCGATCCAGCACTGGCAGGACATCGTCCGGCAGCAGCAAGGCAAAACGCATATGCAGATCGTCACCTTGCTGAAGACCGATCACGGTCTCGGCCATGGTCATGCCAATGCCATCGTCGCGGCGACGCTCGCCGGATGAAATCCTGACGCAGACACGAACTTGTTCCGCGCGGCCTGTTCCGCAGCGAAAAGACTAACCCGGAGGTTTTGATGCCCCTCGTTCCTGAAATCGACTACGGCACGCCCGCCTCGCGCTCGGAAAAACTGGTGACGCTCACCATCGACGGTCGCGAGATCACGGTGCCCGAGGGCACGTCGATCATGCGCGCCTCGATGGAGGCTGGCATTCAGGTTCCAAAACTCTGCGCCACCGACATGGTCGATGCCTTCGGTTCCTGCCGCCTCTGTCTGATCGAGGTGGAGGGCCGCAACGGCACGCCCGCCTCCTGCACGACGCCTGTGGCACCTGGCATCGTCGTTCACACACAGACGGAGCGGCTGAAGGCCATCCGCAAGGGCGTGATGGAGCTCTACATTTCCGACCACCCGCTCGACTGTCTCACCTGTGCTGCCAACGGCGACTGCGAGCTGCAGGACATGGCCGGTGCCGTTGGTCTGCGCGATGTGCGCTACGGCTATGAAGGTGAAAACCATGTGAAGGCGCGGTCTGCCGAGGGCGGGATCAACGCGCAGTGGATGCCGAAGGACGAGAGCAATCCCTATTTTACCTATGATCCCTCCAAATGCATCGTCTGTTCGCGCTGCGTGCGCGCCTGCGAAGAGGTGCAGGGTACGTTTGCACTGACCATCGAAGGTCGTGGCTTCGACAGCCGTGTGTCACCCGGTGCGCACGAAGCGTTCCTCTCGTCGGAATGCGTCTCCTGCGGCGCCTGCGTGCAGGCCTGCCCGACCGCAACGCTGACGGAAAAGTCCGTCATCGCGATCGGCCAGCCGGAGCATTCGGCCGTCACAACTTGCGCCTATTGCGGTGTCGGCTGTTCCTTCAAGGCCGAGATGCGCGGCGAGGAACTGGTGCGAATGGTGCCCTGGAAGGACGGTCAGGCCAATCGCGGCCATTCCTGCGTCAAGGGCCGCTTCGCCTATGGCTATGCCAGCCACAAGGACCGCATCCTCAACCCGATGATCCGCGAAAAGATCACCGATCCCTGGCGCGAGGTGACCTGGGAAGAGGCCTATGCGCATGTCGCCTCCGAGTTCAAGCGCATCCAGTATCAGTATGGCCGCGACGCCATCGGCGGCGTCACCTCGTCGCGCTGCACGAATGAAGAGACCTATCTCGTGCAGAAGCTGATCCGTGCCGGTTTCGGCAACAACAATGTCGATACCTGCGCCCGCGTCTGTCATTCGCCGACCGGCTACGGTCTCGGCCAGGCCTTCGGCACCTCGGCGGGAACGCAGAATTTTGATAGCGTCGAGCATTCCGATGTCGTGCTGGTCATCGGCGCCAATCCGACGGACGGCCATCCGGTCTTCGGTTCGCGGCTGAAGAAGCGGCTGCGCCAGGGCGCCAAGCTGATCGTCATCGATCCGCGCCGCATCGATCTCGTGCGCACGCCGCATATTGAGGCGGCCTTCCACCTGCCGCTGAAGCCCGGCACCAATGTCGCCGTGCTGACGGCCATCGCCCATGTCATCGTCACCGAAGGTCTGTTCGACGAGCGCTTCATCCGCGAGCGTTGCGACTGGTCGGAGTTCGAGGATTGGGCCGCTTTCGTCTCTGAACCGGCGCATTCTCCTGAAGAGACCGAAAAGTTCACCGGCGTACCCGCCGCCGAGCTGCGCGGTGCCGCGCGCCTGTTCGCGACAGGCGGCAATGGCGCGATCTATTACGGCCTCGGCGTTACCGAGCACAGCCAGGGCTCGACCACCGTCATGGCGATCGCCAACCTTGCGATGGTCACCGGCAATATCGGGCGGCCGGGTGTCGGCGTGAACCCGCTGCGTGGCCAGAACAATGTCCAGGGCTCCTGCGACATGGGTTCCTTCCCGCATGAGCTGCCCGGTTACCGCCACGTTTCCGATGATGCGACGCGCGAGACCTTCGAAAAGCTCTGGGGCGTCGAGCTCAGCAACGAGCCGGGCTTGCGCATCCCCAACATGCTGGATGCCGCAGTCGACGGCACGTTCAAGGGCATCTACATCCAGGGCGAGGACATCCTGCAGTCCGATCCCGACACCAAGCATGTTTCGGCCGGACTCGCCGCCATGGAATGCGTCGTGGTCCACGACCTCTTCCTCAACGAGACCGCCAACTATGCGCATGTCTTCCTGCCGGGCTCGACCTTCCTCGAAAAGGACGGGACCTTCACCAATGCCGAGCGGCGCATTAACCGCGTGCGCAAGGTGATGACGCCGAAGAACGGCTATGCCGACTGGGAAGTCACCCAGAAGCTCGCCCAGGCCATGGGGCTTTCCTGGAACTACACCCATCCATCGCAGATCATGGACGAGATCGCGGCGACCACGCCGAGCTTTGCCGGCGTCTCCTATGATTATCTGGAGAAGATGGGTTCGGTGCAGTGGCCCTGCAACGAGAAATTCCCGGTGGGATCGCCGATCATGCATATCGACGGTTTCGTGCGTGGCAAGGGCAAGTTCATCCGCACCGAATATGTCGCAACCGACGAACGCACCGGTCCGCGCTTCCCGCTGCTTTTGACCACCGGCCGCATCCTTTCCCAATACAATGTCGGCGCGCAGACGCGGCGCACCGAGAATGTCGTGTGGCATGAGGAAGACCGGCTCGAGATCCATCCGCACGACGCCGAACAGCGGGGCGTCAAGGATGGCGACTGGATCAAGCTTGCCAGCCGCGCCGGCGACACGACGCTTCGCGCGTTGATCACCGATCGCGTCGCTCCGGGTGTGGTCTACACGACCTTCCACCACCCGAACACGCAGGCGAACGTCATCACGACAGACTTCTCCGACTGGGCGACCAATTGCCCGGAATACAAGGTGACTGCCGTGCAGGTCTCGCCGTCCAACGGCCCGACCGAGTGGCAGGAGGAGTATGAGGAGCTGAGCCGTCGTTCGCGGCGCATTGCCGGCAAGCTGGAAGCGGCGGAATGAGCGATGTGATCCGCTCCACGGCACGCATGGTCGGCGGGTTGAAGGCGAGCCGGGGGCTCGTCTCGGCCAGCAGCCGGCTCGTGCCCGAAGAGGTGCCGATCGCCTTTTCCTATGCCGGCTCCACCCATGCGGTGATGATGGCGACGCCCGATGATCTCGAGGATTTCGCCGTCGGCTTTTCGCTCGCCGAGGGCATCATCGAGCGCGCCGAGGATGTGGTCGCCATCGACGTCGTCGAGGCGGGGGAGGGGATCGACGTTCAGGTGACGTTGAGGGAGATGACGGCGGAAGCGCTGATCGCGCGACGTCGGCGCATGGCGGGGCCTGTGGGTTGCGGGCTTTGCGGCATCGAGTCGATCGAGCAGGCGAGCCGTGCCGTAAAGCCGGTCGCTGCGGAGGGTTTCAGTCTGACTGCCCGTGACGTTGCCCAGGCCATGGCGCAGCTGACGGCGCGGCAGGATCTGAATCGCCAGACGCGCGCCGTTCATGCCGCAGGCTTCTACAGCCTGAGGCAGGGGCTCGTCGCGATCCGTGAGGATGTCGGTCGCCACAATGCGCTGGACAAGCTCGTCGGCGCCGTTGTCATCGGCGGTTGGGATTCTGCTGAGGGTGCGGTCGTAGTCACGAGCCGTCTGTCCGTCGAGATGGTGCAGAAGACGGCAGCGCTCGGGGCGCCCGTGCTGATTGCCATTTCCGCGCCGACCGCGCTTGCCATCCGCACGGCCGCTCAGGCCGGCATTACCTTGATCGGCATTGCCCGCGACGAGGATTTCGAGATTTTCACCCGGCCCGACCGGGTGGCCGAGGGAGTACCGCTGCATGTCTGAAACCGGCACCGACGCCAAGCTGGTCCGCATGGCCAATCAGATCGCCACCTTTTTCCTGTCGCAGCCGGAGGAGGTGCGGGTGGAGGGCGTCGCCACGCATATCAACAAGTTCTGGGAGGCCCGCATGCGCCGGCGTTTCTTCGAACTGGTGGCGGTGCCCGATGCGGGTTTTCTGCCCCTGGTCGTCGAGGCCGCCGGCCGCATCAAGCGCCCGGGTGAAACGGATGCCACCGCCGTCGGCCTTGGCCACGACGCCGCCGATAGTGCCCCCGGCGGGAAAGGCGTGGCATCAGGCGAATCGCTGTCTGAGCCGAGCATCCCGGAAACGACTCCCTGATCGGGACGCAGCCTGCCGGACGTCGTCCGTCAAGCCGAACGGAACATCAGGGGACTTCGTATCAGTTCAGCCAGAGATGGATGAGGGCGGCTTCCGGTGTCTCGGCACCGCCGTTTTCGATACCCGTGCTCCACAGTCCGGCGCCGGCCGCATAGGCGCCGGGTGACAGGCCGCCGGCTTCACACTGGCTCACCGCCCGCAGCCGCTTTCCGCTCTTCACTGCCTCGGCGAGCACCGTCAGCAGCTCTGCATCGTTCATTGCCGTCCCGGCACCGAAAATCCGCAGGGCTGCGCCGTCGAGCTTTTCCAGCATGGCCTCCACGGCCGCTGCCGGAATGCCCGGCGACAGTGTCAGCACTGCAAGCTTGCGATCCGCGAAGGTCCGACGCTGCGGCACTGCCGGTGTCGCCTGCGGTTGCGAGCGAAAGGCATCCGCTTCGTGGCTGTGATGCTTCACCAGTCCATCGGCGGCGAGGAGCTTGCCGGCAAAAGCGAGCAGGACGCCAGTCTCTTTCGCCGCCGCAGCCGAGATCGCGAGATCGAGATTGCCCTCGGCATCGCCCTGATGCCCGAGCGGCAGCATGGAGCCGCAGAGAACGACGCGCCGGTTTTCGCCGGCCAGCGCTTGGCTGAGCGCGGCACCGGTAAAGGCCATGGTGTCGGTGCCGTGGGTGATGATCACGGCGGCGTCTGGATGGTTGCGGATCGTCTCCAGCATCAGGTTCCAGTGGGTGGGGCCGACATCGGCGCTGTCGAGCAGGGGATCGAAGACGTCCGCGACGAGCTCAACGCCGTCGGGCAGGCGTGTGGCAATGGCGTCCTCCACGAGTCCCTTCAAGGGTGCCAACCCTTCCGGCGTCTCGGCCATCCCGATCGTTCCACCCGTGTGGATCAGCAGCAGTTTCATCGTCTCGCCTCCCGGATTTGTTGCCGTCTGGTAGGGCAGTGCCACGCGGATATCAACCGGGTTCGGCAACGCAAAAGGGCAGTGCGCTGAAGCACTGCCCTTTCAAAACGGATGGATGGTCGCCCTGTCAGGCGGCGAGGTCTTCCAGATCGCTGCCCTTGAACATCTTGGCGAGGTTCAGGAAGCAGATCATGCCGTTCTCGTTGGCAATAATGCCTTCGGAGAAGGTCTTGTCGAAGGAGGCCGAGACTTCCGGAACCGGCTGAACCTGGCTCGAAGGAATGGTCAGGATGTCCGAGACGCGGTCAACGAGCATGCCGATGACCATATTGTGGACTTCGGCGACGACGATGGCCGAACGCTCGTTGGCAACCGTGCTCTTCATTCCAAGCTTGTAAGCCAGGTCGATGATCGGGATGACCGAGCCACGCAGGTTCATGACGCCGATGACGTCTGCCGGGGCGTGCGGGATCGGCGTCGAGGGCGCCCAGCCGCGGATTTCGCGGATGGTCGTGGTCTTGACGCAGAATTCCTGATCATGAAGCCGGAAAGCAATGATCTCGAGTGTTTCGCCGCCGAAGCTGGTGGAACTGATAGTGGCCATTAGAAATCTTCCCAACCTTCCTGTACCTTGGCGGCAGTTGCTCCACCTGCGGCGCGAGCGACAGTCGCCATGAGTTTGCGTGCCGGTGATGTCACATGTACAGTCTCGGTACGCGCTACGGACACATTAGCCGAAGAGTGTTGCCCAATTCTAAACTGTCCCACAAGTTCGCGCAGTGCGGCCGCCTGCTTGGCCAATCCATGGCTTGCCGCAGTCGATTCCTCGACCATGGCGGCATTTTGCTGGGTATTCTGGTCCATCGCGTTGACGGCCTTGTTGATTTCCTTCAGACCCGTCGCCTGCTCTCGAGAGCCTTCGACGATCGCGATGACGTTGCGGTTGATCTCCTTGACCTCGACGACGATCTGTTCGAGCGCCTTGCCTGTCTCACCGACCAGTTGGACGCCGGTCTTGACCTGATCACCGGACTTGCCGATCAGCGTCTTGATCTCCTTGGCAGCACTTGCGGATCGTTGCGCCAGTTCGCGCACTTCCTGTGCCACGACAGCAAAGCCCTTGCCGGCTTCACCGGCTCGCGCCGCCTCGACGCCTGCGTTGAGCGCCAGAAGATTGGTCTGGAAGGCGATTTCGTCGATGACGCCGATGATGCTGGAGATTTCCCGAGAGGAGCTTTCGATTTCATCCATCGCGCGGATCGCGCTCTTGACGACGTCGCCAGATTTTTCGGCGCCATCCTTCGTGCGAGCCACCAGTTCGCCCGCTTCCGTTGCCCGCTTCGAGCTATCGGCGACAGTCTGGGTAATCTGCTCCAGGGCGGCCGCCGTCTCTTCGACGGCTGCTGCCTGCTGCTCGGTACGCTTGGCCAGGTTGTCGGAGGCGACGCGGATCTGCTCGGAGCCTGAAGCGATGGCAACCGTGTTGCCGCTCACCTCCTGCATTGCGGCCCGGACACGGTCGATGGCGGAGTTGAAGTCTACGCGGATCTGTTCGAGCGAAGGAATAAATGGTTCGGTGATACGCGCGGTGAGGTCACCGTGGGCAAGTGCTGTCAGGCCGTGAGCGATTTCGTCGACCGCGCGAACGCGTCCTGTGATGTCGGTCGCATATTTGACGATCTTAAAGACCTGTCCATTCGCATCGAAGATCGGATTATACGAAGCCTGAATCCAGACGATCTTGCCGCCTTTGCCGATCCGCTTGAACTCCTGTGAGATGAACTGGCCCGATGCCAGCGTTTTCCAGAACTCGCGATAGGCTTCGGAGCGGACGTAATCCGGTTCGCAGAACATCTGGTGATGCTTGCCGGCAATCTCGTCCAGCGTGTAGCCGAGGGTGGTGAGAAAATTCTCGTTGGCGGTCAAGATGTCGCCCTTAGGCGTGAATTCGATCGTGGCCTGGACGCGCGAGATCGCGTCCAGCTTTCCCGCATCTTCCGCCGACTTCTGCTTGGCAGCGGTGATGTCGCTGGCAAACTTCACGATCTTCCAGAGCTTGCCGTTGCGGAAAACCGGATTGTACGACGCCTGGATCCAGATATCGCTGCCGTCTTTCCTGATTCGCTTGTATTCGCGGCTCTCAAACTGGCCACGGTTGAGCATGGCCCAGAAGTCGCGATAGTCCTGTGTTGCAGTATAGGCGGCATCACAGAAGATCCGGTGATGCTTGCCCTTGATTTCCGCGAGCTCGTATCCGAGGGCGCGGCAGAAGTTTTCGTTGGCGGTGATGATCGTGCCGTCAAGGTTGAATTCGATAATGGCCTGGGAGCGGCCGAGCGCTTCCAGAACGGCCTTGGATTCCATTCCGGGTAACGTGATGAGTGTCATCTGGCATTTCCGTGCTTTTTTGACCGTCTCTTAGACGTTTTTCTGACACTCACGGTAGAGCATAGGCCATTAACAACCTATCAAATCTTGGGGTCTAATGCGCTGGAAATCGATATTTTTTGACGCGCATCTTCATGGAAATAATGTATTATTTGTTTATTAGAATATACGTATTCGATGCAGATCGTGCGGACGTCTTAGTGCCCTCTCGTTGGTCGGTCGAGAATACGCTTGCCGAACAGGCTGGCGGCAAGGTCAACCATGACGCGTGCGCTGCGACCGCGATCATCAAGGAACGGATTGAGTTCAACCAGATCCAATGAAGAGACGAGGCCGCTGTCATGCAGCAGTTCCATGATCAGATGCGCTTCGCGGAAGGTGGCGCCGCCCGGCACGGTCGTGCCGACGCCAGGTGCGACGTCCGGATCGAGGAAATCGACGTCGAGGCTGACATGCAGGAGCGCGCCTGCCGCGCGAACGTCTGCCAGAATACGCTTGATGATGCTGCCCATGCCATCCTCGTCGATGGCGCGCATGTCGAAGACGTTGACGCAGTTCTGCGTAATCAGCTTGCGCTCCTCGTCATCCACGGAGCGTATGCCAACCTGATAGACATTGCGCGGATCGACCAGCGGCCGGCCAGCGGGAAGAATAGGGGCAAACTCCGCCTTGCCGCAGAAGAAGGCGACCGGCATGCCGTGGATGTTTCCTGATGGAGACGTCTCCGGGGCGTTAAAATCCGAATGGGCGTCGAGCCAGAGCACGAACAGGGGACGGCCGACCTCCTGCGCATAGCGCGCCATGCCGGAGACGCTGCCCATCGACAGGCTGTGGTCGCCTCCGAGAAGCAGCGGTACCGCACCTTCGGACGCCGCCTTATAGGTTTCTGCCTCGATCGCGCGGGTGAAGGCGCCGACCACGTCGAGATTGCGGGCACGCTCCATCTGCGCCAGGTCGCGGGCCGGGGCGGGACGCAAGTCGCCGCGATCCTCAACGTGGTAGCCGAGATCGAGAAGTGCCTGGGCGATACCGGCGATGCGCAGTGCCGCGGGACCCATGGCGCAGCCGCCACGGCCCGAGCCTTCCTCAAGGGGAACGCCGATCAGGCTGACGGTCTTGTTCTCATTGCTCATGGTCGTCCTCGTTTCTCGCTTTTAGAGATCATCGGGCATTCGGCTGTTATCAAAAAGATGGAACATCGCCACAAAGCGCTATAGTTTGGGCAAATCGCAACCATCATGTGACGATCTGCAAAATGGATGATCTCGATCGCAATATCCTCGGTGCTCTCCGGCAGAATGCGCGCCTGCCGGTCGCATCGCTTGCGGCGATGACGGGCGCGTCGCGCGCGACGATTTCGGCCCGGATCGATAGAATGGTGGCGAATGGCACGATCGCAGCGTTCACTATTCTTACCGGTCAGGAGATTCAGTCAGCTGGGGTGCGCGCGATCGTGATGATCGAGGTTGTCGGCAAATTCGCCGATCGCGTCGCCCATCAACTGCGGGGCCTGCCGCAGGTGAAGAGCCTGCACAGCACCAATGGGCGCTGGGATTTCATCGCTGAACTTGAAGAACGCGATCTCGCAGGCTTTGACGAGACGCTGCGGCGCATTCGGCTGATCGAGGGCATCAACATTACCGAATCCAGCATTCTTCTAAAGACAAGCAAGGTCGGTTGACGCTCGGGAGCAGTTCCGGTGAAAAGGAGACTTTCGCAGGAATGCCCTAGTATTCCTTTTCGTAAAAGATTCCGCCGCCTGCACCTTCACCGCCCGCTTCGCCCTTCAGTTTTATGCCCCGACCGATATCGAGGTTGATCACTGCCTTGGCACCGCCGCTGCCGCTCTGCTGAAGTTCCAAATAGGTTCGATCATTGAGGTATTTGCCGGCGCTGATGCTGGTCTGGCCGGTCTCATCGGTCGAGATGTCGAGGTCGTCGACCCCGAGCGTTGTGCGCAGGGACTGGAAGAGCGAGGTGCCCGTTCCGCCGGCAAGCTGTGCTGCAGCATCTGCAAGCTGGGCGATCTGCAGGGCAGACAGCCGGGCCATCGACTGGCCGAAGATCAGCTGGGCGAGGATCTCGTCCTGCGGCAGAGCCGGCGAGGACGTGAAGCTGACCGAGGGATTGCTGGCGAGGCCCGTCAGCTTGATCGTGATGGTCGCGCCGCCTGAGGTCGTCGTGGCGGTCAGGTCGATCAGGGGCACGAGGTCGCCGCCGAAGGTGATTTTCGCGTCGGTTATCGTCAGGCGCTTCGTGAGGATCTGCATCCGACCTCGGCGCAGCTCAAAGCCACCCGAGATGCTTGGCGCCGCCGCCGTCCCTGTCAGCGCGATCGTACCACCCAGTTCGGCGTCGATACCGCGACCGCGGACGAAGGTCTGGGTGGGCGAGGAAATCCTCAGATCGAGCACGATCGGCGCGCTTGAGGACCGGCCTTCAGCGGGGTCCTGCGTGCTTTGCTGACGCAGCACATCCGCCGGCGCATTACGATGTTCGATATCGAGTTCGCGCAGGCTGGCGGGCTTGCTTTCAGACAGCGTGATCGAGGTGCGGTCGAGGTCGATCGTCCCTGCCAGCGTCGGGCCGGCCAGCAGCGGACCCTTGAGCGATAGCCTGGCATCCGCCGTGCTGGTCACGGTTTTGCCGTCAACATAAACGGCCTTGTCGAGATTGATCGACAAATCCGCAGGCAGACCGGGGGAACGGATGTCAATGGAGCCACTGGCTGTGAGGCGACCGCCGGTCGCGAAATTGCCGGTGAGGTTCCCGATCTCGGCGCGGCTGCCCGTGAGATTGATCGTGGTTGCGATCTGTTCAATCGCCAGATTGCGCCGCACGTCGACGACACGGGCGCCGCTCGTTGAGATGGTCCCCGTGATGCTGGGTTCGGTGGAATTGCCACCGACGGTCAGGTCGACACGGGCCGTGCCCTCGGCGACCAGTCCTTGTTCGGCCAGTTGTCCATTGGCCGCCGATAGCGGCACATCGCCCTGGATCCGCAGTTCGAGCCCGACTCCATTCGACAGTGAGACCGCACCCATGCTGCTGAGACCGATGCCGCCCCCGGTGATCCGGCTGTCGAGCGTCAGGCGCTGGTTCTCAAAACGGCCGTTCAAGGTGAGGCCGAGGGGCGCAAGGCCGGCAGCCCTGCTCTGCGCGATCGCCGCCCCTTGCCAGTCAAGACGGTAGTCGGCGACCGGTGCAGCCGTCGTTCCGGAAACGTTGATCTGCCCGGATATCGAGCCTTCCGGCGCCACCTGCGGCGCAAGAGCATTGGCCAGCGAAGCCGGCAATCCGGCAATGTCGATCCGAAGGTTCAACCGGTCTGCGACATCGCCGGACACGGTCAATCGACCGCTCCCCGCCAAAATGGTCGTCGACGGCACCACGACCTTGCCGTCGTTGAGGCGGATCGTGGTCGGCTGGGCAAGCGAGAGGGGAATGCCACGAGGGGCGGCCTGAAGTGTGTTCAGTGTCACCGACATCCCGGCAGGTGTCTGTGACAGCTGTCCCTTCACGCTCAGGGGTGCGTTGTCGTAACGGGCATCGAGGTCGAACTCCGTCGTATCTGCCGCCCGGTCCACCTTGAGCTCCACACCCTCGATGCGGTTGGTGCCGGATATGACGGCGTCAGCCGTCACCGTTCCGTCGGCGGCCAGAGCCTTGACGTCACTTGCGTTCAGGTCGATAGCCGGGCGGTCGATCTCTACGCCGTCGCGGGTGATCTTCGTGCCGCTGGCCTTAACAATCGCCGCGGTCCTGCCAGCGTCTGATGCCAGCGCCACGGTGCCCTTCAGATCTCCGCTCACCTCTTGGCCGGCCAATGCTGCAAGGAGACTGAGGTCGGGAAAGTCGAAAGCGATCTCGCCTGTCGGGCTGAACTGCGCATCCAGCGCCAGCGTGCCGCTCAGCGTGTTGGGGCCGATTTCCAGAGCCAGATCCTTGACCTCGGTCGCTCCATTGACGCTGACAACATTGCCGTTCGCCTTGACCGGCTTGCCATCGATCTGGCCGCTCAGGCTGATGTCACCCTGAGGCGCCTTCGGGCTGGCCAGACCTTCTGCAGTGAGCTTGAGGTCGCTTACCTTGTAACCAGCCGCCACGCCCTCATCGATTGCGAGGCTGACGGTGGTCTGGACGGCGTCGAGCGGCCCGGAGGCGGAGAGATCGAAGCTGGCAGCCCCCTCCAAACGCTCGACGAAATCCCCGAGATTGTTCAGCTGGCCCGTGAGGTCTGTCGCCAGCGCCCCTTGCGGATCGAGCGAAAGGCTACCCTGGACCTGGCCTAGACTTGTTTTCAGGCTGATATCGCGCAGGCTAACGGCCTGCGGCGCTGCATAATCGAGGCGCGTCGACAACTGCACCGGACCATCCAGCCTGGATGCGAGTGTCGCTGGCAGGAAGCCGGGCGCCGCCGTCATCTGCACTTCGCCGGCAAACGCCTGGTCAGCAAGCGTGTAGCGCCCGCTTACCGTCCCATCCAGTCCCTCCGTATCGAGTGCCAGTCTCTCCGTGGAAATGGCATCGGCCTCGATCACCAGCGGTGCCGAGAGGTGAAGCGGGGCGCGAACGTAAGGCGCTATGCCGGGATCGGTTATATCAGCCGACTGGACCGCCAGATTGAGCATCAACGGCCCCTGACGGGTCGAAAGGTTGAAGGTTTCGCTCGTGGCATTCAAATCGATATTCTCGAAGCGCCCCTGGGGCAGGGTAAGGCTTGCGAGGTCCAGCTTGGCCGCGAGGGCGGCGGCACTTGCCTCGCCCTGCAGGCGAACTGTTGCCGCACGCAACCGCAGTTCCCCCGGGATGTCTCGTGCCGGTGCCGTCAACAGCACCGGTTCGCCGGTCGCGCGCGCCTCGATCCTCAAGTCGTTTCCGCCCTGAGGGTCGTAGCGTCCGGACGCGGTCAACGCTGCGGAGGCGGTGGTCAGCTTGCCGGTCCTGATCGTGACAGCACCGCTTGGTCCCAGATCCACATCGGCGTCTATTGCGGTTTCGCCGGCAAAGATGGCGCGCAGTTCTGGCGGCATGAGGCTTGCGAAATTTCCGCCGCCCTGGGCGGTAATCGTTCTCGTGCCGTCCTCTGCCAGCCGATGCCGGGTGTCCACGGAAACGGTCTGCTCGCCGGAGAGTTCGGCGGTGATCTTGCCAGCCCAGTCATCGAGCGGGCCTTCACCATCGATATTAAGGGCAAGTGGGGGCTCGCCCGGCAACTGCAAAATCCGTCCCAGCATGCCCGCACGCGGCTCCTGGTAATCCAGCCGGATGCGCAGCTGGTTGTCGTTCGGCGCATAGAGGAGGGCTGCCACTACGCTGTTGCCGGGATCATCGAGCCGGGTCGCCGTCAGTCGACTCGCGATGGTGTCGCCTATGATTTCGACCGCGCCCTGGGCATCCAGCGCCAGATCGCGCTGCACGAGCGCCTGTCCGAGTTGGAGCGACGGCAGGTCAAACTTCTTCACGTCGATTTCGATTGGCAAGGAAAAGGGCTCGTCACTGGCGGGCGCCACCTCCGCCGTCGGCTCCGGCGCCCGGGTCACGGTCACCGTCCTGGCGGTTATCATCTCGGCGGTAAATCGCTTGCGGACCAGATCCGAAGGGGTCCAGTCGAGTGAAAGATCGTCGATCATGGCATAGGTGCCGCGCGAATCGGACACGGTAACCTTGTCGATGGTGAGCGGACTGCTCAGGAGCGGCGAAGCACCGGTGATCTCGATCTGTCGGTTGTCGTTGGAGGCAAGCTCGGCAATCGTCGAGAAGAGATAGTTGCTGCCAGTTCGCGAGAAGCCGGCCAAAAGCACTGCCAGGATGACAAGCGTCAGCACGGCTGCCGTCACGGCGCCGAGCAACTTGATCGTCCAGGTCAGGATGCGTTTCAGCCAGGTCATCGGTGGTCTATCGTCCCTTTGCGTCGGTCAGAAGCTCTGGCCGATGCCCGCATAGATGCCATAACGACTGCCGCCGTCATAACGTTTCAATGGCATGGCGACATCGAGGCGCAAAGGCCCGAATGGGGTCATGTAGCGGAGACCGACGCCGGCGCCCATTCGCAAGTCGGAGAATTCGGGAACCACGCTGTCGGAGACGGAACCGACATCAAGGAAAGGCACGATGCCAATCGTATCGGTAATGCCGATCCGCGCCTCAAAAGATGCGGTGGTATAGGAGCGCCCCCCGGTGCCGTCACCGTCCGCGTTATAGGGCGTGATCTCCTGGAAGGCGTAGCCGCGGACGGAACCACCCCCGCCAGCAAAAAAGCGACGGGTCGCAGGGATCGCGGAAAGATCTCCGCCGCCGAACAGCGACCCGGCGGACAGTTTACCCGCCAGCACCACCCGGTCTTCCGAGCCCAGGCCGAGATAGGCGGAGATCGAACCTTCGAGCGAGGCAAAGGCGGTCTGACCAAAGAAATCATAGCTCGGCGTAACCGTCGCCGTGCCGTAATGGCCTTCGGTCGGATTGAGCCTGTTATCGCGCGTGTCCCTGGTATAGCCGAGTGGAACGCCGAAGGTGAGATACTCGTTGCCGTCGCCGAACGCGTCGTCGATGCTGTCATAGGCAAGCGAAACGCCGGCACTCACCGTGTCGGTGTCTGTCAATTCGTAGGCGAGTGCGACCTTGCCGGTCACGGTTGCCGCGTCATAGTAATCGGTTTCGAGCGTGCTGCCCTTGATGCTCGCTTCGAGCGTCGCCGAGGGGAAGAAGGCACCCGGCTTGATGAACGTGATACCGGCCGTGTAGTCGAGCGAGGTGAGGTCGGTCACGTCGCGGCTTTCGCCGAGACCCCGAACGGCGCCTTCGATCCGCAGAGACTCGGCATTGCCGAAGAGATTGCGGTGGCCCCAGTAGCCTTCTAAGCCTGCTCCATCGAGCGAGGAATAGCTGGCGCCGAAACCGAAATAGCGATGCTTTCCTTCGGATACGACGATGCCGATCGGAAGGCTTCCGTCTTCGGCCAGCGTTTCGTCCTCCTTCAGTGTGACGGAGGAGAAGACCCCGAGTGCCCGCAGGCGTTCCGCGGCCTTGCGCAGCTGTTCCGGATCGTATTTCTGGCCCGGGCGGAGGCGAGAATAACGCTCGATGAAATCCGAATTCACCTTTCGCGCGCCCTTGACCGTCACGATGCCAATCGGTGCAACCGGTCCTCCATTGATGGAGATGGTCACGTCGACCGTCTTCGTTTCGTGGTCGGCGACAACATCCCGTCGGGTAATTTCCGTCAGCGGCCGGCTTTCCGCCTTTATCGCATCTGCCATCTTCTGGGCGGCCTTCAGGATGATCAGGGAGCCAGCCGGTTCTCCCGGCGTCAGATCAAAGTCTTCCGGGTCGAGACCCTTGGCATCCCCTTCGAGCGTAATCCTGCCCAAGGCAAATTCTACCCCGGGCTCGACGGAAATCGTGACCGGAACCGGTCGCGACCGGTCGAATGTCGGATTGGGCGGCAGAGCGTCGATATCGCGGCCATCGATGGTCACGCGCACGACGCCGCCATAGAGTGCGCGTTCGTAGAGGGTGGCAATCAGGCGGTCGCGATCATCGCGGGCCTTGATCACGAGGCCGAGATCGCCGGACACAGGGTCGTCTTCCTCGGCCAGAAGCCGCGAGGTCCGCTCCAGCGATTTGCGCAAGTTGCGCTCGCTGGTGCCCGCATCGAATGTGATGGTGTAATCGACCGGATCAATGATGTCGCGGTCGGGTTCTTTCTCGCCCCAGAGATGAATGCCGAACAGCTCGAAAGCGCCCGCTGGCGTGGCCATGGTGGCGCTCAGCAGAAGCGGGCTTGCAGCGGTCAGAACCAGTCCGAGCCGGAACGCATGACTAAACTTCGGCAATCTCGATCCACTCGGTCTTTGCATTTCGCTACATCGCGATCTGTCAGGCACTCCCCTGCCTTAAGGACAACTTAGGCGGAAATGCGCAGAAAGGGATACCCCTTTTTTTTAGCATGAGACGAAAAAGGCGGGGAGTGTTGCCTCCCCGCCTTCGATCACGAATCTGCTTTGCGGATCAATAGCCGCGCGGGCAGGCGTCAATATAACGGTTGCCATACTGGTCGCGGTAATAGCACTGGCCCGGCTGTTCCGAGACGCGGCCGATCACTGCGCCGGCGATACCACCGATGGCGGCACCGACGGCGGCACCCCGGACATTGCCCGTGGCAATTCCACCAATGATCGCGCCGGAAGCAGCGCCGATCCCGGCACCGCGTTCCGTCTGGGTGCAGCCTGCGACCGAAAGGCCGACCAGCATCAGCACTAGAGCTTTCTTCATCTTCATCTCTCCACGTTCACGCGTCCGGTCAAGCCGGTCTTGTTTTTCGACAGCACGCCCCGCCGCTCGAGCGTCCCCATGCGGCTTGAGGCTTACATCAGCATAACCTTGACCAAGGGAAAGTCCATGGTCGTGGCTCACACCTTCGCAGGTGGTTCACCTGCATGAGACATCGAAGATGAACCCAGGATTTACAGGCGGTTTGATGCTGCAATGCGGAACATAAATTTTTCATTCGCGACCTTCTGGACAGTTGCACATGTCACACAAAACTCACACCATGGACTCCGTGTCCGGGAGAGACACGAGGAGGAACAACATGGCTAAAGTGACGCTGACGGTGAATGGCCGGACAGTGAGCGGGGAGTGCGAGGATCGCACCCTGCTCGTGCATTTCATTCGCGAGAAACTTGGTCTGACGGGAACGCATGTGGGCTGTGACACCACCCAATGCGGCACCTGCGTCGTTCACATGGACGGCAAATCGATCAAGAGCTGTTCGATCCTGGCCGTCCAGGCCTCGGGTTCGTCGATCACGACGATCGAGGGTCTCTCGTCCGGCGGCGACCTGCATCCGGTGCAGGCGGCCTTCAAGGAGCACCACGGCCTGCAATGCGGCTTCTGCACGCCCGGCATGGTGATGACGGCGCTCGACATGATCTGTCGCCACAACGGTGCGCTCGACGAGGCCACCGTCCGCCACGAGCTCGAAGGCAATATCTGTCGCTGCACGGGCTACCACAACATCGTCAAGGCCGTGCTCTCGGCCAACGAAGCGATGACCGCCGGCCGTCAGGCCGCCGAATAAGGACTCCGGCAGTTCCGGTCGCCGCGACCGAGACCTGACCAAGGCCTCTGTGATGCCGACTGCAATTGCCTCTGTCCGTCTGCCTGAAGTCCTGTTTCTCTGGAGGAGAAGACAATGGGTGTTGAAGGAATTGGCGCGCGCGTGGCGCGCAAGGAAGACAAGCGTTTTCTGACCGGCAAGGGCCGGTATACCGACGACATGGTCGTCCCCGGCATGAAATATGCCTATTTCGTCCGGTCGCCTTATGCGCATGCCAAGATCAAGTCGATCGACGTGTCGGCCGCCAAGGCCATGCCAGGCGTCATCGACGTGCTCGACGGCAAGCAGCTCTTGGCCGATGGGATCGGCAACCTGATCTGCGGCTGGATGATCCATTCCAAGGACGGCACGCCGATGAAGATGGGCGCCTGGCGTCCGCTCGCACACGAAACCGTGCGCTATGTCGGGGATGCGGTGGCGATCGTCATCGCCGACAGCCTGGGCGAGGCGCGCGATGCCTCGGAAGCCGTTTCGGTCGAATACGAAGAGCTGCCGGTCGTGACCGGTGCCGTCGATGCGTTGAAGCCCGGCGCGCCGCAGCTTCATCCGGAAGCTCCCGGCAACCTGATCTTCGACTGGGAGATCGGCGACAGCGCTGCGGCCGATGCCGCAATCGCCAGCGCTGCGCATGTCACCGAGATCGAGATCTTCAACAACCGCCTGTCGCCCAACCCGATGGAGCCGCGCGCGACGCTCGGCATCTACGACACGGCGGAAGACCACTTCACCTGCTACACGACTTCGCAGAACCCGCATGTGGCCCGCCTCGTGATGAGCGCCTTCTACAATGTGGCGCCCGAGCACAAGCTGCGCGTCATCGCACCCGATGTGGGCGGTGGTTTCGGCTCGAAGATCTACATCTATCCGGAGGAAGTCGTCTGTCTCTGGGCCTCGAAGAAGACCGGCGTGCCGGTCAAGTGGACCTCCGACCGCACCGAAGCCTTCCTCACCGACGCCCATGGCCGTGACCATGTGTCCAAGGTGAAGATGGCCTTCGACAAGGACCACAGGATCATCGGCTTGAAGGTCGACACCATCGCCAATCTCGGCGCCTATATGTCGCTCTTCTCGTCTTCGGTCCCGACCTATCTCTACGCCACGCTGCTCTCGGGCCAGTATGCGATCCCGGCGATCCACGCCAATGTGCGCACCGTCTACACGAATACCGTCCCGGTTGACGCCTATCGCGGCGCCGGCCGTCCGGAGGCGACCTATCTGCTCGAACGGACCGTCGAAACGGCCGCTCGGGAACTCGGCATTTCGCCGGCTGAACTGCGCCGCAAAAACTTCGTCCGCACCTTCCCGTACCAGACGCCCGTCATCATGTGCTACGACGCCGGCGACTACGACGCCTCGCTCGAAGCGGCAATGAAGGCGGCCGACTGGAACGGTTTCCCCGCCCGCAAGGCGGAAGCCGCACGGCGCGGCAAGCTGCGCGGCATCGGCATGAGCTGCTATATCGAGGCCTGCGGCATCGCGCCCTCGGCCGCGGTTGGCTCTCTCGGGGCAGGCGTCGGTTTGTGGGAATCGGCCGAGGTCCGCGTCAATGCGGTCGGCACGGTCGAGGTGCTTACGGGCTCGCACAGCCATGGCCAGGGTCACGAAACCACCTTCGCACAGCTCGTCTCGGAACGCTTCGGCCTGCCGATCGACAATGTCTCGATCGTGCATGGCGATACCGACAAGGTGCAGATGGGCATGGGCACCTATGGCTCGCGCTCCGGTGCCGTCGGCATGTCGGCCATCGTCAAGGCGCTCGACAAGGTCGAGGCAAAAGCCAAGAAGATCGCCGCCCATCTGATGGAAGCGGACGAAAGCGACATCGTCATCGAGAATGGCGAGCTGAAGGTCGCAGGCACCGACAAGACATTGCCCTGGTTCCAGGTGGCGCTTGCCGCCTATACCGCCCATAACCTGCCATCCGGCATGGAGCCGGGCCTGAAAGAGGGCGCCTTCTACGATCCCTCCAACTTCACCTTCCCGGCCGGCTGCTACATCGCCGAAGTCGAGGTCGATCTGGAAACCGGCAAGACCGAGATCGTGCAGTTCGTCGCCGCCGACGACTTCGGCAACATCATCAATCCGATGATTGTGGAGGGTCAGGTGCATGGCGGCATCGCGCAGGGTATCGGTCAGGCGCTGCTCGAAGGCGTGCATTACGATGCGCAGACCGGGCAGCTCTTGACCGCAAGCTACATGGATTATGCCATGCCGCGCGCCGACGACCTGCCGTCCTTCAATGTTTCGCACCAGAACACGCCGTGCCCGGGCAATCCGCTCGGCATCAAGGGCTGTGGTGAGGCCGGCGCCATCGGTTCGCCGCCGGCGCTGATCAATGCGATCACCGATGCGATCGGCAACAACAACCTCAACATGCCGGCCACGCCGCTTGCCGTCTGGAGTGCGATCCAGGCCAATGCGACCCGCCAGGCCGCCGAGTAAGGGAGAGGACCATGCAGCTCTATTCGACCAGCTATCATCGCGCCTCGTCGATCGAGGATGCCGGCAAGCTTCTGTCCGGTGCCGAGGACGGCAAGTTCATTGCCGGAGGCCAGACCCTGATCGCGGCGCTCAAGCAGCGTCTCGCCCAGCCCTCCGACCTCGTTGACCTCCGGCATATCGACGCCCTCAAAGGCATCAAGGTCGAGGGCCGTCGCGTCACCATCGGCGCTGCCGTCACCCATGCGGAAGTCGCGTCGTACTCGGCCATCCGCGCCGTCTGCCCGGCGATTTGCCATCTTGCCTCGATGATCGGCGATCCGCATGTGCGCCACATGGGCACGATCGGCGGTTCGGTCGCCAATGACGATCCGGCGGCGGACTATCCCTCGGCCGTGCTTGGGCTTGGGGCCACCGTCATCACCAATACCCGCGAGATTGCGGCCGACGATTTCTTCGTCGGCCTGTTCGAGACGGCGCTTGCCGAGGACGAGATCATCACGGCGATCCGCTTCGACGCTCCGGAAAAGGCGGGTTATGCCAAGTTCGCCAATCCGGCCTCGCGTTATGCGATGACTGGCGTCTTCGTCTCCAAGGGAGCAGGGGGCGTGCGCGTCGCCGTCACCGGTGCGGGATCCTCCGGGGTCTTTCGTCATGCCGGGCTTGAAGCGGCGCTCTCGGCCAACTGGTCGCCGGATGCGGTCGCCGGCGTTGAGATCGATTCATCGGACCTGATGTCGGACCTGCATTGCACATCCGACTACCGTGCGAACCTCATCCGCGTGATGGCCAAACGGGCCGTGCAGGCCTCCTGATTCCAGGTTCATGCGGATACTGCCACGAAAGGACGGCCCTGCGCCGTCCTTTTTCTCTGAAGTTGACGCAGATCAAGTTCGATAGGGGAGAATCCGTTAGGATTTACATGTGAAGCTTCTAAAATTCGCGCCTTTTGTCGCAGTTTAGAATGAATATACACAAGCGGGGTTGACCCCGACGGCGGAGATACCCAAAAGGGTCTGAAAGACTGGAGTTTGAGGCATGGATTTCGAGGCGTTTTTCACGGAGCAGCTGGCGGGACTTCACGAGGAAGGCCGCTACCGCGTCTTCGCCGATCTCGAACGCCAGCGCGGCAATTTTCCGCGCGCCACCCGCTACACCGAAAAAGGCACCCAGGACGTCACCGTCTGGTGTTCCAACGATTATCTCGGCATGGGCCAGAATCCGCTCGTCATCGATGCCATGAAACAGGCGATCGATGACTGTGGCGCGGGTGCGGGAGGCACCCGGAATATCTCTGGCACGAACCATTACCACGTTCTTCTTGAGCGCGAACTTGCCGACCTGCACGGCAAGGAATCAGCTCTGATCTTCACCTCGGGTTATGTCTCGAACTGGGCCGCACTCGGCACGCTCGGCGCCAAGATCCCCGGCCTGATCATCTTCTCCGACGCGCTGAATCATGCTTCGATGATCGAAGGCATTCGCCATTCGAAGGCCGAGCGCGTCATCTGGAAGCACAACGACGTCAAGGATCTCGAAGCCAAGCTCGCCGCTGCCGATCCGAAGGCGCCGAAGATGATCGCGTTTGAGTCCGTCTATTCGATGGATGGCGACATCGCGCCGATCAAGGAAATCTGTGATCTCGCCGACAAGTATGGCGCGATGACCTATCTCGACGAAGTGCATGCCGTCGGAATGTACGGCGCCCATGGCGGCGGCATTGCCGAACGCGAAGGCCTGATGCATCGCCTGACGGTCATCGAAGGTACGCTCGGCAAGGCCTTTGGCGTGATGGGCGGTTATATCGCCGCCTCGGCAGCGCTCTGCGATTTCGTCCGCTCCTTTGCCTCGGGCTTCATCTTTACCACGGCCCTGCCGCCTGCGCTTGCCGCCGGTGCGGTCGCCTCGATCCGCCACTTGAAGAGCAGTCAGGTCGAGCGTTTCGCCCATCAGGAGCGCGTGCGCCGCCTGCGGTCGATGCTGGACAAAGCTGGCATCCCCCATGTGCAGAATCCGAGCCATATCGTTCCCGTGCTGGTCGGCGATGCCGCCAAGTGCAAGTGGATCTCCGACCTCTTGCTCGATAACTGTTCCATCTATGTGCAGCCGATCAACTATCCGACGGTGCCGAAAAAGACCGAGCGGCTGCGCATCACCCCGACGCCGCTGCACACCGATGCCGATCTCGAACATCTGGTCGGCTCGTTGCATCAGCTCTGGTCGCGCTGCGCGCTCGCCCGCGCGGTGGCTTGATCACCGTTTAAATCCTTCGCATAACGATGCGGGTTCCGGACACGGAGCCCGCATTTTCTTTGGGAGGTTTTGAGCACGTGAGCATTGCCAAGCGCGTCAGTGACCTGGTCGACCGGGTGATCGAGGAGGAACGCATCACGGGTGCCGTGGTGCTGGTTTATCAGGATGGGAAACCACTCCTCGAGAAGACCGCGGGTTTTGCCGATCGGGAAGCCGGCCTTCCGGTCAAGCTCGATACAATCTTCCGCTACGCCTCCGTCACGAAGCCGTTCGTTGCCGTGACCGCGCTGGTCATGGTCGAGAAGGGGCTTCTGCGCCTTGATGATCGTGTCGGTGAATATCTCCCCTGGTTCCGACCGAAGAGCGCTGATGGTCGCGAAGCGGCGATTACCCTGCGCCATCTGCTGACCCATACCTCTGGCCTGCTCTATGATCCGGCGCTCGAACTCCTGCCGGAGAGCCAGCGCATGACGCTTGGCCTCGGCAATACAGATTTCAGCCTCGAAGAAAATTTCAGCCGCCATAACACCATCCCGCTCGCCTTCGAGCCCGGTGCCCGCTGGGCCTATTCCTTCGCCACCGACATCCTCGGGGGTGTGCTCGCCGTCGTGCATGGCGGTACGCTGGAGGAGGCCGTGGTTCAACATATTGCTTTGCCACTTGGCATGGCCGATGCACGCTTTCACGTCACCGATCTCGCACGTCTCGCGGTCGCCTATGCCGATCATCCAGACAGGCCGGTCCGCATGCCCGACCCTTGGGTCAGTGGTGACGAGGAAGGCTGGCGGACGGTTTTTTCGCCGCAGCGGATCTTCAACCCGAACGCTTTCCAGTCGGGTGGCGCCGGCATGGTAGGCACGGCTCAGGATGTGATGCGACTTCTGGAAATGCTGCGCAGGGGTGGCGCGCCACTCCTTTCGCCGGACATGGCTACTGCGGCGCTGTCGAACCAGATCGGCGATATCGAGGGTGAACCCGGTTATCGCTTCTCCTTCGTCGGTGGTTTGGTCATCGATCCAGCCGCCGCCGCGACAGCTCTGCCCAAAGGCGCAATCCAATGGGGCGGGGTCTATGGGAATACCTGGTTCATCGACCCCGCCCTCAAGCTCACTGTCGTCAGCCTGACCAACAATGCGCTTGAAGGCTGCAATGGCGCTTACCCCGAAATGCTGCGGGCGGCCGTGTATGACCGATGACCAGGCTTAGCGGCGGGCAATCGCTTCCACCGCCTTCCGGCGTGCCTTGCGGTCGGCGGCGAAGACATCCTCGATCGTCGCGGCCGTCACGCCATCCACCATCGCGTCCATCACCGTTTCAACGACATCGGCCATGTCGAGAAAGCCAATTTTCTGCTCGACGAAGGCGTTGAAGGCGGTTTCTTCGGCGGCGTTGAGGATGGCGCCCTGCAGCCCGCCACGCTCCAGCGCCGTGCGGGCGAGCCGGATCGCCGGGAAGCGCGTCTCGTCGGGTGCCTCGAAATCGAGCCTAGCCAGCTTGGCAAAGTCCAGCCGGTCGACATTGAGCGTCGGCCGCTTTGGATAGGTCAGGGCATAACCGATGGCGGTGCGCATGTCGGGAACGCCAAGCTGGGCGATGACCGAGCCGTCGGTATAGCCGACCATGGAATGAATGATCGACTGCGGATGCACCACGACCTCGATCTGGTCGGGACGCACATCAAAGAGATGCTTGGCCTCGATCATCTCCAGTGCCTTGTTGAACATCGAGGCGCTTCCAACCGAGATCTTCAAGCCCATCGACCAGTTCGGATGGGTTCGTGCCGTCTGCACTGTCACATTGGCCATCTGCTCGCGCGTGTGGGTGCGGAAGGGGCCGCCGGACGCGGTCAGCACGATCCGCTCCAGTGCGTGACGCTGGTCGGCTTCCAGGCACTGGAAGATCGCCGAGTGCTCGCTGTCGACCGGGATCAGCCGCCCGCCGCCTTTCTTTACTGCGTCAACGAAGAGGGGGCCGGCGGAGACCAGGCATTCCTTGTTGGCAAGCGCGATATCGGCACCGCGTGCCGCTGCCTTGAGGGTCGGTGCGAGACCTGCCGTACCGACGATCGCCGCCATCACCCAGCCGGCATTCATGTCGGCCGCCTCGTCCAGCCCGCTCGTGCCGGCAGCAACGGCCGTGCCGGAACCCGCGAGAAGATCTTTCAGCGCCATATACTGGCTTTCATCGGCGGTCACGGCAAGCTTTGCGCCCGTGCGGCGCGCCTGTTCCGCAAGCAGCTCCAGATTGCCGTTACCGGTGAGCGCCATGATTTCGAAGCTGTCGCGCCCGCCGAGCTGGTCGATGACGTCGAGCGTGCTGACACCGATCGAACCGGTCGAACCGAGGACTGAGAGGCGGCGGGGCCGGTCGCTGTCGATCATGCTGCTTACGTCCGATTGCTTCATGCTCAGATGGCTCTACAAGGGAAAGGGAAGGCCAGCAAGAGAAGAGGCTTTTGCGCAGCGTCGAAACGCAGGAGGTCGAATGTCGAAGGGGGAGCCGATGCAATGGTTGCGGGACAAGGGTCCTTGGTTGCTCGCCGGCTTCGCGCTTGTCTGCCTGACGATCGGCGGCTTTCTTTATCTGTCGGATGCGATTGTGCCCGCGCATTATGCCTGGTCTGTCGGAGCCCTTGCGGTTCTCGCCGTGCTGCTCCTCGATATGGCGCGGGCCCTTCTCAGTGGCCGGATCGGCGTCGATGCCATTGCCGCGCTTGCCATCGGGACTGCTCTTCTGCTCGGAGAAAGCCTCGCGGCCGCCATCGTTTCCGTCATGTATGCCGGCGGGCAACTGCTCGAAAGCTACGCGGAGGGCAGGGCGCGGCGCGACATGAGCGCGCTGCTCGGCCGGGTCTCGCGCACGGCCATGGTCCACCGCGGCGATGCGCTTCTCGCCGTCCCGATAGAAAGCCTTTCTCCGGGCGATATCATTCTGCTGCGAAGGGGTGAGGTGGTGCCGGTCGACGGAAGGCTGCTGGCCGCCGGCGCCACGCTCGATCTCTCCGCTCTCACCGGCGAACCCATGCCGGTCACGCTGGAGCGAGGCCGCGAAGTGCCGAGTGGTGCGACCGTCGTTGGCGATGCCTTTGATCTTCTGGTGCTGCGTGGCTCCGCCGCCAGTACCTATGCCGGCATCGTGCGGCTGGTGGAACAGGCGCAAGCCAGCCGGTCGCCGATGGCACGCCTTGCCGACCGTTATGCCCTCTATTTCCTCGGCCTGACGCTCTGTCTCGCAGGTGGAGCCTATGCCTGGAGCGGTGATCCGGCGCGTGCACTTGCCGTGCTGGTGGTTGCCACGCCCTGTCCACTCATTCTCGCCGTGCCGGTTGCCGTCATCTCTGGCATGTCGCGGGCTGCCGCTCAGGGCGTGCTGGTCAAGACGGCGAGCGCGCTCGAGGCGCTGGCGGCCGTCACCACCGTTGTCCTCGACAAAACCGGTACGGTCACGTCCGCTCGGCCGGAGGTCGGTGCGGTGCTGGCAGCGCCGGGTTTTACCGAGGCCGAAGTGCTGCGCCTCGCTGCTTCGCTCGACCAGGCCTCCGGCCATGTCGCGGCCGAGGCCCTGGTTCGCGCAGCACTCGATCAGGGCCTGCCGCTCTCCCTGCCGCAGGATGTCGTCGAGCATCCGGGTCAGGGGCTGCGCGGGCAGGTGGACGGCCTCGCAGTGGTACTGGGCGGAAGCGGTTTTGTCCGCGGCCATCTGGCTGCGGGCGAGGTCCTGTTGCGGGCGGATGTGCCGCCGGGGGCGGCCGTGGTGGCGGTTGCCGTGGATGGGCGCGCTGCGGCCCACATCCTGCTCACCGATCCGGTTCGGCAGGACGCAGCCGATGCGATTGCCGCTTTCCGCGCCTTCGGCATCAACAGGATCGTTATGGCATCGGGAGACCGGACAGATGTTGCGGAAGCCGCAGCAGGCACGCTTCGGCTCGATGCTGTCAAAGGTGACCTCACCGCCCCGGACAAGGTCGAGCTGGTTCTCGAGGAAAAGCAGACGGGTGTGGTGATGATGGTGGGGGACGGGGTCAATGATGCGCCGGCACTGGCGACGGCGGATGTGGGCGTCGCCATCTCCGTCCGGGGTTCGGCCGCATCCTCGGAGGCGGCCGATGCGGTGCTTCTGGCCGACGACCTCCGCCGCCTGCCCCTTGCCTGCAGCATTGCCAGACGATCCCGCAGGATCGCCCGTCAAAGTGCCGGCACCGGCGTCGTACTGTCAGGCGCCGCCATGGTGTGCGCCGCCCTCGGGCTTCTGTCACCGGTACAAGGTGCCCTCCTGCAGGAGGTCATTGACGTTGCCGTCATCCTCAATGCCTTGAGAGCACTTAAAGGCTGAGATCCTTAGGCCTGCGTCATCACGCTGCCTTCGCCGGAAAGCCGGACGCGCAGATTGTTCTGCACATGGGTTACGCCGGAGACATGATCGGCGCAGTCTTCCGCACGGCGCTTTTCCCAGCGGTCGGTCACCTGACCTGTCAGCGTCACCTCGCCACTGTCGACGCTCACCTCGATGTCGGATGCGTCGAGTGAAGGGTCGTCGCTCAGGCGGTCATTGACCTCTTCGAGAATGCGGGCATCGGAGCGTCGGTAGCCGCGCGGACCCTTGCCGCGATGATCGTCGGTCTCGCGGCGCTGGTTGGCTTCGCTGTCACCGAACCAGGAAGAGACTTCGTCCCGCGCTTTATCGAAAAAGCTGCGATCGCCGTCCCGGCCGTAGTTGCGATAACGGTCGCGGCCGTCTCCACGGTATTGGGCAGATCCGCCATAACCGGGGCGAAAAGCATCGGCGTAGCGGTTCGAGCGGCCATTGTCGCCATAGCCCGGGTCGGCCGGGTCGCCATTGTATCCGTAGGTCTCACGCGGCCGTTCGGCCTGACCCATGCGCGGGTAGCGCGAGCCGGAGCCACCATAGCCGCCGTCATAGCCGAAGTCGCGCTGGCGGTCCAGGCCGTAGCGGTCGACGTCCGGCCGGTCTTCGCCGTAACCACGCACGAAACCGCTTTCGCCCGGCGCGTAGTCGCCGCTCGGACCGCGACGTTCCCGGTCGTTTCGGTTGTCAAATTCATTGGCCATTGTTTCCTCCTTTTTCGGTGAGGGACGCCGAAGCGTCACCTCAGGCCAACCCAGAAGGGCGGCTATCGTTCCGACCTGTCAGACAAATATACGCAGGAACAAACCGCCCGGGAGTCCGGTTGTGCTGCTGCAATTCCCACAAGAGGAGAAACCCATGGCTACGACCAAGACACTTGAAGACCTGTTTCACGAGACCTTGAAGGACATCTATTATGCCGAGCGCAAAATCCTGAAGGCCCTGCCGAAGATGGCCCGTGCCGCCCAGGACGAAAAGCTGAAGGCCGCCTTCCAGCAGCACAAGGACGAGACCGAAGGCCAGGTCGAGCGCCTGCAGCAGGTGTTCGAAATCATCGGCAAGCGTCCCCGCGCCAAGACCTGCCCCGCCATCGACGGTATCGTCGAAGAGGGCGAAGAGATCATGGAAGAATTCAAGGGCTCGCCGGCTCTGGATGCAGGTCTGCTTGCCGCCGCTCAGGCTGTCGAACACTATGAGATCAGCCGCTACGGTACGCTTCGCGCCTGGGCGCAGCAGCTCGGCTACAACGATGCTGTGAAGCTTCTCGACGAAACGCTTTCGGAAGAATCAAAGACCGACGAAGCGCTGACCAAGCTTGCCGAAAAGGCGGTCAACTCCGCTGCCCAGAAGAAGGCCGCCTGATCTCAGGTGCTTCTTCCTGATGCAAAAGGCCCGGCTTGTCCGGGCCTTTCTGCGTCAGGCGTCGGGCTTGGTGAAGGGTCCGCCTTCGAGGAAAGCCATGAGGCGGTTTTCGTCCGCCCGCATCAGCGCATGACCCGTCGAAGCACTGACGACCGCCTTCACGGCCGAAAGGTCGGTTTCCTTGTCGCTTAGGGCTAGGATCGCAGGATGCACGTAACTCGACCGACAGATGGTCGGCGTGTTGTGCAGCCGGTCGGAAGCCACTTCGCACATCCGGCGGATCGTCGGACGCTCATCCGCCTGCATCATTTTCCACGCCTCTCCGAAAGCGGCCACGCTGCCACCCCAGGTGCGAAAGGTCTTGGCGGAAAGGGAATGGCCGGTGATCTGGGCGAGATAAGCGTTCAGACGGCCGGAATCGATCCGGTGCAGGCTACCGTCCCGGTCTCGCCAGGAAAACAGATCACGACCGGGCAGGTCGGCAATTTCCTCAAGAATCTTCTGCAGGCGGGGATGACGCAGTTTGCGGCGTACACGCTTGCCCCCTTTGGCTTTGAAGCTCAGGCGGATGCCGTCCTGTTCGAAGGTAAGGTGCCGCTTCTGCAGTGTCGTTGCGCCATAGGTCTTGTTTTCCTCGACATAGGTGCGGTTGCCGACGCGCATATAGGTGACGTCCAGCAGGCTGACGAGCGCGGACAAGAGAAACGGTGTCTCTTGTGTCCGGTCTTCGAGGTCGCGCAAGACCCGTCGGCGGATGACAGGCAAGGCATGGCCGAAGGTGACGAGATCACCAAACTTGCGGGTGCTTCGCCACGAGGCCCAGTCCGCGTGGTAGCGATATTGCTTGCGGCCCCGGGCATCGAGCCCCGTCGCCTGGAGGTGGCCCCTTGGCTCGAGCGAAATCCAGACCCGGTCATAAGCGGGGGGCAGGGCCAAACGCCGAATCCTCTGGAGAATCGTCTCGTCCGTAAGCCTTGTTCCATCCGGAAGATGGTAGGAAAATCCCCCGCCTCTGCGTCGGCGCGTTATGCCTGGCATGTTGTCGCTGGTGTAGACGAGGCCGATCTCTTCAAGTTCGGCCCGGTCTTCGGGAAGTGGGTTTAACGGCTGCTCGTCGTGAGGTTTGTGCATCAGCCGACCGGACTGTCGGTGCCCATTTCGCCAAGCTCCCGGCGAAGCTGTTGCCGCGCGCGGCTCAGTCGGCTTTTGACCGTCCCGACAGCGCAGCCGCAAATCTCGGCCGCATCTTCGTAACGCTCACCCAGCATGACGATCAAGACCAGCATTTCGCGGTGATGTTCTGGAAGACGATCCAGCGCACGGCGAACTTCATCGGCCTGCACGGTCCATTCCTGTGTGGCTTCCGTCGTCAGTCTTGCGCTGACACCTTCCGGCAGGCCAACGGTCTCGCGACTACTCTTCTTGAACCTTGTACAGAAGGTATTGCGCATAATGGTGAAGAGCCAGGATTTCAGTCGCGTGCCCGGCTCAAATTTGTCGAGATTGGCGAGCGCCTTGGTCAACGTTTCCTGGACGAGATCGTCGGCCTCTTCGGGCTTTGGGCAAAATGTTCGCGCAAAGGCCCGCAGCGCCGGAATGAGTTCCACGACCTCGGAATGTGCGGCAAGCTCGGCTCTGCGTGTGCGGGTGCGGGTGTTCAAATCACACTCCTCCAATGATACTGGACGCCGCAGTGCCCACCGAACCTTCTGACACGGCCTTCGGACCAAACAGGAGGGGGGGGACACGACCGGCAGGCATGGCGGTCAGCTTCGGCTCACGAACTTGGAAAAACGGCTCAGTTTGCCGTCTGCTGTCCGGTCCTGATGCAGAAATGCCAAGTCGCTTTTCTCAAACACCGAAAAGAAGTCATCCCATTCCATCGGCTCCAGGTTCTCCTCCTGCTCACCGAAATCGACGCGAAGAATTCCGCCTTCGCCGCTATCTTTGACGCGTGACGGCGTACCCTCTCGCTCTTCGATCCAGCGGCGGATCTCCTCGTGATCCGTAGTCTGGTTTGCGCTGCTCATGGCTGCCTCGTGCTTAAAACGCTCCTGAATATTCGCGACATCAACGTGTGGTCGTGGCGACAGTTCCCTCCAACCGGTGCTTTTTCGATGGGAACTTCTCTCCTCAGGCAGGGTTTGCTTCAACGTTTCCCAAATTCGAAAGGCAGATCATGGCACATATCGACAACGCAGACGGGCAGGGACAGTTGCTGATCGGCGACCGTCTGTCCCCCATGACCTATCATGTTTCCGTCGAGAAGAAGGACAGTACGTTGGTTGCCAGGGTCGAACTGCAGGCACCACGCGACTGGTTGATCAAGCAGGGATTCAAGCGTCGAGCGACGCTGGTTCTTGGCTCTGGCGATCGCGTCGAGGTCACACATGATGGGCAAATCGACGTGTCGGATAGCCTGAGCATCGTGCTCAAGGTCAAGGATCTCGTTTACAGGGAAAGCGAAAACCTATTGGAGGCATTTCCTGAGCTGGCAGCTCGCCAATCTGGCACGAATAAAAACAGTATCGAGCAATGATCTGAAATTGGCTAGACAACGTAAAGGTTTGGCAGACAAATTAATTCGAGCCACGCATAGCGGAGAACCGAATGTCACATCCCCCGGCAAGCTCCAATCCCGTAAGACGCGACCGCACGGGCGGCGTCGTCCGAGACAGGCTCGACCTGCTGATGGCCGAACTTGCGCGGGAACAGGTTCCGCAGCGGCTGCTCGACCTCGCACAGGATCTGCAGTTAGCACTTGATGAAAAGATTTCCAAGGAGACCTGATCGTCGGGAACCATCCGCAACCGGTGCGGGTTCGCAAGGGTAACGAGAGTACTCGAAGCGAAGGATGAACCCCTATGATCAGCAATTTTCTGTGGCTGGTGGCCGTTATGATCGGCCCACTACTCCTGGGCGGCGCGATTGTTTACGGCCTGATGCGGCAAAGACGCCTCACACCGAACGAAATGAAGCGGAGCGACATGGCGACGCGGGAACTCTACGAGCGGGACGAAGCTGCCGACACCCGACACCTCGGCGGTCGGTCGTAAAGGAACGATAAGCATCAGGAGAACGTTCCGTCGTTTGGATTGTAACGCTTGCCATTGGCCAAGAGTGCGAGTTCAACAAGGTCGTCCTCGTCGCTCACCCCGTTTTCCACCAGGTACAGCAGCAGTGCTGTGGCATTTTCTTCGCCCGGCCCATCCAACACAGCGGACGCATTGTCGCTGATCCGTGTGACGGCACGTTCCACGATGACAGATTTCTCGGCGGTTGACCGCTGGGATGTCGAAGCCATGGCATTCCCTCCCGATATCATCTGGCCTAATCAGAACGGCGCGCCAGAGTGAACAGTTGCATCGTTGACGCTTTGGTAACGTATTGCAACCCCAGATTCGCACAGGGAACTTCTTGCTGACGCAATGGTGATCCCGCCGCGATTCGAACGCGGGACCCCCAGATTAGGAAGATGCCGCGATAGCCTGTGATATATGGGTTCTGGCTGAATATGTCGCAGCTATGTTGCAGTCAGGCCATAAAGGCTTGCTCGGCTGCAGCCAGTTCATCCGCATCATCATTCCTCGGAAACAGGTGCGAATAGCGGTCCATTGTGAGCGCTATGGTTGAGTGTCCCATGCGCTCTTGCACCATCTTCGGCGTCAAGCCGAGCCCGCCGTCTTCCTTCCGATTGATGCACCAGGAGGCGAAGAAGTGCCTCAGGCAGTGCATGCCGGTGTATTTCGGGCCCACGATCAGCGCGCCGTCCTCGCCCTCTCTCGTCGACGTCACGCCGGCCGCGATCCACGCAGGGTGCAGGCCTCGCCGCAGGATGTTGTTCAATTGCTCGACCTTGCCCTGTCCGTTCGGAAACACCAGGTCGAGGCCGGACGGACCCTTGGGGCAGGCAAGTTTCCATTCCTTCAAGGCATTGATGACCATTGGCGGCGCCGGGACCGTGCGCTCGCTCGTCTCCGACTTCGGCCGGCCGATGTCATTGAACCGGTCGGCGCGCTGGTGGACCCGGATCTCTTTCCGCTCGATATCCACGTCCTGCCACCGCAGGCCGCGCAGCTCGGAAGCTCTCAGCCCACAGAAGGCCGCTGTCAGGAAAAGAGGCCTCCACCGGCCCTGTAATGAACCGATCAGTGCCTTCACCTCATCACGGGCCGGAATGTCGACACCGACCTTCAATCGCCCTCTTTGGCGCTTGTCCTGGCGCTTTTCTCCCGCTCCCCGCCGGCCCTTCATGTCCCGAACCACGTTCCGGGCGACAAGGCCGCGCTCTTGTGCATCAGCCAGCAGACCGCCCAGGCTCACCAGAACCTTCTTCACCATGGCCGGCGATCGGCCGCTCTCTCGTAGCTTGTCCTCGAATGCCCGCACCTTGGCGATCGAGAGCCCTGGCAGCTTTGTCGCGCCGATGATGGGGGTGATGTGGATCCGCAGATGCCGCTCATAGTCTTCGATCGTGGCGCGCTCGCGGTTGGCAGCCCGTGCGCTTTTCAGCCAGAGTTTACCCGCTTCCTCGACTGTGACACTGGCGCTGTCGGCGACATGGACCCCGTCACGGATCTCGACCTTTGCCGAAGCCGCGAACGCGTCGGCCTCCTTCTTCAGCTTGAACGTCTTCAGCCGGCGGTTGCCGCCAGCGTCAAAGTAGTCGACCACCCATGCCGATTTCTTCTCGCCTTTGGGGCTGGTCCATTCGCGCTTGCGGATACTCATTATGCAACATTCCGTCCCAAGATACGGAGTGCAGTCAGCAGCCGGATAACCTCTTCACGGTTCTCCCCGGCTGGTCCGGCCAACTCCTTAGCAAGCACCTCGAAATTCCACCGCAGTGTCTCGTTTTCGGCCTGTAGCCTCCTAATCTCTGTTCCCATTGCAGCAGGCTCGCTGGAAGCCTCGCCCAAACTCTCTTCAAGGCGAAAGACAATCTCAGTGTTCATGCTCCGCCCGCTAGCCTCTGCTGCGGCTTTTATCCGCTCCCGCAGGCCCGGGGGGAGTCGCAACTGGTACTGGTCGATGTTCGATCTATTGACGCCCATTTCTCTCCACCTCACGCAATAATATCCAGCAGATATAAATTTCCATTGACGTCAATCCTATCTGCTGGATATGACATATCTGCTGGATATTAACGAAAGGTCACCGTGAGATGAAGAAACATGCAGTTAGTAGCGCTCCTCTCGATTTGATCTGGGGCGCCGCTGAGATCGCTCAGCTGATAGGCCGATCGGAGCGGGCAGTCTTTGGTATGCTGGAAAATGGTGAGCTGCCCGCGAAGAAGGTCAGCGGTCGGTGGGTTATTGAGCGCTCCAAACTGATCGCTTTTTTTATGGGGGAAACGGCATGACCCCTTCAATTTCAAATCTCCGCCGCCGTGCTGCAAAGCTTGGCTGGTCCTTCTTCAAGTCGAACTGGCGAAAGGACTCACCCGACAACTTGGGCGGATACATGCTCGTTGAGGGATCTCGAAAGGCCGGTACCGTCATTGAAGGTGGCAGATTCGACGCTTCTCTTGAGGACATCTCCAGGTGCATTGAGCGTGAGGAGGGGAGGGACGCACGATGACAGGCGACGATCGTTTCGGCGTCCAACGCCACGAAATCTATGTGCTTGCCACCATCGCCGAAGACCTCTGCCACAGGCACATGTCGACGGTAGAGGAAAGCGCCGGACAAGCCATTGTGCCTGTGCCAGCCATACACGCGGAACAGATGCTCGTGTTGGTCACCGAGATCGCCCGACGGACACGCGACCTGGAGGCCCGCTAATGAGCAATCGTCTCAAACGAAAGGGACGTGCGAAGTTTCTCATGGTTGAGGGGTTTGTCTTCACCTCGAAGGCTTTCAGAAGCCTGAGCACGGTGGAGCGAGCCGCATATCTCGAACTGAAGTGGCGTTATGACGGCTTCAACAACGGGCGCATAGTGCTGTCCTGCAGAGAGCTCGCTGAGGCGCTAAACGTCTCGAAGGAAACCGCGTCACGCGCCATCCGGGCCCTGTGTGCGAAAAACTTTGTCGAGCCGGTGAAGCAATCGACATTCAACCTCAAAACCAAAACAGCAACGGAATGGCGCCTTGCTGAGTACAAGTGTGACGTGACCGGAGAGCTCCCCTCCAAGCAATTCATGCGGTGGCCCGAAAAAAACACGGTGTCATCACAAGGACAGACAGTGTCACCAGAGGGACAGCCAGCCCAGAAAATGGGAGGGATTCGAGCATGACTGTCCTCCTCATGACACTGTCGGCACCATTTTTACCCCTCTCACAGTGTCACCACGCAGACACATATAGATCTACCACAGGGAGGAATTGCCGATGACTATTCGACAGGCACCACCGACCTGCGCTGTTATCCCGATGCCCACCACTGAGCGCACCAGAAAGGATAAGCACTGGGCGACGAAGGACGCTGCAATTGTCCTACCCTTCCCGCCCTCAAGACGGCTGGCGAAGGTTCTGGACGTCGCTCAGAAGTTGGCGAAGTGCCGAACCCGCCGCCATCGATCTTACTACGCCGAGCAGACCCGTCTGACCGTGATCGGAGTCCTGACCCGTCGCGGAGTCACTGAGGTGCTGGCGATCAGAGAGGCCGATCGCTTCATGCAATCCGTGATCGCAGAGTGCGCCCGCATCCACAAAACTGGAGAAACAGCATGACTGACCACAACAAACCCGTCACCGTCCGCGTGGGTGCCGTCAAACAACGGGCAGTGATGATCGAACTGGATGGCTATCAGATCGAGTACCCGCACACCCCGTTTGAGGTCTGGGCCGTCATGCTGACGAGAGGAGACGACGAGGGGCTTATTGAAAGTCTGCACGCGACCGAGGCGCGAGCAATTGACCACGCGAAAGGCCTTGAGGCGGAAGCAAAGCGCTTGGGAGAAACCATCCAATGACCGACGACGAGCACGAGAAGGCCGCTAGGCGGGAGAGAGACGGTAATGAAGGGGAGCGCAGGGAGTCTCGAGTCGCCCGTCTCCGTCGTCGCCTGGAGACCGTAGTCGAGACGCACCATGCCGAGCCCGGTATCGCGGTTGATCCCGTCACCGGACAGCCACGCGGCGCCCCAGTCGAGAGGGAGGCCCCGCCGGCTCTAGGTTCTTCGGACCCCACCCCACCCCTACCGCAGGCAGGAAGCAGCGCAGCTTTTGAGCGTTTTCGAGCATTTCAGTTTTTCGGTTCCGCTTCCGGTAATTCGACGCGCCTTGTCAACGGTTCGTAAATTAAAAGAGATCAACATCACGCTTGATTGAAAGCGTTGAGATTGAAAAAGGCTGCGACTGCAACCATCTTGCATTGGCTGACCGGTAACGATAATCCTGCCCTGCAATTGACAATGCGGGGTGGTGCTGGGCATGGATAAAGAAACGCTGAGTATGCTGTTCAGCCATTTGGGTGGATGGACGCCGCTCGCGATCGCATTCATCATCTTCTGTGTTTATGGCATGCCACAGATACCCGCTATCGTCGTGGCAATCGGGAAGATTGTGAACGAGAGGCATAAAACAAATCTTTCGCACAAGCGTTCTATGCTTAAGATTGAGAACCAGCTCAAAGAGCCGGGGAAGAATTCGGGAGAATGAACATGACGGGATTGCTCATCGCTTCATTCATGCTTTTGATCGCAGCTTTTCTCATGAAGCCGCTGCGCGTCTGGCTTCAAAGTTGTGCGCGTCAAGCAGAAGCGCAAAACAGGCTGGTCGAAGAGTATTATCGAAGCACCACAAGGTTCGTCCAGCTGACTTCTAGCTCCCATGCGGAGACCCGTGAAATTTTGGTGTGGGTCGGCCACCACATGATGCGTGGTACGCGTCTTATCACGTCTTTGATATTGACCCGCATGAAGAATGGGGAGCGTGACACCGATTCTCGCGACTCTCGCCAGAAATCGAATGACCCGCTTGCGGGTGTGTCCGATGAGGCTAGGCATGCCTTTAGCGAAGCACTTGCGGCTGCGCTTCTGGTGTCGTCTTACCACTCATTCTTCTGGGGCCCCCGTCTGCGATCAATGCTGAAGCTAACCTTTGAACCCAAGGCTCAGGAGGTGCGCGAGCCTGCGCAGTTTATTATTCGCTACAGGCAAGCGTCAAAGAGTAGGGGCGGACGAACTTTCGCAAGTGCCGGTTGACGAAACGAGGCCCGCCATGTGCGGGCCTTTTCTTTAATCTCCGTAGGGTTTGACCCCGCCGAATGCCGTCTGTTGCGACCGGTTGAGCTGTTGAGACAGCGCCGACTGCATCTCTGA
Organism: Rhizobium glycinendophyticum; assembly: GCF_006443685.1. Taxonomy (NCBI): domain Bacteria; kingdom Pseudomonadati; phylum Pseudomonadota; class Alphaproteobacteria; order Hyphomicrobiales; family Rhizobiaceae; genus Peteryoungia; species Peteryoungia glycinendophytica. The sequence goes on along the minus strand of NZ_VFYP01000002.1, from coordinate 145,240 downwards.
CATAGTCCGCGCTACTACCTCCCGGGCCGTCGCCCGCACGGTTTCCAACACCTCGGGCAGCATCACCCCGTTTAGCTGGATGTTGATTGGGGCATCAACCGGCGCCTGCACGTTCAAAGCCAGATCGTCGGCCGTCTTTCCGGGCATCATGTCCGTTGTGCCGCGCATCCCCGAGGCACGAGCATTGCGAGCATTGTCGGTCGCGAGCTGGGCAGAGACCGAGGGTGGAGCCGCCGCCGCCCGATCGGGGACACCAACCAAGCTTCGAGGCGTACCAATGTTCTCCTCAAGCCAGCGGTTCCAGCCTTCGGATCGCGCCTTGTTCGCGGCCATGAACTTCTGCAGCTCTTTCGGATCGCTGGGGATAGCGTTGACCAATTCAAAGGCCGACCACGCGGACAGGCCCCGGCCAAGCCATTTCATGAGACCGCCGCCTTTCCGCCCTTCACCCGCGTCAGCAACCGCCCCTGCAGCGGCGCCAGCGGCCTTTGCAGCGCCAGCAGCACCGCCGGCCGCCGCGACCGCCTTCAGCCCCTCAGACGTACCCCGTAGACCTGCCCCAAAGCTTGCCAGCTTGCCGACAAGGCGGACGAGCGCAGCGATTGGCCGGATGACGCGCCCCAAGATAGCCGTAGCAGCCAATACGCCGCCCAAGCCGACGGCGATCGATCCCAGTGCGGCACCCCAGCCAGCGCCGTCGGCACTGTCGAGCCAAGCGCGGAGCGCGGAGCCCTCAGAGGACAATTCGCGGAGAGCGGCCACGGCCTTTTGTGCGCCGGTTCCGATCAGCTCGAGCGACCGGCCAGCCCCCTCAAGGAACTGTTGCGCGAATGCGGTTTTGCCGAGATCGGACCCGAGCGCCTGGAGATCGGTAAGCAGCCCTTGGATGCTGTCGAAATTCTTGTAAGCGAGAAAACCGAGCCCAGCGATCAGCAGATTCGTCGGCCTCAAAATGCCGTAAACCGCAGCCCGTGCACCGGTCGCGGCAAGGCGGAGCCCGACCATTCCGGCAGCTGTCAAGGTCACGCGCTTGGTTAGCTCCTGATTCTGTTCAATGAAGCTAGAGGCCCGATCGGCATACCCTCCGAGAGCGTCCGCGCTATCCTGGATGGTTGGCAACAAGCTATTGCCGAACGCGATTGCCGCCGCCATGGCGCGGTTCCGCAGTTGCCGAACCCTTCCGCTCGTCGTGCTGATTCGTTTTTCAAACTCCCTGAGGACCGACCCCGCAACGTGGCCCTCGTCTCCAAGCACCTTGAGTGAATTCGCTAGGGTGTCTGTGTTTTCGATCAAGGCGAGCGCCGTTCGAGCCTCGTCACCAAAAAGCATGTTGGCGATCGATGCTTTCTCCTCCTGAGGGAGTTCGCGAATCCGCTGGAATACGTCCTGCACCGTGCCGAGCGCGTTGTTGGCCATTCCCTTGGCAACGCCCGTCGCAGTGAGCCCCAGCCGCCCCAGCGCGTCCTCCTGGCTCTTGGTCGCGGCCTTGCCTTTGACCAGTGCTCGACCGACGGCCTGAAACCCTGTTGCAGCTGTCTCAGAGGTGGCGCCGGAAGAGATCATCGCCGAACCGAAGGCCAGCACCTGTTCCGTGCTGAATCCATATTGTTTGCCGAGCGAGCCGACGCGCCGGCTGAAATCGAGCAGATCGGGAGCCGTGGAAGCCGTCGCATCAGACAGTACATTAACCTGATCAGCGAAGCGTTCGGATTCCGCAATGCTGAGACCGAGCGCGGTTTTGATCTTTGCGAGGTTCGTCGCGGCTTCCGGTCCGCTGATACCCCAGGCCGTTGCCGACTTGGCAGCGATTAGAGTCATCCGCTCAAGGTCAACCGAAGCCACGCCAGCCTTAGCAAGTTCCGCCGTCAGGTTCGCCAGTTCCTCCGCGCTGAGAGGCGTTTCGCGGGAGATTTGGATAAGCCTTGACCGGAGGGAGGCGAGTGCCTGATCGCTGAGGTCCGTCACCTTTGCGACGTCTGCCATTGCGTCCTCAAGGCGGGACGCTGCCCGGATAGGCACGAAGAGACCCGCGGCAAATGCTGCAGCCGTTGTCGCTGAGTCCATGAAGGCCGCATTGGCAGCAAGTCGGTTGTTGTTGAAGGACGTGACCGCCGCGCTCAGTCCCTTCAACGTCGCCGCGACCATCTTGGCCGGCTTTGAAACGTTGTCCACGAGCGAGAGTCTAAGCGCGGCCTGTTTGATGTTTCCCATAGGCATTCTCCATCTGAAATCATGATCCGATTGAGGGACTCTATCTTAAGCAATCATATTTTGTTATCCATTGCTCCTAATCATCAACGGAGTGAATGAATGGACACGATCGTGAAAGCCGTAACGGCAGCGGAAATTCAGGCCTTTGAGGCTCGTAAGCAGAAGGTCCCGGCGACACAGATCACGCCCGCCGGCTTCGAGGGCTCGAAGCGTGTGCCGCTCACCGTCCCGGTCCAGTTCGACGGCAAGATGTATGAAGCGATCAATCTGCGTCGGTTGAAAGGTCGCGACTTCACCGCTCTGCAGCGCCTGGGCGACGACGAAGACATGGGCTTGCTCAGCCTGATTTCCGACGCCCCCGCCGAAGTTCTGGCCGAATTGGACGGGGACGATTTCATGCTCGTGTCGGAGGCAGCCAAGGATTTTTTGCCCCGAAAACTTCGCGAGGCAGCCGAGCAGATTTCCGGCAATGGCCCCAGCTCGCAGCCCTGACAGCGGCAACTCTAGGATTTTCGAGGGGCGACTTGATGGAAATGACTTTCAGCGAATTGGCCGAAGTTTGGTGGCCAGAGGTGATCGCAATCCGCGACCTGGAGGGCGGCCGATGACCATTCGCCAATCCGACATTGCCCGTGAGCTGGACGTGAGCGAAATGACGATCTCACGCGCCATGAAGGCGATCGGGAGGAACGGCAATCGCCTGACCGAGGCCGACATCTGGGCACTCTTGGTCATGAGCGACCTACAGCACACATGCCGGATGGCGCCGCACGTCTCCGCCGAACTCGTTACCACATTTAGCAGCGAGTTGCTTTACCTCGCAGGAGATCCCGCCCGGAAGTGCTGGATTACCTTCTGTGAGACTGAGCAGGCTTCATTCCAACTCGCCAGCCTGACCGAGCGCCATCTCGCTTCAATCCTGGACGCTGTGCCGATGGCCCTGACCCTGCCGCTTCATCAATCGGTAGACCGCGCTCGCCAGCGCCTCACCGCCATGAAAACCAGAAAGGCAGCCGCATGACGGACACCATTCTCCACCGCGCATTGCCCGCCGGTTCCACCACACTCGACCTTGAGGCGAGGACAGTCGAAATCATTTTCGCGACCGAGCAGCCGGTAAGGCGGCGGTCTCCCTGGGAAGGGCAGTACGACGAGATCCTAGTTGTCACCGCGGCTGCCATCGACGCCGGTCGCATGGGCAACATGAGTGTACTGGACAGCCACCGCGCAGGCAGCCTTGCCGATCGCTTGGGCAGCGTTGTGCCGCAGAGCTTGAAAATCGCCCGTGGTGAGGCTCGCTGCACCATCCGCCTATCCCGTTCGGAGAAAGCCGAGTTGCTTCTCCAAGACCTCAGGGACGGCCACACGTTGCCGATTTCGGTGGGTTACCGGATCCACGAGGAGAAGCGGACGGAGGCCCCCAGCGGAGGCGTGGCGACGGTTCGGGCCACGAAGTGGGAGCCCTTGGAAATCTCGTTTGTACCAATTCCGGCCGATGCCGGCGCGATGACCCGCGAACTTGAAAATGAAGGAAACACCGACATGACCGATACCCAGACTGCACCGCAGACCCGCGCCGAGCGGAAGCGCGTGACCGAGATCACCAATCTTGCCCGCAGCGCCAAAATCGACTTGGGGGACGAGCTCGTGACCACGGCGATTGCAGAGGGCACGAGCTTGGACGGCTTCCGCGCCGCGATGCTCGATCACCTCATTGCCAAGGAGGAGCAGTCGCCGACTTTCCCGATCTCGGAAACCCGAGGCATGCGCCAGCAGCGGTCCTTTGCCGCCGCCGCAGTCGACGCGCTAATGATCCGCATAGACCACCGCCACAAGCCGGAAACGGACGCTCGCGAACTCGTCGGACTCACAGTGCCGGAGATTGCCCGCCGCTGCATCGAGAACCTTGGCGAATCCACCCATGGCTTGACGCCCGCCAGCCTGGTAACTCGTGCTCTGCATTCGACGTCGGATTTCCCCGAGATAATGTCGAACCTTGCCGGCAAGACCCTTCAGGCAGAGTTCGCGCAGACGCCTGCCGCCCTCAAGGCTGTCTCTCGTCAGTCGAGCGCCCGCGATTTCAAAGCTAAGACCCGCGTGAAGCTTTCCACCGGCCCCGAGCTGGAGAAGGTAACCGAGAGCGGCGAATACAAGCGCGGCACGATGTTCGAGGATTCCGAGAGCTACCGTATCGACACCTTCGGCAAGATCTTCGGAATTACGCGACAGGCGCTGATAAATGACGATCTTGGCGCGTTTTCGTCGGCTGCAACGAAAATGGGGCAGGCAGCCGCCGTCTTCGAAGCCAAGTTTCTTGTGCAGTTGCTTGAGAGCAACCCGACGATGAACGACGGAAAGGCCGTCTTCCACAACGACCATAGGAACTTGCTGACCGCTTCGACCCTCAACATCGAAGGGCTGACGAGTGCCCGCCTTGCCTTTAGGAAGCAGACCGGCCTTGCCGGCGACCTTGTAAACATCGCGCCCCGGTTCCTGGTCGTGCCAGCGGAGCTTGAAACGACGGCCGAAAAGCTGCTGACGGAGATCAATGCCACCAAGCTGGAGGACGTAAACCCCTTCAGCCGACGCCTTGAGCTTGTCGTGGAGCCACGCCTGACCAATGCCACCGCATGGTATCTCGCAGCAGATCCTGCGCAGGCGGAGGGCTTGGAATACAGCTATTTGGAGGGGTTTGAGTCTCCCTATGTTGAGTACCGCGCCGGCTTCGACGTTGACGGTGTGGAAATCAAAGTCCGTCTCGACTTCGGCGCTGCCTTCCTTGAACACCGCTCTTGGATGAAGAACCCGGGTACGGTCTGATTTCTCGCTCCTCCCGTGTCCGATCAAGGGCATGGAAGGGCGGGGGCGAGGGGGCGCTATCCTGCGCCCCCCTCCGTCGTGCCGGTGATCATGGCGCTTCTGCAACAATCACCCGAAAGCCAGCCGCAGCATCGCGCGGTCGAGGTAAGCGGTCGCCGCCGCATCCGGCGAAAGCCAGCCCCCTGGACCCCAACCCTTCGTCGAGTTGGGAGCGAGGGGGCGAACCACCCCAGACACAGGAGCCGCACCCATGGCCATCTTCGACCGCCTGGACCGTATGATCAGCAAGACGGTCGATCGGCAATTCAGCGTCCGCGCAACCGTCTATCCGATGGCTCAAAATCCCAACGGTCGGCCCGCTCTGGACCCAAGCCGGAGCACAATCGACCTGAAAGGTGTCTTCGATCAGATGCCGACCTATGACGCGATTGAGACCGGGAAGCGGGAGAGAAGCGGAAACGACCTTCACACGCTCGCCACCGGAATGAGCTTCGATTTCAGCTTCGACGTGAAGCGACACCCTTATGCCGACGACATCCGGCAGGGGGACGCTTTGAGCCTGGACGACGGAAGGCGATTCGACGTCGTCTCAGTAGAGCGCGATGGCCTATCCCGCGCCGTTCTTCGCCTGGTGAAGCTATAGCCGATCGAGAGGGTGCCAGCCGCTCCCGACGACACCACTTTCGTACCAACCTATGCGCTGTTGTCCGATGTAAACGCAGCCGCAGTAGGTGCATCGTTTAGGTTTCATTTTTGCGGCTCTGAAAAGCTCTCTATCCTCTATGGGAAGGCTGGCCGTTTCAAACTGAAATCGAATTTGCCGGTTGGCGTATCCGCCGTTGCAATCGGCTGGGCACTCTTTTTTCAACGTCATTTCTCCGAATTTTGGCCGTTTGCCCTGCGCGACAATTTCAATAAGTCTAGTTGCGCCGCTCTGCGCTGCGTGTCGATGTAGTCAGCGAGGTCCTGTAAGTGGACTCCCTTCGCTGCCTTTTGGCTTTTCTCCAGCCTGATCATCGGTAGTTCGATCTCGCCAGCATCCACCTTGCGAATGAACTTCGCCGGGGTGAGGTGGCGGAAGTAGTCGCGACAAACTTCATCCACGGAGATGATCGCCTTGCCATCGTACTGGGCCATGAGGAGGAACGCAGTTTTCATTATTCCTCAGTGCCTCCAGCGTGCACACATGTTGCGTTTCATGTCGCACGGAGCTGCCGATAGTGAGTGAAAGTGCTTGTAAATCAACGGTAATCGCTGCAGGTCAGCGCAACAAGAAATCTGGACTTCTCACGTGTAACTCATTGATTTTTATGGTGATCCCGCCGCGATTCGAACGCGGGACCCCCAGATTAGGAATCTGGTGCTCTATCCTGCTGAGCTACGGGACCACTTCTTCCTCCATACAAAAGCCGGGCGGGCAAGCCAAGCGGTTTTCCCGGCTCGGCTGTTCCGCCCATCGCTTTTTGAGTGAGGCTCAGTGCGGAAGGCGCTGTTCGGCGAGGCGCACCCAATACGAAATGCCTGCTGCCAGGATGTCGTCGTTGAAATCGTAAGACGGGTTGTGCAGCCCTGCCGTGTCGCCATTGCCGATCATGATATAAGCGCCGGGACGCGATTGCAGCATGAAGGCAAAGTCTTCGCCGGCCATGCTCGGGTCTACCTCGGTGTCGACGTCATCAGGGCCGACGACATCGATCGCAGCCCTGGCGGCGTATTCGGTTTCCTTCGGATGATTGACGGTCACCGGGCAGGCGCGTTCGTAGTCGTATTCGACCTGCGCCCCATGCGCCGCAGCGATGCCTGCTGCCAGTTCGCCAATGCGTCGTTCCGCAAGATCGCGTACCTCCTCGTCGAGCGATCGCACGGTGCCGGAGATGAAAGCCTCTTCGGGGATGATGTTGTGCGTTGTGCCGGCATGAAACTGGGTGACGGACACGACGACGGAGCGCAACGGGTTGGCATTGCGGGCGGCAATCGTCTGCAATGCACTGACGATCTGTGCACCGATGACGATCGTATCACTCGTGTTGTGCGGCTCGGCCGCATGGCCGCCGCGACCGGTGATCTTCAGGGAAAACTTGTCGGGAGCCGCCATGATGCCGCCCTTGCGGATGGCGAAGCTGCCGGCCTTTTTACCCGGCATGTTGTGCATGCCGTAGACCTCCGAGATGTCGAAGCGATCCATCATGCCGTCCTCGACCATGGCGAGCGCGCCGCGCCCTCCCTCTTCGGCCGGCTGGAAGATGACGGCAACGCGGCCGGCGAAGTTGCGGGTTTCCGCCAGGTGTTTGGCCGCGCCCAAGAGCATCGCCATATGGCCGTCATGGCCGCAGGCGTGCATGCGGCCGGGTGTCGTGGAGGCCCAAGCCTTTCCGGTGATCTCGTCGAGCGGCAGGGCATCCATGTCGGCACGTAGTCCGACTGTCGGGCCTGCGCCCATCCCCTTGATGATGCCGACCACGCCGGTACGGCCGATGCCGGTCACGATCTCGTCAACGCCGAATTCCTGCAGTTTTTCCGCGACGAAGGCTGCGGTGGTTTCGACGTCATAGAGAATTTCGGGATTGGCATGCAGATGGCGACGCCACGCGGTGGCCTCCGACTGGAGTTCGGAGGCACGGTTCAGTATCGGCATTGTATTGTCCTGGACACTTTCGATCACATGATTGTCGGGGCCGAATGTGCGCCTTTCAATTGACGTATTCAATGGGCTTTGCCATTGCTTGCACTCCCATGGCATCCCAGTGCCAGCACCCCTCACCATTGAATATGAGGTTTCAACCGTGTCAACGAAGTGCCCGGGCAGGTTTTCCGCCAGAGCAGCCCTCGGTAAAGTGGCCGTCGTCGCAGCCCTCGTCGCGGTTGCCGTCCCAAGTGTCGCTGCCGCCAATCCGATCGTGGTGGTGGATGTCGCGAGCGGTCGGGTGATCGCGCATCAGGAAGCCTTCCGCAAATGGTATCCGGCCTCGCTCACCAAGCTGATGACGGCCTATGTGACCTTCCAGGCGATCCGCAGCGGAAAGGTATCGCTCGATACCGTCGTGGTGATGAGCAAACATGCGACCGACCAGCCGGCCAGCAAGATGTATTTCAAGCCGGGCTCGAAGCTGACGCTCGACAGCGCCCTGAAGCTTTTGCTGGTGAAGTCGGCCAATGACATTGCCGTGGCGATCTCCGAAACTGTCGGTGGTACGGAAGGGGCGTTCGTCGCACGGATGAATGCCGAGGCGCAGCGGCTTGGCATGAGCTCCAGCCGTTTCATCAATCCGAACGGGTTGCCGGGCAAGGGGCAGTACACGACAGCCCGCGATCTTGCGCTTCTCGCCGCCGCCATCCGGCGCGAATTCCCGGAACATGCCGGGTATTTTTCGCTCGAGGGTGTGACGACCGGCAAGAAGGACTATCCGAACTACAATATGCTGATTGGCCGCTTCCCGGGGGCTGACGGAATGAAGACCGGCTTCATCTGTGCCTCCGGTTTCAATCAGGTCTCGTCTGCAACACGCAACGGACGCACGGTCATCTCCGTCGTTCTGGGTGCGGACAGCTTGGGTGCGCGCGCCGATATGTCCGCCGATCTCCTGCAGAAGGCCCTGACGACGAACACCGCCGGCAATCGGCTGGATGCACTCGCTCCCTATGGCGAGGGACAGGATCAGGTCGCCGATATCAGCGCCGACATCTGTAACCCGAAGGCCGCCGCCGTGCGCAGCGAAGGCCGCGATGAAGCGGGGCGGATGAAGCTTCTCTCACCCTATATCCGAGAAATGGACCACCCGCCGGTCATGAGCTTTGCCGGATTGATCCCCGGCAGCGCGCCGGTCGATTCGAAGAAAGTGCCGGCGGGGGAGATCGCCAACGTGCCGATCCCCAAGCCGCGGCCGAACATGTAAAGCGATGTCATGACGCTCGAGCGCATCCCCGTCTCCATCCTCACCGGCTTTCTCGGAGCGGGTAAATCGACCCTCTTGAACCGGCTCCTCAAGGATCCGGCGATGAAGGATGCCGCAGTCATCATCAACGAATTCGGCGAGGTCGGGATCGACCATCTGCTGGTCGAGGCCTCGAACGACGCCGTGGTGGAACTCGCCGACGGCTGCCTCTGCTGCACGGTGCGCGGCGAACTCGTGGATACGCTGGCGGAACTGATCGACGGCATGCAGACGGGGCGGCTTAAGCCCCTGTCGCGGATCGTCATCGAAACCACCGGCCTTGCCGATCCGGCGCCCGTCATGCAGTCCGTCATGGGTCATCCGGCGATCGCCCAGCATTTTGATCTCGACGGCGTCTTAACGGTTGTCGATGCGGTCAACGGTCTTGCCACGATCGACAACTTCCCCGAGGCCTACCGTCAGGTTGCGGTCGCCGACCGGTTGATCCTGACCAAGAAGACCCTTGCCGATAGCGAGGTGATCGACCGCGTCATGGCCCGGCTCCGCACGCTTAATCCGCGTGCGCCGATCACCGATGGCGACGAGGAGGATGCGGCGCAGGCCTCGATCCTGATCAACGGTCTTTACGACCCCGGCAGCAAGATCCCGGACGTCGATCGCTGGCTGCGCGACGAAATGGCGGCTGCCGACGCTCCCCATCACGACCATGAGCACCATCATGGTCACCACGGCCACGACCATGGCGACCATCATGACCATGGTCCCGCGCACCACCATCATCACGCCCACGACGTGAACCGGCATGGCGATCAGATCCGTTCTTACGCCATCGTGCACGACCAGCCGATCGATCCGATGGCGATCAATATGTTCATCGACCTGTTGCGGTCGACCCATGGCGAGAAACTGCTCCGGATGAAGGCGATCGTGGCATTGACCGACCGGCCGGACAGGCCGCTGGTGTTGCATGGCGTGCAGTCGATCTTCCACGCGCCGGTGCGGCTGCCGGCCTGGCCAGACGGCTCCGATCGCAGGACGCGGCTGGTGCTGATCACGAAGGATCTGTCGGAGGATTATGTGCGGGATCTGTTCGGCGCCTTTACCGGAAGGGTCGCCATCGACCGTCCAGACCGGGCTGCCATGACCGACAATCCGCTGTCGGTGCCGGGCCTCAAGTTCTAGGCTTTCCCAGCGCTACCCTTGCGGATGCGGAAGCGGTGACCGGTCTCGATCTTCTCTTGGGAGAGAAGGTCGTGGCGGTCTTCGTTGCAGAAATGCGGGATGTCGATGCCGGCCAGCGGGTCGCTTGTCTCGATCAGCAGTTCCTGGCCCGACTTCATGTCCGCCAGCCTCCGCCGTGTCTTCAGAACGGGCAGGGGGCATTTCAGCCCCTTGAGGTCATAGAAGACGGCGTCGGTCATTCCGACTGCCAGAGCATCCAGAAGGGCTTCTTCTTCGCCGGCACCTCGGGGGCTGCAGCCGTCAACGGCGGCGGTGCGAGCGGGTTTGGCTGCGGCACCGGAATGTTGTTTGCGGTCTGGGTGGCCGGAGCTGCCTGCGTAGCCGGAGCCTGGGGAGCCGTCGGAGCAGGAACGGTTTGTGCCGTGACGGGTGCAGCATTGCCCGGTGTCGACATCGAAGCCGATCCGCCATTGACCGATGCGTTGTTCGCCATGCGGTTGATCGCGGTCGCACCATCGGGAGCAGCCAGCGTTGCCGGATCGACGTCGTCGATATCGAGCAGCTTGCCGGCCTTCAGAGCGGATCCGGTCGGGGCAAAGGCGAGATCCTTGGCGCGCGAGCGGCGCAGGTCGGCGACCAGCGCCTTGCGCTCGGCTTCCGTCGGGTCGTACCAGATCTTGCCGTCGTATTTCTTCATGGCCTTGTCATAGGCCTTGTCGTAAGCGGCATTGTAGCCGGCCATGGCCATTTCGAGCGCCGGCGGCGTCGACATCGGCGGGCAGGCCGCCTGAGCATTGAAGCTCTTGCCGTCGGCTGCCACCTGATTGAAGACGTATTTCTTCTCGCAGACATTGACCTCCGGCGGACGCTTGGTCACTTCGAACTGGTCGTAGCCGACCTTCAGCATCTTCCAGAATTCGATGTGCTGGCTGTGGCGATGGCGCGCCATGTTCTCGGCCGTCATGCGGAAGGGGAAGGCCTGCAACTGGATGGAGGTCTGCCCACCCTTGAAGGCATCGCGGGCGAAGGCATAGATCTCAAGAATCTGCGCATCCGTCATCGAATAGCAGCCTGATGAAGAGCAGGCGCCATGGATCATCAGATTCGTGCCGCTGCGGCCATTGGCCTGGTCATAGCGGTTCGGGAAGCCGGTGTTGATGGCGAGGAAATATTTCGAATTCGGGTTCAGGTGATAGGGGGTGAGCGGATAGAAGCCCTCGGGCGCCTGACGGTCGCCTTCCTTCACCTTCGGGCCAAGACGGCCCGACCAGGCGCAGATATCGTAGGATGCGATCAGGTCAAAGCGGTTGTTGGTCTTCGCCTTCCAAACCTCGAGCTTGCCCTCTTCCTTGAAGATGCGCAGCATGATGGGCGAATTGCGCTCCATCCCTTTTTTCTGGATCTCGGCCAGGATACGACCGGGCAGCGGCTGCTCGACCTTGTTCGCTACTTTCGGCGTGTCGTAGGTCGCACTTTCCAAGGTATCGTTGCAGCCCGCGAGAGCAGCAGCAAAAACCAGGAGCAGGGCCGTTGATGTCAAGCGCATGCGCAAACGCTCTTTCCAGAACTGATAGACAGGCTCAAGGAGCCCGGGATCAATAGTTTATAATGTCTTTCTTCACAAATTATAAACCACCGGAAACCGGTAGGCCTCACCCGCCTTCTGCCGCTATGGCGGCAAAACGGCGGAGTGATGGCAAATAGCCTGCAGTGTCAGAGATTTCGGCCGATATCGAGGAATTTCTGCCGACGGTCGCTGCGCAGCTTGTCGCCCGATTGTGTGGAGAGTTCATTCAGCGCCGTGAAGATGACGTCGCCGGTGGCGTTGATCACCTTTTCGGGGGCGCGATGGGCGCCGCCGACGGGCTCGGGAATGATGCCGTCGATGATGCCGAAGCCCTTGAGATCCTCCGCCGTGATCTTCATGTTGGTTGCCGCTTCCTTGGCGCGGGTCGAGTCACGCCAGAGAATAGAGGCTGCCCCTTCCGGAGAGATGACCGAGTAGATCGCATGCTCCAGCATGTAGACGCGGTTGCCCGTGGCAATCGCGATCGCGCCGCCGGAGCCGCCTTCGCCGATGACGACGGAGATCATTGGAACCTTCAGGCCTAAGCACATTTCGGTCGAGCGGGCGATGGCTTCCGCCTGGCCGCGTTCCTCGGCGCCGACGCCCGGATAGGCGCCTGCCGTGTCGATCAGCGAGATCACCGGCAGGCCAAAACGGTCGGCCATTTCCATGACGCGGATCGCCTTGCGATAGCCTTCCGGACGCGGGCTACCGAAATTGTGCTTGATGCGCGACTTGGTGTCGTTACCCTTTTCCTGGCCGATGACGGCGACCGGCTGGCCACGGAAGCGGGCGAGACCGGCCTGGATCGCGGCGTCTTCGGCAAACTTGCGGTCACCGGCCAGCGGTGTGAATTCGGTGAAGAGGGCTTCCGCGTAATCGACGAAATGCGGGCGCTGCGGATGGCGCGCGACCTGCGTCTTCTGCCAGGCGTTCAGCTTCGAATAGATCTCCACCATCGCCTCGTCGACGCGGCTTTCCAGCCGGCTGATCTCTTCCGAGGTGTCGATGCTCTCGTCCTCTTCCGCGATCTTCTTCAGTTCGCGGATCTTGGCCTCGAGGTCGGAGATGGGTTTTTCGAAGTCGAGATAATTGTGCATGAACTCCGTTCCGATCGTTCGTCCCTTCGGGCGCGCTGCCCGCAGGAACCGGCTTTGCCGGTCCTAATCGGGGTTTTTGGCCTGTTTTGCAAGGGGGTGATGTGTTTGCACCAGTTGCTGCAGCCGCTCATCCAGCACATGCGTATAGATTTGTGTCGTGGAAATGTCGCTGTGGCCCAGCAGTTCCTGCACCACGCGCAGGTCGGCGCCATTGCCGAGAAGATGGCTGGCAAAGGCGTGGCGCAGCACGTGCGGAGACACGGCATCGGCAGACAATCCGGCCCGGATCGCGAGATCCTTTAACTCGCGGGCAAAGACCTGTCGCGGCAGGTGACCTTCTTTCGAGGCGGCCGGAAAGAGGAAGGGGCTTGCGGCATGAACCGGATTTTCCGCACGGATCGCGCCGTATCGCGCCAGCGCCTCGATGGCCGTTCTGGAGAGCGGCACCAGCCGTTCCTTGTTGCCCTTGCCCTTCACCACCAGGAAACGTCCCTCCTGGGTCAGGACCTTTGCGGGCAGCGACACGAGTTCGCTCACCCGCATACCAGTCGCATAGAGCAGTTCCAGAAGCGCCAGCCGGCGAATGCGTTGCGGCTGGTCGGGACCCTCCATTCGGCTCTCTTCCTCAGCCAGTGTCAGCATGCCCCCGACATCCTCGACGGTCAGGATCTTCGGCAGGGACCGCGCCTTTTTCGGCGCATCGAGAATTGCCGTCGGGTCGTCGCCGCGCAGGTTCTCCGCATAGAGAAACTTGTAGAACTGCCGCATGGCCGAGAGCCGTCTTGCCTGCGAAGTCGGCTGGAAGCCGCGGCGGGAAAGGTCGGCAAGATAGGCGACGAGGTCGTCACGGCTGGCGTTTCCGATCGATACCTTTCGCACGGACAGGAACGAGGCAAGATCTTCGAGATCGCGCTCATAGGACAGAAGCGTGTTGGTGGCCGCGCCCCGTTCGGCGCTTAGCATTTCTAGAAAGGCGTCCACGCGAGCGCCGCTCAGATCCGACACGCCTTTCTCCTTTCTGGCTATTCGACGGGGTTGATTCGTTCGGAGGGAATGCGCACCGTAACATCCCGTTCCCTCGGCTCGACAAAGACGGCAAAGGACCACATCGTAAAATAGGCGATGCCGACGATCGTCGCGCAGAAGAAGAGGAACCGGAAGAGGGTTGGCATCGGCAGTCCTTGAGGTTCAGTTTGTCTAGATAGGGAGAAGCGCCACCAAGATGCAAGGCAAGATCTATCCTCGGAGATGCAAGGACGGGACAGCGTGGCCCGTTTGCGGCCTACGGCTTGACGCTTGCCCCCTATTTGTCAATAGGTCATGAAACAGTTGCGAACAGGCCGATGACCGATACGATCTTTCACCTAGCTCCCTCGCCCGGTGAGCGCGCCAAGGCAGCGCTTGGTCGCCGCAATCTGGTTCTCGTCGGGTTGATGGGGGCCGGCAAGTCGGCGATTGGGCGGATCGTCGCCCAGCAGCTCGGGCTTCCCTTCATCGACACCGATACCGAGATTGAGCGCGTCTCGCGCATGACTATCCCCGAACTCTTCGCTGCCTATGGCGAAGAGGAGTTCCGGGCGCTGGAAACGCGGGTCATCAAGCGGCTGATGCGTTCCGGTCCGCGCGTCGTGTCGACCGGTGGCGGTGCCTTCATCAACGACAAGACCCGCAAGCAGATCGAACGCAGCGGTGGCCTGTCCGTCTGGCTGAATGCGGATCTCGAAGTGCTGTGGGAACGCGTCAACAAGCGGGATAACCGGCCGTTGCTCAAAACGGAAAATCCCAAGCAGACTCTCAAGGATCTGATGGACAAGCGGTATCCCATTTATGCACTGGCGGATATCACCGTGCAGTCGAGGGATGAGCGCAAGGAGGTGATTGCCGGCGAAGTGCTTGCCGCTGTCATTGATCATATCGGTAAGGACGAACGGAAATGACCAAGCTCGAAACCTCGGAACGCCTGGTGCATGTGCCGCTGGGCGATCGCTCCTATGACATCCTGATCGGGCCGGGCCTGATGGCGCGAGCCGGTGGCGAGATCACGAGCCGCATCAAGGGTCGCCGCGCCGCCATCGTCACCGACGAGAATGTCGGCGCGCGCTACCTCGATGGTCTGATGGACAGCCTGCAGACCGACGGCATCGAAGCAGTTTCCGTCACGCTTCCGGCCGGCGAGAAGACCAAGAGCTTCGACAGCCTCACCAATGTCTGCGACGTGCTCTTGGAAGCGCGGATCGAGCGCAACGACACCGTGATCGCGCTGGGTGGCGGCGTCATCGGGGACCTCACCGGCTTTGCCGCCGGCATCGTGCGGCGCGGCGTGCGTTTCGTGCAGATCCCGACCTCGCTCCTCTCCCAGGTCGACAGCTCCGTCGGCGGCAAAACCGGCATCAATGCCCGCCAGGGCAAGAACCTGATCGGCATCTTCAATCAGCCCGATCTGGTGCTCGCCGATACCGACGTACTGGACACCCTGTCCGAGCGCGAATTCCGCGCCGGTTATGCCGAGGTCGCGAAATACGGCCTGATAGACAAACCCGATTTCTTCGAATGGCTGGAGAAGAACTGGCGCGACGTCTTTGCCGGCGGTGCCGCCCGCATCGAGGCGATCGCCGTCTCCTGTCAGGCCAAGGCCGATGTGGTGGCCGCCGACGAGCGGGAAAACGGTCGCCGCGCCCTGCTCAATCTCGGCCATACCTTCGGCCATGCGCTGGAAGCCGCAACGAAGTATGACAGCAGCCGTCTCGTGCATGGCGAAGGGGTGTCGATCGGCATGGTGCTCGCCCATCGCTTCTCGGCCCGGATGAATCTGGCGAGCCCCGATCTCGCCGATCGTGTCGAGGCGCATCTGCGCGCCGTCGGCCTGCCCACCCGCATGTCGGAGATCCCCGGCGAGCTGCCGCCGACCGAGGTGTTGATGGATGCCATCGCCCAGGACAAGAAGGTCAAGGGTGGCAAGCTCACCTTCATCCTCACCCGTGGCCTCGGAGAATCCTTCGTCGCCGACGACGTGCCGGCCTCGGAAGTCGAGCGCTTCATCGAGGAGATGCGGACGTCATGATGGAGATCCAGACCTTTCTATCGAACCTGTCGGATTACTGGCTAACGCTTCTCGCCATCCTGGGGCTGATCTGTGCCTCCGCCTTCTTTTCCGGTGCCGAGACGGCCCTTACCGCCACATCCCGGGCCCGCATGCACGGGCTTGAGGTCAATGGAGATACGCGCGCCGGCTTGGTCAATTCGCTGATCGAACGGCGCGACCGGCTGATCGGGGCGCTGCTGATCGGCAACAACCTCGTCAACATCCTCGCGTCCTCGCTCACCACCAGTCTGTTCCTCGGCCTGCTGGGCGATTCCGGCGTGGCGATCGCCACAATATTGATGACAGTCCTGCTCGTCATCTTCTCGGAAGTCCTGCCAAAGAGCTGGGCCATCTCGACGCCCGAGAGGTTCGCCCTGTTCGTCGCGCCTGTCGTCAGGCCTTACGTGGCGATCGTCGGACCGCTGTCGAGCGTGGTCAACTGGATCGTGCGCAAGCTGCTCGGCATCTTCGGCGTGTCGATCTCCGGCGAGGCCTCGATGCTATCGGCTCATGAGGAGCTGCGTGGCGCGGTGGCCTTGCTCCACAGAGAGGGCGGTGTGGTCAAGGCCGATCGCGACCGCCTGGGCGGGGTACTGGATCTCGGTGAACTCGAAGTCTCCGACATCATGATCCACCGCACGGCCATGCGGGCGGTCAATGCCGACGAGCCGCCCGAGGTCGCAATTCGCACCATTCTCGAAAGCCCCTATACGCGCATGCCTGTCTGGCGCGGTGCGACCGACAACATCATCGGCGTCATCCACGCCAAGGACCTGATCCGGGCGCTGGCCGAACCCAATGTCGAGCCGCAGGACATCGACATTGTCAAGATCGCCCAGAAGCCGTGGTTCGTGCCCGACACCACCAATCTCAAGGACCAGCTCAACGCCTTCCTGCGCCGCAAGACGCATTTTGCCGTCGTCGTCGACGAGTATGGCGAAGTGCAGGGTGTCGTGACGCTCGAAGACATCCTCGAAGAGATCGTTGGCGATATCTCCGACGAACACGATCTCGAAATCCAGGGCGTGCGACAGGACAGCGACGGCTCTATCGTGGTCGATGGCGGCGTGCCGATCCGCGATCTAAACCGGGCCATGGACTGGCAGTTGCCCGACGAAGAGGCAACCACGATCGCCGGCCTCGTCATTCACGAATCCAAGACGATCCCTGAAGAGCGCCAGGCGTTTACCTTCTACGGCAAGCGTTTCATCGTGCTTAAGCGGGAAAAGAACCGCATCACCCGGCTGCGCATCCGGCCGATTGAAACGACGGAAACCCCGGCCTGATAGGCGCCTGCCTTACCAGCGGGTCGCTTCGCCCGGTGCCGCCGGCTCGATGGCTAGCGCGTGCAGGCCCGCGTCGATTTCCGGCTTCAGCAGATCGTTCACGGCCCGGTGACGCGCAAGCCGCGTCATGCCGGCAAAGGCATTCGCCACGATCCTGACGCGCATATGCGTCTCGCCGGTACCGGTGATGTCGGGCTGGTGGCCGGCGTGGTGGGCGCTTTCATCGATCACCACGAGCCGTTCCGGCGCGAAGGTCTCGGTGAGTTTCGCCTCGATCCGCTCGCGCAACGACATAGCCCATACTCCCTGGCACTGCTTCGGATAAAGCCCCACAAAGCGCTCAACATTCCCGTTTGTCAATTCTTGTCGGGCCCTCGCCCGCGCCCCATAATTAGCGCATGAAACTCGACTCGAAATACTTCGATCCGATCCGCACCAAACGTCGGCGTGCGGCGGAGCCGGAACAATCCAATCCAACCTGCCAATGGGACGGCTGCAACGAGCCGGGTGCCCATCGCGCGCCCGTGGGTCGGCATGCGGAGGGGCAGTTCTTCCTGTTCTGCTTCGAACATGTGAAGGAATACAACAAGGGCTACAACTACTTCTCCGGCCTGTCCGACAGCGAGATCGCGCGCTACCAGAAGGAGGCGATCACCGGCCATCGGCCGACATGGACGGTCGGGGTGAACAAGGCCGCGAAATCCAGCCCGATCCATTCCACCATGCGCTCCGGCTCGGCTGCGTCACAGGCGCGCATCAAGGATCCCTTCGGCTTCGTGCAGCAGGGCCGGGGCGGTGCCTCGCGCTATCAGGCGGCGGATCGAAAACTCAAGACGCTCGAAGCAAAAGCACTGGATACGCTTGGACTTACCGTCAGCGCCACACCGACCGACATCAAGACCCGGTACAAGGAGCTTGTAAAAAAACACCATCCCGACGCAAATGGCGGAGACAGGGCTTCCGAAGAGCGTTTTCGCGCTGTCATTGAAGCGTACAAATTGTTAAAGCAGGCCGGTTTCTGTTAATCCGAACACACAAGCAGCGATGACATGCGGCCGGTCGGTGGCGCCCGGCATGGAGAAACGATGAGCAAAATGGATCTTGATATTACCAATCTCCCCGACACCACCGTGTCGGTGCGTGAGGTCTTTGGTATCGACAGCGATATTCGGGTGCCCGCTTATTCCAAGGGCGATGCCTATGTGCCGGACCTCGATCCGGACTATCTTTTCGATCGCGAAACCACGCTCGCCATTCTCGCCGGCTTTGCCCACAATCGTCGCGTCATGGTCTCCGGCTTCCACGGTACCGGCAAATCGACCCATATCGAGCAGGTGGCCGCCCGCCTCAACTGGCCCTGCGTGCGCGTCAACCTCGACAGCCATGTCAGCCGTATCGATCTCGTCGGCAAGGACGCCATCGTCCTGAAAGACGGCAAGCAGATCACCGAATTCAAGGACGGTATCCTGCCCTGGGCCTACCAGCACAATGTCGCGCTCGTCTTCGACGAATACGATGCCGGCCGCCCGGACGTGATGTTCGTCATCCAGCGCGTGCTGGAATCCTCCGGCCGCCTGACGCTTCTCGACCAGAGCCGCGTCATCCGTCCTCATCCCGCGTTCCGCCTGTTTGCGACCGCCAACACCGTTGGCCTCGGCGACACGACCGGCCTCTATCACGGCACGCAGCAGATCAACCAGGCGCAGATGGACCGCTGGTCGATCGTCACGACGCTGAACTACCTGCCGCATGACAAGGAAGTCGATATCGTCTCGGCCAAGGTGAAGAGCTTCGGCGCAACGGCCGAAGGCCGCGACACGGTCTCGCGCATGGTCCGCCTTGCCGACCTGACCCGCGCCGCCTTCATCAACGGTGACCTCTCGACCGTCATGAGCCCGCGTACCGTCATCACCTGGGCCGAAAATGCCGAGATCTTCGGGGATGTTGCCTTCGCCTTCCGGGTCACCTTCCTCAACAAGTGCGACGAGCTCGAGCGTACGCTGGTGGCCGAGCAGTATCAGCGCGCCTTCGGCGTAGAACTCAAGGAAAGTGCGGCCAATATCGTGCTTGGCGCATAAGGACTGAACAGCATGGCAGTGCGGGGCGACAATTCGAAAGCGAAAGCCGGCGGCGTGGTGGACATGGAGCCGATGCGCCGTGCCATCACCGGCTGCGTGCGCTCGATCGCGGGCGATCCGCAGGTCGAGGTCGCCTTCGCCAATGAGCGCCCCGGCCTTGCCGGCGAGCGCATCCGCCTGCCGGAACTGTCCAAGCGCCCGACCGCGCATGAACTCGCCGTGACCCGGGGTCTCGGCGACAGCATGGCGTTGCGTCTGGCCTGCCACGACCAGAAGGTCCATGCGACCATGGCGCCCCAGGGTGCCGATGCCCGTGCGATCTTCGATGCCGTCGAACAGGCGCGTGTCGAATCGCTCGGTTCGTTGCGCATGCCGGGCGTCGCCTCCAACATCCAGTCGATGAACACGGAGAAATACGCCAAGGCGAATTTCTCGACGATCAGCCGCCAGGAGGATGCGCCGATCGGGGAGGCCGTCGCCATGCTGGTGCGCGAAAAGCTCACCGGCCAGAAGGCGCCGGAAACCGCCGGCAAGGTGCTCGATCTCTGGCGCCCCTTCATCGAGGACAAGGCCGGTGGCGACCTCGACAATCTCGCTGCCGTCATCGAAGACCAGCAGGCCTTCTCGCGTGTGATCCGCCACATGCTCTCGTCCATGGAAATGGCCGAGGACATGGGCGACGAGGAAGAGCAGGGCGAAGACGACCAGTCGACCGACGAGGAACAGCCGCGCAGCGGCGAGCAGGAGCAGGAAAGCGCCGAGGAAGAAGCCGGCCAGGATTCCGCCCCCGCCGAGGACAGCGAAGCCTCCCAGGAACAGCTCGACGACGGCGAGATGGATGGCGCCGAAATCTCCGAAGAGGAGATGTCGGACGAGGGCGACGACGATAGCGAGACGCCCGGCGAAATGCGCCGTCCGGCAACCCCCTTCGACGATTTCAACGAGAAGGTCGACTATAAGATCTTCACCCAGGAATTTGACGAGGAAATCACCGCGGAAGAACTGTGCGACGAGGCTGAACTGGACCGTCTCCGTGCCTTCCTCGACAAGCAGCTCGCCCATCTGCAGGGCGCCGTCGGCCGGCTTGCAAACCGCCTGCAGCGCCGCCTGATGGCGCAGCAGAACCGCTCCTGGGATTTCGATCTGGAAGAGGGCTATCTCGACCCGGCGCGCCTCACGCGCCTGATCATCGACCCGATGCAGCCGCTCTCCTTCAAGAAGGAGAAAGACACGAAGTTCCGCGACACGGTCGTGACGCTGGTCATCGACAATTCCGGCTCGATGCGCGGTCGCCCGATCACGGTTGCCGCCTCCTGCGCCGATATTCTCGCCCGCACCCTGGAGCGCTGCGGCGTCAAGGTCGAAATCCTCGGCTTCACCACCAAGGCCTGGAAAGGCGGCCAGAGCCGCGAATCTTGGCTGGCGGGTGGCAAGCCGCCGGCGCCCGGTCGCTTGAACGACCTGCGCCACATCATCTACAAGTCCGCGGATGCCCCCTGGCGCCGGTCGCGCCGCAATCTCGGCCTGATGATGCGTGAAGGCCTGCTCAAGGAAAACATCGACGGGGAAGCGCTGATGTGGGCGCATAACCGCCTGATCGGACGCCGCGAGCAGCGCAAGATCCTGATGATGATTTCGGATGGCGCTCCGGTCGACGATTCGACCCTGTCGGTCAATCCGGGCAATTATCTGGAACGCCATCTGCGCGCCGTCATCGACCAGATCGAGACGCGCTCGCCTATCGAACTGCTCGCGATCGGCATCGGCCACGACGTCACGCGCTATTATCGCCGCGCCGTCACGATTGTGGACGCCGACGAACTGGCAGGCGCGATGACCGAGCAGCTCGCGTCGCTGTTCGAGGACAAGGCGTCGGGTGGCAGCGGGCGGCGCCTGCGTGCCTGAGCGCGGCCTCTCACGTCACATCACCATCCGATTGGCCGCGAGCGCCTGGCTGATCCTTCTCACCGCCTGCACCGCACCGGCAGAGATCGCGCCCGGTGATGTGCTCTCCATCCCTGTCGAGAGCACGGTCATCTCCAGTCTCGAAGGCATGACCGGCACGCTGGGTGGTACACCGCGTCTCGAGCCGGGGCTGACCTTTGTCGGCGGCCTCGAACTGTCATCTTCCGAACCGCTGTTCGGCGCCTTCTCCTCAATCCGTTTTCGGGATGCCGAACATTTCCTGGGCGTCTTCGACACCGGCTACTTCATCGAGGGGCGCATCACCCGCGATGCGGTCGGCCGCTTGTCCGGCGTTGCCGATGTCAGGCTCGCGCCCCTGCTGAACGAGGAGGGGCAAGTCAGCCCGTCCAAATATCTGGTGGATGCCGAAAGCCTCGCACTCGAGAGTGATCGCGCCTATGTCGGCTTCGAGCAGCGTCACCGCGTCGTTTCCTACGCGCCGTCGTCTGATCTCGGCCATGCGCAGGCCTCCGCTCCTCTGCCTCTTCCCTTCGACGTCAATCAGCTCCGCAGCAATGGCGGTATTGAAGCGCTGGTGCTGTCGCCGTCCGCAAGCCCGCTAGCTGGTGCGCTTCTCGCCCTTTCTGAAAAGAGCGTGGACGAGAATGGCAACAACTATGCCGGCATCCTGTCCGGTCCTCTTCAAGGGGAGTTCCGGGTCAAGCCACATGATGGCTTCGAGATCACCGACGGCGCCTTCCTGCCGAATGGCGACCTGCTTCTCCTGGAGCGCCGCTTCTCAATCGCCACCGGCGTCGGCATGCGCTTACGGCGGATCGAAGGCGATACCATCCGCCCCGGTGCCGTGGTCGACGGCAAGATCATCTTCGAGGCGGACAACCGCTCGCAGATCGACAATATGGAAGGCATGGACGCTGTTGTCGCCGAAGATGGCTCGGTGCATCTGATCGTCGTTTCCGACGACAACCACTCGATCCTGCAGCGCACGCTGATGCTGGAATTCCGCCTGGAGCGGTAAAACAATCCCCGATGCAGACAGAGAAAAAGGCCAGCGCCATCTCCTGGCACCGGCCTTTTTCTGTTTCTATCGCCTCGGCGTTCTCAGGCGGCCCGCTCGACCTGCGGCATGGGCCGCAGCACGCTCATCAGCGCGCCATAGGGTAGCAGCATGACGATGCCAATCAGCATCTTTACGCTGAAGTCGGCGATCGCCCAGGAGATCCAGCGCGGGGCTTCCGCGCTCATCACGCCAAGGATCGGGGCAGCCGCAATGGCGAAGTCGTCATTCGGGCCGATGAAGCCGAAAACCGGCGCGAAGGACAGCGAGAAGAAGATCACGGTGTCGAGAACGGAGCCGATGACCGAACCCATGAGCGGTGCCTTCCACCAGGCCAAACGGCGCAGGCGGTTGAAGACGGAGATGTCGAGCAACTGACCGACCAGGAAGGCCGAACCGGAAGCAACCGCGATGCGCGGGGTCGCCAGCAGGATGGAGAGAACCACGCCGGCAATGAAGCCGACAAACACCACCTTGCGGGCAGCCGTCGGGCCGAACTGACGGTTGGTCAGATCCGTGACGAGAAAGGCAACCGGATAGGTGAAAGCGCCGAAGGTGAGAAGATCGGCGAGATTGATGCCGGCAAGCGTTCCCTGCAGGGGAAACTGCACGAGAAAGTTCGAGGCGACGACGACGGCCGTCATGAGCAGGCTGTAGGCAAGGAAATAGCGTGCGTTCAGCATTTTTTTATCCTGGGTGATGCCACCAGTTGGAGGGACAATACTGTTTGGTCGTGAGGCTCATGCGGCCGGTCGTTCAGCGGGGCATGCTCCCAAACGAAAAGGCTTGCCCGGATGCCCGGCCAAGCCTTCATCGTTCATTCCGATAAGCGGCTATTATGCGGCTTCGGCGGTCTTCTTGGCGATCTGGCGACGCAGCAGACGAGCGCGCATGCTCAGTTCGTTTTCAGAAGCCTTGAGAAGGAAGGCGTCGAGGCCACCGCGATGCTCGACCGTGCGCAGGGCAGCAGCCGAAACGCGCAGGCGGAAACGCTGGTTGAGAGCGTCCGAGATCAGCGTGACGTCGCACAGGTTCGGCAGGAACCGGCGCTTGGTCTTGTTGTTCGCGTGGCTTACATTGTTGCCCGACTGGACGCCCTTGCCGGTCAATTCGCAACTGCGGGACATGGTACACCTATTGTTTTTCTAGGCCATCGCATCGCTACCGGGCAAATGCCGGTGAGGCAATCCAACAGCGTCTGATTGGAAAGTTGCGGTTCTATAGTCAGTGAGAACCGGCCCGTCAAGCCAAACCTTGGATTTTCCAGACTGTCGCGCCGTCTTACGTTATTTTGTTGCCACAGTCCAACGGCATGGATGTCATTGTTCAATGCCGGAGCTTCGGCATTCCCCCGACATGGAGATGGTGTCCTTGCGTCGATCCGGCCTCGCTGTCACAGCTGCCCTCGCTTTTGTCTCGCTCTTGCCTTTTGCAGTCTCAGGAGAGGCGGCCGATTATCATTACGATACCGCTTACAACGTGTCGCTCGGCATCCTGCCCATCGCGCGGCTGACGTTTCGCACGGAGGTGAAGGACGATCGCTACGAGATCTCCGGCCGCTTCCGGTCCTCGGGCCTCGTCGATGTGGTGCGCGAAGTTTCGGCCGACAGCAGTGTCTCGGGCATTTTTGCCGGCAACCGCTTCCAGCCGGAGCGGTATCGCCTCGACTACAAGAGTGGCAACAAGAAGAGCCGCTACACCATCACCTATGCCGATGGCGCTGCCGTCGAGACCACGGTGGAACCACCGCCGAAACCGCGACCAAAATCCTGGGTGCCTGTTACCGATGCCGATCTGAAATCGGTGCTCGACCCGATCGGTGCGCTTCTGATTCCGGGCGATGCCGACGTCTGTTCGCGGACCCTTCCGATCTATGACGGTGAAAGCCGGATGGATCTCGTGCTCTCCCCCGGCGGCACCGCCCCGTTTACGGCCGGCAAGGCCAGTGGCGATGCGGTCGTCTGCTCCGTCCGCTACGTGCCCATCGCCGGCTACAAGAAAGGCCGCAAGGACATTGAGTACCTGAAGTCGGTGACCGGCATGGAGATCTGGTTTGCCAAGACGGCGACGCTGAAGCTATATGCTCCCGTCTATGCCAAGATTCCGACCCGGTATGGGACGGTGCATGTCTCGGCAGAGGCGTTCGACGGATAAGAGGGGGCAGGCCCCGCATATGGGGTATTTGCATGAAGACCAGGGCGACGCTGATCGGTTTCACCGCCATCCTGATGTGGTCCATCCTCGCCTTGATGACGGCGGCTTCCGGAAAGATGCCCCCGTTCCAGCTTTCGGCCATTACCTTTGCGATCGGCAGTCTGCCCGGCATCCTTCTGTTCATCGTCCGACCCGAGCGCCTCAAGACCTTGCGCCAGCCGTTCAAGGTCTGGCTTGCAGGTGTCGGCGGGCTATTCGGCTATCACTTTCTCTATTTCACGGCCTTGCGGAATGCGCCGCCGGTCGAGGCGGGCCTGATCGCCTATCTCTGGCCTCTGCTCATCGTGGTCGGCTCTGCCCTGCTGCCGGGTGAAAAGCTTGGCTGGCATCATATCCTCGGTGCCATCGCCGGGCTCGCCGGCACGGTGTTGATCGTTTCCAGAGACGGCCTCGCCTTCGATCCGACCTATAGCCTGGGATACGCCGCGGCTTTCCTCTGCGCCTTCACCTGGGCTGCCTATTCGCTCGTCAGCCGCAAGTTCGAAGCCGTTTCGACCGATGTCGTCACCGGCTTTTGTCTTGCCACCTCGATCCTATCGCTCGCCTGCCACCTGACACTTGAGACGACCGTCTGGCCGGAAAGCCCATCGCAATGGGTAGCTGTTGTCGGCCTGGGCCTGCTGCCGGTGGGGCTCGCCTTTTACACATGGGACTATGGGGTCAAGAACGGTGACATCCAGATTCTGGGTGCCTCAAGCTATGCAGCGCCTCTGCTCTCGACCCTCAACCTGATCATTTTTGGGTTTGGCGACTTTACGACCACTATTGGTCTCGCATGCATCCTGATCACCGGTGGCGCGCTGCTCGCAGCCAAGGATATGGTCTTCCGCAAGAAGGACGCCACCAGCTAGACGGGAGACGCCATGGGCAGTGCGACCGGCATTCTTGCGCTCTCGGTCGCACTCGGCACCAGCTATCTCTGGATCCTGCCGCGCGAGAAAACGGTCGTGCGTGCAATCTGGAAGACCTCGCCGGTCGTGCTGCTCTGCGTCTATGCGATTGCCGTCGGCGCCCCGCCGCTTCTCGCCCTGGCGCTGTTTCTCGGGGCCCTCGGCGATCTCTCGCTCGCCTTCGACGGAGACAAGGCCTTCATCCGTGGCGTCGTCGCTTTCCTTCTCTCGCATCTTGCCTATATCGCGCTCATCGCCGGGGTCGCCGATGTGGCGCTTGCCGCATCCGAACCGTGGCGGATCGCCGGAGGCCTGGCCGTCGCGGGCTTTACCTGCGGCGTGCTCGCGCGCATCTGGCGACCGGCCGGCCGCATGGCCCTGCCGATCGGCCTCTATGTGCTCGTCTTCATGGTGCTGGTCTGGCTCACGCTCGGGCTCGCCGATCCGCTGACCTTCTTCGGTGCGGCCCTGTTCATCTTCTCGGACGTGGTCTTAACCATCCGGAAATACTGGACCGGTCCCGGCCACCCGATCGACTGGTTTGCCGCCCACCTCGTCTGGGTCACCTATTACGCGGCCCAGGTCATCCTGACGCTCACCCTGTCGCGCCTGTGACGGCTATCGCCCGGGTTGCCAGCCCGGCGGTGCCATCTCGAAGACGGAGAAGTCGAAACCGGGGGCCACGGTGCAGCCGACCAGCGTGTAGGCGCCGAGGCTTTCGGCCGACTGCCATTCGTCGGCCTCGATGATCGCCTGCGGCCGTTCGCCGGCCAGGATGTCGGGGCCGAGCCGCACGGTCTCCTGCGTCACGCCGTCCTTCGAGCGATGGAGCGCCAGCGGCGCACCGGCATAATGGTGCCAGGCTTCCGATGCATCCTTGACCTTGTGCCAATGCGAACGCTCGCCGGCCTCCAGCAGGTAGTAGATCGCGGTCGAATGTCCGCGTTGCCCGCCATTGGCATCGCGGAATGTCTCGACGTACCAGCCACCCTCGGGATGGCGCTGCATGCTGAGGGCCTGGATGATATCGGCTGCCTGCATCAGAAATTGTCCTTGCGCTTGCGAATCTCGGCAAAGACTTCGTCATTGGCCGCCGTTTCCATGCCGAGCGTCTTGCGAATGTCGGGATCTGCGGCGCGCAGGAAGGGATTGGTTTCTTTTTCCAATCCGATCGTCGTCGGAATGGTGAAGTCGCCGCGCTTGCGCTGGGCCTCGATGACCTCCGCCCGGGTCTTCAGCCGCGTGTTATCGGGGTCGACGGTCAGTGCGAAGCGGGCGTTCGAGAGCGTATATTCGTGGCCGAAATAAACGATCGTCTCGTCGGGGAGCTCGGCGAGTTTTTGCAGTGAATGCCACATGTCCATGGCCGAACGCTCGAACAATCGGCCGCAGCCCAGCGCAAACAGCGTATCGGCGGCAAAGAGCAGCATGTCTTCGGGCAAGTAGTAGCAGATGTGCCCGGCGGTATGGCCGGGCGTCTCGATAACGCGCACGGGATGGGTGCCGAACATGAACTCGTCGCCATCGTCGACGGTACGGTCAATGCCGGGTATGGCAACCGCTTCGTTACGCGGGCCGGTGATCTCGCAGCCATAGGCTTCCTTCAGCGCGAGGTTCGCTTCAACATGGTCGCCGTGATGGTGGGTCGTGAAGATATGGGTGATCTTCCAGCCCCGTCTTTCCGCCGCCGCCTGGATCGGCGCCAGTTCCGGCGCATCGATACAGGCCGTAAGCCCGGATTCTGGACAGTGGAGAAGGACGCCGAAGTTGTCACTTCGGCACAGGAAAACCTCGATCTGTAGTGATTTCATTGTTGTACCGTTTCTTGTCCCGCCTCTTTGGCGCAAATGTACCTTGTTGCGCCTTGAGTTCCAATCGTCGGCTGCTAACAATAAGTTCATGCATGTCGATATCGTCGATCTACGCCAGTTTTATTACACCATGCTCGGGCGTGTAGCGGAACAGTCGATCGCCCTGGCCTTGTCTTCGGTCTGGGCCCGGCTGCCGCAGGAACGCCTTGTCGGCCTTGGCTACTGCATACCCTTCCTCGAACGCTTCCGCGGCGCTACCGAACGTACCATGGCTTTCATGCCCGCAGGGCAGGGGGCCGTGAATTGGCCGGTTGGCGAGCCCTCTGCCACCGCGCTCGTCTTTGAAGAAGAGCTTCCGCTGCCCGATAGTTCCGTCGATCGGGTGCTGATGGTGCATTCGCTGGAATTTGCCGAGAACCCGCGCGAGACGCTGAAGGAAATCTGGCGCGTGTTGGCGCCCGGTGGTCGTCTGGTCATCGTCGTGCCTAACAGGCGCGGCGTCTGGGCCCGCATGGAGCATACACCCTTTGGCTCAGGCCGGCCCTATTCCCGAGACCAGCTCACGGCATTGTTGCGCGAGACGAATTTCACCCCCGGCGCATCTGCCGAGGCGCTGTTCTTTCCGCCGTCCAAGATCCGCGCAATCCTCCGCCTTCGGCGTGGCTTCGAACGCATTGGTCGGATCCTGTGGCCCGCCTTTTCCGGAGTCATCGTCGTCGAGGCGCAGAAGCGGCTCTATCAGGGGTTGCCGGTTGCCTCGCGCGCCTCGCGTCGCGTCTTCGCACCGGTCCTCGCGCCGCAGGGCATCCCAACGGCACGCAGCCTGCCGCGCCAACCGTAAACCGTTTGCCGACACGCGGCCGGACCTTGCGATCGCCTCGACAAACGGGCGTTTCCGTTTTATTGCCAGCCGAGTGAAGGGCGCAGGCTTCCCCGTGCCCTCAATTGCGCATTCATGGAACTTCGCTGATGTCTGAAATCCTGTTCGATCGCATCGCCCTGATCGGTATCGGCCTGATCGGCTCCTCGATCGCCCGCGACATCAAGAAATTCGGGCTGGCGCGCGAGGTGGTCATTTCGACCCGCAGCGCCGAGACACTGAACCGGGCAGAGGAACTCGAACTCGGAACCGCCTACACGACATCTGCGGCAGAAGCGGTAAAAAATGCCGATCTCGTCATCGTGTCCGTCCCGGTCGGCGCGTCGGAAGCCGTCGCGCAGCAGATCGCGCCGCATCTGAAAGCTGGCGCCATCGTCACCGATGTCGGCTCGACCAAGGCGTCGGTCATCGCCCAGATGGCGCCGCACATGCCGGAAAACGTCCATTTCATTCCCGGCCACCCGCTCGCCGGTACCGAAAAGTCCGGCCCCGACGCCGGCTTCTCCGGTCTGTTCAAGGGACGCTGGTGCATCTTCACCCCGCTGCCGGGGACGGATAGGGCAGCTCTCGAGCGTCTCAGCAGCTTCTGGAAGGCGCTGGGCTCCATGATCGACGAGATGGATCCCCAGCATCATGACAAGGTTCTGGCCATCGTTTCGCATCTGCCGCACATCATCGCCTACAATATCGTGGGTACGGCGGATGATCTGGAAGCAGTGACCGAATCCGAAGTCATCAAGTATTCCGCCTCGGGTTTTCGCGACTTTACCCGTCTCGCGGCTTCGGACCCGACCATGTGGCGCGATGTCTGCCTGCATAACAAGGACGCGATTCTGGAGATGCTGGCGCGCTTTTCCGAAGACCTTGCCTATCTGCAGCGGGCGATCCGCTGGGGCGAGGGCGACAAGCTGTTCGAACTCTTCTCGCGCACCCGCACCATTCGCCGCTCCATCGTCCAGGCCGGCCAGGACGTCGATTCGCCGGACTTCGGGCGTCACGCCCTCGACAAATAGGCCGTTCAGAGCGGCGGGAGCTGGCCGAGCGGGATGAAGCCGAGCATGGCCACCCCGTTCTGGATGGTGACTTCGGCGGATCCGTCGTCACGGCCAAGCGTCAGCACGCGCAGAACTTTGGCGATGTCATCGAAGGTGCCGCGCTTGTCCGGGAAGGCGCTCTTCAGCGCGTCGCGCCAGGCGCGGATTTTTTCGATCTCGATGCGGATCGAGCCGGAAATCAGACCGTCGTCGCCCACTGAGAATGGCCCGCTCAGCGTCAGAACACGGCCTTCTCCGAGGTCCACCACCATGCGGCGAAGTTCCCCCTTGGTGCCGTAAAGCTGCTGGCGATGGGCAAGGCGTGGGTCGAGCAGCCCGCCGCGATCGACAAAGGTCGTGTCGAAACTGGCCGAAACGGGCGGCAGCGCGATCGCGGCCCCGTCCACCGTCATAACCGCGTCGCGGGTCAGGGCCGCATAGTCGAGATTGCCGTTATTCTGGCGCACATGGGTTTCCAGATGTGGCGTCACCACCTCGACCTGCTGGTTGGTCACGGTGGAGGTGACCCTGGTGCGAAGGTCGGTCCATTCCATCGAGCTGCGCTGCAGACCGGTCAGGCCGGCACGGAAGCTTGAGCGCAGGTCGCCCCATTCGAGCACGGCGTTGAAGCCGAGCGCGGAGCGAACTTCTGCCGGGCCGTCCATCTCCCAGACGACATGGCCGGGATCATAGACCTGTGCCGCAGCCCTTATGGGGCCTGACGAAGCGGAAATGCCCTGGAAGTTGTCGTCGAAGGACAAGCGGTCGCAATTCAGCCGGAAGCGGAAGGGATAACCGCCCATGGTGGCGTTGTCGCAATTGGCGGTCACACCGGCCGGATTTCCGCCCGAAAAGAAGCCTGTGATGCGGTTTCGCAGAAATTCTGCGGCATAATACCAGGCGACGCTATAGACAGCGATGAAGAGGACGATCAAAACGCCGAGCAGGAGCACCTTGCGACTGGTCGGGCTTTGCGGCGCTGTCGACGGCATGGCCATGGAAGTCTCCTCGCTGCGTAGTTTCTATTTATGGATTGGCCTGGGATATGGACGAATTTTGGGTCTTTGGCTACGGCTCGCTGATGTGGAACCCGGGCTTTCCTTATGAGGAAAGACTGACGGCGCGTCTTGCCGGCTACCGGCGGTCTCTCTGCGTGCGCTCCTATGTCCACCGTGGCACGGAGGAGCGCCCCGGTCTAGTGCTCGGCCTCGACCGCGGCGGGTCCTGCAAGGGCGTGGCCTTTCGGGTCTCTGAGCCGGACTGGAACCATACTCTCGCTTATCTGCGCGAGCGGGAACTGGTCACCAGCGTCTATCTTGAGCGCTCGGTGCGTCTCGTGCTCGGCGATGGGCGTCAGGTCTCTGCGCTCACCTATGTGATCGATCGCTCCCATCCGCAATATGCGGGCAATGTCAGCGTCGATGAGGCCGCGCGGGTCGTGCATGGCGCCGTCGGCCGCTCCGGCGCCAATCCGGTCTATGTCGCCAATACCGTCTCCCATCTGCGCGAACTCGGTATCCGCGATCAGTGGCTGGAGAGCGTCGTCGATGCGATCGCGAAGTTCGACCACACCGGCTGACAAGCGTCAAACGTCTCTCGCTGCGCCCAGTTCCTTCAACCGTTGTATGGCCGTCGGCGGCAAGGGAAGCTCCGGATTGTCGCGAGCGGTTTGAACCAGCAGTTCGTCGCTTGCCTGTTCCAGGTCATGCATCAGCTTGTCGTGGAAAGCATCCGGGTCCATGCCCGGCTCGATCGGCGGCAGGATGCGCACGGTGAAATGGCCGGGGAAGCGCAGGAACTTGCGCCGTGGCCAGAACAGGCCGGGATGCATGGCCACAGGCACGACAGGAACATTCAGGTCGCGGTAAAGCCGCGCAATGCCATATTTGTATTCCGGCGGGGCTCCCGGCGGGCGACGCGTGCCTTCCGGATAGATGATCAGCTGGCGGCCGGTTGCCATTTCCATCTTGGTGCGCTCGATCACCTGCGCCATGACCTTGCCCTTGGCGCCGCGGTTGACCGGGATCATCCGCTGCTTGGCAATGTACCAGCCGAAGATCGGAATCCAGGTGAGCTCACGCTTGAGGATATAGACCGGGTCGTCGAGCCAGGGCAGCAGTGCATAGGTGTCCCAGAAGGACTGGTGCTTCGGCGCCAGGATGTAGCCGCCCTTCGGAATGTTCTCCAGTCCCTCCACGGTGAAGGTCGTTCCGACGATCGTCTTCATCAGCCAGTGGTTGGCTTTCGCCCAATTCTTCGGAATGAAGTAGGCGCGCTTGCGCGGAAGCAGGAAGTAGATCGGCGACAGGACAATCATCCGAAGGATGAGGTTCGCATAGAAGGCAGTGTTGAACAGGATGGACCGGAAGGCAATCATGAAGGGCTCTCTCGACGTGCAGGTCGTGCTTAGACCAAAAGCGTCGCCAGCAAAAGCCGACTCACGGTCAGGAGTTGCGGCCAGATTCGGTTATTTCTCCGTCGGGCCGCAGTCCCTTGTCGCCACTCCAGCCGATAAGGCCCCTGACATAGGCGATGATGGTCTTGCCATATTCGAACAGCATGGTGCGCATGGCATCCGGCTCGCTGTACCAGGCTTTGGTTTTGAGATCGGAGGCAACGACCGGATAGCCGACGAATTCCGTGCCGGGGTCGCTGCGGCGCAATTCCATCAGGCTGCGGGCAAGGTGATAGTTGCTCGTCACCACCAGAACGGAGCGGTAGCCCTTGTCGCGGATCCACGATGCCGTTTCATTGGCATTGCCGATCGTGTCAATTGCTGAATAGCCGATATCGACGCAGCACTCGAAGATGTCAGGTGAGGTGCGGGTCGCCCTGCGGATCTGTCCGGCTGTCGTCTGTGGATTGACGCCCGAGATCAGCAGCCGCTTGCCATAGCCACGTTTCAACAGGTCGATTGCCTGTTCGATCCGCTGGTAGCCTCCGGTCAATACGACGATCGCATCCGCCTTCGCCACCTCCGGCGGTCGCAGATTGGTGACCTGGTCGGCAAAGACGAGAAAGCCCGCAACGATCATCGCGATCCCCAGCAGGACGAGGATGCCGCCATAGCGCAGCACGCGCCGGATGATGCCGCGGCGCGCAAACAGGCCGGCGCTCGGGCCGGGGGCCGCGCCGTTGCTGAATGGCTCGTTCTGCGGCTCGTGTCGCGTCATCCGCTCCATGGTCTTCGTGGGTGAATCGCCGGCATGTCTCACACGGAACAGGCGGCTTTAAGGCGAGTCAACATGTGAGATGTCATCAATCATCCAGTAACCCGTCGGTGCGGGATGGGTCGGACCGGATCAGGTCGATCTCGTAGATCGTCCGCATGACCGTGATCCGCGCCGTAATCGTCGTCAAAAGGGCTATGACGATCATGGTCGCAAAGATGCCGAGATAACCAGTCCAGCCAATGGTGAAGGTGCCGAAGAGTGCCGTTGCCTGATCGCTTTCCGGCGTCGCCAAGGACCGGCTCTGCCAGAAACTCGCGAGCGCAAACAGAGCTGCTGCCAGAATACCGCCGGCTGCCGCCCCCTTAAGGCTGATCTTCAGGAAGTGCTTCTGGAATTCCTGCGCCACGAAACTGCCCTCGGCGCCCACGAAATGCAGCACCTCAATGATGTGGCGATTGCCCGAGAGTGCGCCACGCGTGGCGAAAACCACCGTCAGCACCATGGCTGTAAAGACGAGGATCAGCACGCCGGCGCCAATCAGCACCGTCGTATGGGCCATCTGCACCAGTCGGTTCACCCAGGTGCGGTGGTCGTCGAGGAAGGCTTGCGGCACTTCCTCTTTCAAAAGCGCCCGCATCGCCTCGAAATCCGGAGGGTTGGTCTCGTCAATCGTGACGACGATCAATCTGGGCACCGGCAAGTCCTCGAGGTTGAGGCCGGTGCCGAGCCATGGCTCGAGCAGGCGGGCCGTTGCGCTGTCGTCCATGATCTGTCCGTCGCGCGTGCCGACGAAGGTGAGCGCCAGATCGCGCGCCTTGACAAGGGCTGCTCCCATATCCAGCCCGTCTTCCGGCTTGATCTGGATGGTAATCTCGCGGGAGATCTGACTTTGCCAGCCGGTCGCAGTCGCGCGCACCATCGAGACCGCGCCAAGCGTCAGACAGGCGAGAAAGGCCATGATGGCAATCACCACCATCAGCGCATTGCCCTGGATGTTCGAGGGCGGCAGGATCGGCGCGGTCGGCCTCACCGTCATCTCGACGCGGCGCTTCTGCTGCTTTGGCTCCGGCTGTGCGCGCTCATTCATAGATGTCGAGCCGCCCGTCGGTGAGGATCATGCGCCGCGCATCGACCTGATCCATCAGCGCCAGATCATGGGTCGCGATGATCACGGCAGTGCCCAGCCGGTTGAGTTCGAGGAAGAGGCTAAGCAGGCGTCTCGCCATCGGCGGATCGACGTTACCCGTCGGTTCGTCGGCGAGCAGGATTTCCGGCCGGTCGATCAGCGCTCGGGCGATCGCCACGCGCTGCTTCTCGCCGCCCGAGAGCACCGGCGGCAGCACATTGATGCGCTCGCCAAGCCCCACCCATTTCAGAAGTTCGATCACATCCTGCTTGTAGCTCTGCTCCTCTTTACCGCGCACGCGCAGCGGCAGCGCCACATTCTCGTAGGTCGTCAGGTGCTCCAACAGGCGGAAATCCTGGAAGACGATGCCAACGCGTCGGCGCAGCATGGGAAGCTCCGCGCGGGGGATGCGGGTGATGTCGCGGCCGAAGCTGCGGATCAGGCCGCGGGTCGGCTGCAGCGACATGAACAGCAGGCGCAGCAGCGTCGTCTTGCCGGCGCCCGAAGGTCCCGTCAGGAACTGGAACGACCCCTTCGGCACGTCGAAAGTGAGGTCGCGGAGAATCTCCGGTCCCATCCCATAACGCAGGCCGACATTTTCGAAGTGGATCAACGGCTGGGCCCAGTCTGACAAATCCGAGGTCTGGGGCTCGTAAACGAGGATCGTCAACGGCCGGTAAACGCATGCGGGGAAAGCGGTGCTTTAAGGGCTTCTTTCCGAAGCATTAACCATTTGAATTTACGTCTGGAGTGGATTCGTTTCAACCGCCGAGTTTCGGAGTCCCCGAATTTGGCTGTGCGAAAGGTCTAACCCATGCGTGCATTCCGTCATCAGCCGCAGGCTGCCCCTCCCGAGGCGAACCTCCTGCCGCCGGATCGTGCGCGACGGAAGCTTGATCGCAATCCCTCCCGCCCGTCCGGCGCTGAAGTCATCGATGCCCAATTCGTCGTCATCAGGGAGGTGCATAAGGACGCGCCGCGCACACAGGTAACGGAGATCCGGTCTCCGGTTGCCGAGCTGCAGGCCCGCGTCCGCACTGCCTTCGTTACCGTCGAGAGCCGGCTGCAGCGCCTTTCCGAAGTTTCTTTCGCGCTTATCGTCGCATTGGCCTTCGTGTCGATCTTCTCCCTTGCCGGTCATCTCGCCTTTGGCGGGGCGAGCCATCCCGAACTCGATGCCCGCCCGCTCGACCTCACCCATGTCAATCTCACCCCGCAGGACAAAAACGGCATGCGGGTGCTGCTGATCAGCGCCATCGTCGAAAACCGCACGGACCGTGAGGTCGCGCTGCCTCGTGTCCGGGCCGATCTACTCGTCGGCGGTCAGGTCATTGCCAGCACCTATGTCGAGCCGCCGGTGGCCTCTCTTGAGGGCGGGCAGAGCCGCGGCCTTGCCGCCCGCCTCCAGCATCCTGGGGGAAAAACGCCGGAACTCCGGCTTTCCTTCGAAGATGCGGGTGCCTGAGCCATTCGACTGTGCTAATGGCAGTGCCTTTCCGGCGGAGCTTGCCGGGTGAGGCCATTTCCGGCCCGCATCAAGGAGACCGCCATGCCCGTCGTTCGCGGAAAGAACATCGAACCGCTTTTCACACCTGAGCAGATTGACGCCCGCAATCGCGAGCTTGCCGCCGAGATCATGAAGGGTCCCTGCGACGACCTGCTGGTCATCTCCGTGCTCAAGGGCTCCTTCATCTTCGCCGCCGATCTCATTCGTGCGTTGCATCACGTGGGCTTGGCACCGGAGGTCGAATTCATCACCCTGTCCAGCTATGGCACAGGCACGGTGTCGCAGGGCGTGAAGATCATCAAGGACATCGACAGTGACGTGAAGGGCCGCAATGTGCTCCTCATTGACGATATCCTCGAGTCCGGCCGAACCCTGCTGTTCGCCAAAGAGCTGATGTACGAACGCGGCGCGGCAAATGTCACCATCGCCGTCCTTCTCGACAAGAAAGTAAAGCGGAAAGAACAGTTTGAGGCCGACTACGTCGGTTTCGAATGCCCCGATTACTTTGTCGTCGGTTATGGCATGGACGTGGCCTATGCCTTCCGCGAACTCCCCTTCGTCGGTGTCGTCACCGGCGACGCCTGAGCCGTCCCGATCTGGCACGATCCGTCTCCTCGACGAAGAGACTTGTTAACCATGGCGCCGGACGAAAGGTCCGGCGTTTACCACTCGACAAGGAAGATCTGGTGATTTGCCTGCCTGAACAATGAATCCATGACGGAGGCAGATTTCAACCATGGCGCGAATTCTCATTACCGAAGACGAAGACTCGCTTCGCTCCTTCGTCGCCCGTGCGCTCCGTCTGGACGGTCACGAGACCCATGAGGCCGCCGATGGCGCGGAAGGCTTAGAGAAGCTCTCCGAGGGCTCATACGACCTGCTGCTCTCCGATATCCGCATGCCGGTCATGGACGGCATCGAGCTTGCCCATCGCGCCTCCTCCGATTTCCCCGACATGAAGATCCTGCTGATGACCGGCTATGCCGAACAGCGCGAACGCGCCGACGATCTCGCCGCAAAGATCGTTGATGTCGTGTCGAAACCCTTTGCGCTGCCGGACATCCGCAGCGCCGTTGCCCGGGCGCTGGCGGGCTGACAGATTTCTAAACGTTCGATATTTTAGAAACGCTCCTGGTGCCCTCGGGCGCGAAGGACGTGCTGTGTAAGAGACGGGGCAAAAGCCCCGCTCTTCCATCTCATTGAATATCCAGCAACCGCTCAAGATACCGCCGCTCGATTTCGGGGCTGGAGTTTTGCCCAAGCTTTTCGCGAATGGCTTCTAGGATTTCGCGGGCGCGCTGCACGTCGATCTCGTCCGGCACCTTTACCCGCTCGCCGAAATCCGGGCCATTGGTGGCGCGGGGGCGGCCGAGCGGGTCGCGGTCGTTCTGGTTGCCTCGACCCTGGCCCATTTCCTGGCCCTGACCCTGCTGGCCGCGCATCGCCTGCATCATCTGATTCATCATGTCGCGGGCGCCCTGGCGGAGTGCTTCCATGGCGCGGCCCTGGCCTTGGACTGCCCGGTCGCCCTGGCTCTTGCCGAGCGCTTCGCCCGCGCCTTCCATTTCCTGCTGAGCCTGGCCAAATCCCTTGCCCGGTTTCATGCCCAGCCCCTTCAGCCCCTCCTGCAATTCACCGAGCTGCTTGCCGAGCCCTTCCTGCTGCTGCCGTAACTGCCTGAGTGCCTCGCGCAACTGGTCGGCTGTCATGCCGTCAAGATTCGGCTGACCGCCTTGCTTTCCCTGCTCGCCCTGCTGCCCCTGTTGACCCTGCTGGCCCAGATCCTGCTGCTCGCCTTCGGCGCCTTCTTCGCCCTGCTGCGGGTCGCCGCGCTGCATGCGGTCGCGCAGTGCCTGGTCGAGGCGGAAGGTTTCGTCCATCAGCTGCTGCTGCTGCTGCATGATCTCACCCAGCTTGTCGATCTGGCGGCGGGCCTCGCTGTTTTCCTGCTGCTGGCCCTGTTGCGGGCGTCCGGCCTGCAGGTTGTTCATCATGCGCTGCAGTTCGGACAGCAGTTGCTGCGCCTGGTCGCGATTGCCGGACCGCGCAAGGTTCTCCAGTTGGTCGAGCAGGTTTTGCAAGTCTTTCTGGCGCAGCGTGTTCTGTGCGTTCTGCTGCTGCTCTCCGCTCTGGTTGGGCATGCGTTGGGCGAGTTCCGAGATGAAGTCGTTCATCGCGGCGCGCAGCTCGTCCATCAGCTTCTTGATCTCTCGATCCGTCGCCCCGTTCTCCAGCGCATCCGCCAGCGCCTGCTGGGCGTCGCGCAGCCGTTTTTCCGCGGTGGAGAGCTCGCCATCCTCGATGCCGAGCGCGATTTCCCAGAGATAGTCCGCCGTGTCCTTCAGCGCTTCTTCGCCCTTGGCCTGAGCCATGCGGGCGCGGGCACTCTCGATCAGCAGGAAGTGACCGAGATTGGGGATGGTCTCGTCGGCACGGATCACCAAAGCCTCGCTGAGCGCGATCGCCTGCGGCATCTCGCGGGTGTCGAGCGCAAAGGTCTGACGCTGTTCGGCCACTGCTGCTGCCAGCGGTTCTGCAAAATTGCGCGTGGGCAGGACCATTTCGACCGGCTCGCTGCGGCCTGTCTGCCCGGCGCCATCGGTTGCCACCAGCGTGATCTTCACCTTGCTGCCGGCGAGCGGATGTTCGGTGATGTTGCGGCTCGCGACGCTCTTCATGTCACGGGCATTGTGGCGCGGCAGATCAAGCTTGTAGTCCGGCAGCGGATAAAGCGGCTTAGCGTCCGTCTTTTCCTCCACCGGGACAATTTCGGCATGAGCCTTCTGCAGGCCGTAGTCGTCCTTGGCGGTAAAGGCAATCTCGAGCGCCCCGTTCAGCGCCCGGCGCGGCTTGCCGTCAAAGGCGATTTCGGGCGCCTTGTCCGGCGTCACGCCGATCGTCCATTGGCGATCTGCCACGCGCAGCTGCCCGGCCTCGGCAAGGTCCAGTTCGTGCGTGCGGGCGACCTGTGGGGCAGTGGATACACCCGCCGGGGCGGAGGCCGCCTGCGGGGCTGCCGGTGGAAGCGCGGTTGGCGCCGGCGTCGCGCCATTCGCCGCCGCCTTCGGGTCGCTGGCTGCCACCTCGACCACCGTGCCGTCGCCCTGCTTGACGAACAGCACCTTCTCATCCGTCGCGCCACCGCTGATGCGCACGGTCATCTTGGAATTCTGCGGCACGACGATGCCGGAGGTCTGCGTGCCCAGCCCCGACAGGAAAACCGGAGGCTGGCCGGTATAGGCCGGCGGCGTGATCCAGGCATCGATGCGGATCGCCGGCTGCTCCGTCACCGCCACATGGCGGCGGAAGGCATCGGCGATCGTGCCGGCGCCATTGGAGCCGGAATAGGCAAGTGCCGTCACGAAGAGCAGGGCCGGAACGGCTCGCAGGGCATGGCGGTCGTAACGGGCGATATCGGGCTGCGGCAGGCCCGCGTCGAGAGCGGCGATGCGCTCGGCCATGCGCCTCTGGTGCTCCTGCCACAGCGCGCGGGCAAAGGGCGTGTCGGCCGCCAGCGCATCGTCCTGGACTGCGACCGGCTGATGCGGCAGTCCATTGCGTTTCTCCAGAAGCCGGTCGGCTTCACGGGCCGTGGGCATGGTCAGGCGCAGGAAGGGCAGGAAGGAAGCGACGAAGGCAAAGATCAGCAGGAAGACGAGGCCGAGGCGCAGGATCTCCGGCAGTTCGCGGAACACGCCGAACCACGCAAGCGAGACGAACAGTGCTGCGATGCCGAGGATCGGCAGGAAGAGCGGCAGGATCCGTTCAGCCAGAAGCACGCCCCGGGCCAGAACGCGTTTTACCCCGACGCGGCGCGCGAGCGCCGGGTCGTGCTGCAACGCGCCTTTCCGCTGGCTGGCCGGGCGGGAAAAGATCATCCGTCTGGTCTCCGAGAGCGCCGCCGATATGGCGGTGCTCGTGACATCAGAAGATAGCAGTCTTTGTGGCGAAGACGAGGGCGGGCAGGCGTCAGCGCCGCTTTTTCCCGCCCCATCGCTCAATTGTGAAGGATCAGGCCAGCCAGTCGGGCACGGAATCGAGCGCGATAAGATCCTCGTAAGTCGGACGCTTGCGAATCACATGAAACTCGTCGCCCTTCACCAGCACTTCGGGAATGAGCCGGCGGGTGTTGTAGGTGCCGGCCTGCACCGCCCCATAGGCGCCGGCCGAACCGACCGCCATCAGGTCGCCCGGCTTCGGCTTCGACATTTCGCGGTCGAGGGCCAGATAATCGCCGGTCTCGCAGACGGGACCCACGACATCCGCCTTAATGCGGGGCGCGCTCGCCGCCTGCAGCACCACCGGCTTCACCTCGTGATAGGCCTCATAAAGCGTCGGGCGGATCAGGTCGTTCATCGCCGCGTCGACGATGACGAAGGTCTTGTCGCCGCCGTCCTTCACATAGATGACTTCTGTCACCAGAATGCCGGCATTGCCGACGATCAGGCGCCCGGGCTCGGTAACGATGCGGCAGTTGAGGCTTGCTAGCTGATCCTTGACGATCCGGGCATAGGCGTCCGGCTCGGGCGGCGGGTTGTTGTCATCCTTGTAGGGAATGCCAAGGCCGCCGCCGACATCGACATGGTCGATCGAGTGGCCATCGGCGCGCAGGTTCTCGACCAGTTCGCGCAGCAGGCGGAAAGCGTCTTCGAAGGGCTGCAGATCGGTGATCTGGCTGCCGATATGCATGTCGATGCCGGAGACCTGGATGCCGTCCAGCGTCGCTGCACGGGCATAGACGGCGCGGGCGCGCTCGTAGGAAATGCCGAACTTGTTTTCCTTCTTACCGGTCGAAATCTTGGCATGGGTCTTGGCATCGACATCCGGATTGATGCGGAAGGAGACATGCGCCTTTTTGCCGGCCTTGATGGCGCGCTGGTTCAGGACTTCCAGCTCCGGCTCGCTCTCGACGTTGAAGCAGTAGATGCCGGCTTCCAGCGCCAAGTCCATTTCACTCGGCGTCTTGCCGACGCCGGAGAACATGATGCGGTTTGCCGGGATGCCGGCAGCGAGCGCCCGGCGGAGTTCGCCTTCCGAGACCACGTCGACGCCTGCGCCCAGTTGCCCGAGCGTCTTCAGCACCGCCTGATTGGAGTTGGCCTTCATCGCATAGCAGACCAGCGCATCAACGCCATCAAAGGCTTTCGCAAAGACCTTGTAGTGACGCTCCAAGGTGGCAGTCGAATAGCAGTAGAACGGTGTGCCGACCGCGCGTGCGATCTCAGGAATGGACACGTCTTCGGCGTGAAGAACACCGTCGCGAAAGTCGAAATGGTTCACGGGTAAAGCCCTGTCACAGAAGCGGATCGAGTAGGAAAGGCTTGTCAGCCACAGGTGCTACCTTGCTGTCGCGCTTGTTCTGCTGGTCCACAGGCGTGTTCGGCGGGTCGAGATCGCCCTTGCGGCCGCAGGCGGACAGAGCCAGCGAAGCGGCCAGCAGCAGAGAGAGCGTGAGCGTCGTGCGTTTCAGCGAATTCACCATGACCCGGTCCATGAAGATATTGTTGTGCTAGCGTGTACAGAAAAAAGGGGCGCTTGTGCACCCCTGATCTCGTGATGTGTCCCGCATGTGCGCGTGATCGGTTGCCCTGTCAGTTGCGGGCCCGCCACCAGGCGATCTGCTTCCTGACTTCCGACGGCGCCGTGCCGCCAAAACTCTTGCGGCTGGCGACGGAGGCTTCCACGGTCAGAACGTTGTAAACGTCAGCGGTGATCGCCGCATTGATGCTCTGAAGCTCTTCCAGCGAAAGCTCGGCGAGATCGCAACCCTTCTTCTCCGCCATGGCCACCGCATTGCCGGTGACGTGATGCGCATCGCGGAAGGGAAGGCCGGCTTCGCGCACCAGCCAGTCGGCGAGATCGGTTGCCGTCGAATAACCGGAACCGGCCGCCGCCTTCATCTTGTCGGTGCGGATGGTCATGTCGGTCACCATGCCGGTCATGGCGGCAATCGCCAGTTCCAGGCTTTCGGCCGCGTCGAAGACCTGTTCCTTGTCTTCCTGCATGTCCTTGGAATAGGCGAGCGGCAGGCCCTTCATCACGGTCAGAAGGGCGATGAGCGAGCCGTTGATGCGACCGGTCTTGGCGCGCACCAGTTCGGCGGCATCGGGGTTCTTCTTCTGCGGCATGATCGAGGAGCCGGTCGAAAACGCATCCGACAACCGGATGAAGCCGAATTGTGGGGTCGACCAGATGACGATCTCCTCAGCGAGCCGCGACAGGTGCACGGCGCAGATCGATGCGATCGAGAGGAATTCGAGCGCGAAGTCGCGATCGGAGACGGTGTCGATCGAGTTGCGGGTCGGCTCGCGGAAGCCGAGCGCCTTGGCCGTCATGTGGCGGTCAATGGCATAGCCGGTGCCGGCCAGGGCTGCTGCCCCGATCGGGCTTTCGTCGAGGTGTTCGATGGCATGGCGCACGCGCTGGCGGTCGCGGCCGAACATCTCGACATAGGCCATGCAATGATGCCCGAAGGTCACCGGCTGGGCCGTCTGGAGATGGGTGAAGCCGGGCATGACGGTGTCGGCATGCTCTTCCGCACGGTCGAGGAAGGCGGCGATCAGGCCGGAAAGCGCTGCTTCCGTCTTCTGCAGCTCTTCCTTGACCCACAGGCGGAAGTCGAGCGCCACCTGGTCGTTGCGCGAGCGGGCGGTGTGCAGACGGCCGGCAGCCGGGCCGATCAGTTCGGCAAGGCGAGCCTCGACGTTCATATGGATATCTTCGAGCTTGCGCGAAAAGACGAACTGGCCGCTTTCGATCTCTGACAGGATCGTGTCCAGGCCGTGAAGGATCTTGTCTTTATCTTCGCCGGAGATGATGCCTTGGTGCGCCAGCATGGTCGCATGCGCCTTTGAGCCACGGATATCCTGGGCGTAAAGCTTCTTGTCGAAACCGATGGAGGCATTTATCTCCTCCATGATCGCCGATGGCCCGGAGGCGAAGCGACCGCCCCACATCTGGTTGGAGGATTTGGTGTCGTTAGAGTCCTCGGCCATGGAATGCCCGTCCTGGAGAATGACATGACAGACAAAAGACGCAGTGGTCTCTTCTCTAC
The DNA here is from genome assembly GCF_006443685.1 of Rhizobium glycinendophyticum. NCBI lineage: Bacteria > Pseudomonadati > Pseudomonadota > Alphaproteobacteria > Hyphomicrobiales > Rhizobiaceae > Peteryoungia > Peteryoungia glycinendophytica. Next base: position 103,349 of record NZ_VFYP01000002.1, on the reverse strand, counting down.
CAAGCTGGTTGCGATCGCGGCGGTGGCCGGCATTGTCGCCGGCGCGGCTGCGGTATACGTGAGAGAGACCACGTCTGGCAATGCCGAGACGGCTCAGAATGCAGGGCCTTGCGCAGGTTCGCTCAACAAGGCGCGGGCGCTCGAACCCTTCTTCAAGGGCGATGTCGCGGCCATGGTGCCGATCGATCAGCCGCAGGCGGTCGAAGGTCTGACCTTCACCGATGCCACTGTCAAGGTAACGAGCATTGCCGACTTCGCCGGCAAGACCACGCTGGTCAATCTCTGGGCCACCTGGTGCGTGCCCTGCCGCGAAGAAATGCCGGCGTTGAACGGCCTGCAGAAGGCACTCGGCAGCGACCGATTCCAGGTGGTTGCGATCAATATCGACACCGGTGACGCCGAAAAACCGAAGGCCTTCCTTGCCGAAACCGGCGTCGATGCGCTCGGCCTCTACCGCGACGCCTCAATGGGGGTGTTCAATACGCTCAAGAAACAAGGCCTCGCCTTCGGCCTGCCGGTCACTCTTCTGGTCGACGGCAAGGGCTGCCTGCTTGGCCACATGAACGGCCCGGCCGCCTGGGACAGCCCGGATGCCAGGGCGCTGATAACGGCTGCGACCGGCGCCTAACTGGCGGCCTGCGGTAACCCCTATCTGTGCATGACTGCTGCTGCAGGCCGCCCCGCCATCAGGGCCTTGCGGCTCTGACCGATCTCTCCGCTCGCTCGGGCGATCAGCGGAGTAACCATATTCGCCCCCGTGACTTTACAATCACGGGGTGTGCGTGACATTACTAATTCATGTACTTCAAATGATCTGCTTTTCCAGACGGGTGTATTATGTTTCCTTCGTCCGTTGCGCCGCTTGGGCAGTTGAACGATATTCCGCTGGTCGTTGATCTTGATGGAACGTTGATTAAGACGGATCTACTTTACGAATCTCTCTTCGACGCCCTCTCGCGTCGGCACATCGAAGTGTTCAATCGGGACCTGCCGTCTCGCCTTTCTAGAAACGGCATCAAGCGCCATCTCCTGTCCTTCTGCGACATCGACCACGGCAATCTGCCCTACAACGAAAATGTCCTTTCTATTATCAACGCGGCCCGGGGCGCAGGACGCAAGGTCTATCTCGCGACGGCAAGTGATCGCTTTCATGCTGAAAAGGTGGCGGACCACCTTGAGGTGTTCGATGGCGTGTTTGCTTCCGACGAACACCAGAATCTAAAAGGCGAAACGAAGGCGCGAGCGCTCGTTGAGGCCTTTGGAGACGGGGGGTTCGACTATATCGGCAACGACACGAGCGACAAGGCAATCTGGCGTCACGCGCGGAGGGCTTATGGTGTCCATATGTCCGCCAGCCTTGCACGTGACCTGGCTGCAAGCCACCCGGATCATGTCGCCGTGCAGGGGAAACAGAGCCGCTGGACCGCGCTTGTTTCAGCCATGCGACCTCATCAATATGCCAAGAACGGTCTGATCTTCGTGCCGTTGCTTACCGCGCATCAGTTCAACCTCGAGGCTTTGTTCAATGCGTTCCTGGCCTTCATTGCCTTCTCTCTATGTGCATCCGGCGTCTACCTGCTGAATGATCTCCTGGACATTCAGGCAGATCGCGCGCACCCGACAAAACGGAAGCGGCCTTTCGCGTCCGGCCAGCTGCCCATTGCATTCGGCATGGCCTTCATACCGCTTCTGACCCTCGCCGCCTTTGCCCTTGCCTGGTGTATTTCTTTCCATTTCTTTCTGACGCTGCTCATCTACTACGTCGTGACCAATGCGTATTCATTCGTCATCAAGCGTAGGATGATCATCGATGTCGTGACCTTGGCCTGCCTCTATACGCTTCGGGTCTTTGCCGGTGCGGCTGCGATCGACGTGTCGGTATCGGACTGGCTCTTCACATTTTCCTTGTTGATCTTCACGGCGCTCGCATTGCTCAAACGGTACATCGAGCTTGCCGGTCGTCTTGATCGCCAGCTCAGTGATCCGAGCAATAGAAACTACAAGGTCGCGGATCTGCCTGTGATCATGGCTCTTGCTGCTGCTGCGGGCATGAATTCGGTCATGGTGATCGCGCTCTATGTTTCGTCCGATACCGTTGCCGGTCTCTACACCCACCCGCGTTTGCTCTGGGGCCTATGCCCGCTGTTCCTCTATTGGATCGCACGCGCCGTCATGCTCGCCCATCGGCGGTTGATGGATGACGATCCCATCGCCTTCGCCTTGAAGGACAATCGGAGCTGGGGCGTCGGCCTCGCCGCCGTCTCACTGGTCCTCGCCGCCCTTTGAACACAGGTCTTCCCGTGACGTCACGAGCCATGAATGCCTTATCGCAGCGGTTGTCGCAGGTCCTTGATCTGCCGCACTGGCTGTTGATCGCCGCTGCTACGGTGATCTCCTTCCTGTATTCGGGCTACTCGCCTATCTTCAACAACAACATCTATCACGTCCCCATCCTGCTCAAGAGCTACGACCTGCCGCAGTTCTCCGACGACGCCTTCATCCAGTCGCTGCGCAATTTCTCCTCCGGCTTCTGGCTCCTGTTTGCGGGTGCCGGACACGTGGTCGGTGTCAAGCTGTTCCTGGCACTCAGCCTCATCATCACACATCTCGCCTTCTTCATCGCAGCTCTCCATCTTGCCGGGAGCATCGGCCTCAAAGAGACGCGTGCCCGCAATCTGTTTCTCCTGCTCCTGTGCTTTTCCCCTTGGGTCTATGGCTACACTGCGGGAGGCGGCGGGATCTTGCTCAACTATTTCACCCACTCGGAACTGGCCAATGCCAGCCTCCTGATGGGTCTCTCTTTCGCCCTCAGGCGTCGCTATGGGGCGGCGGCCGTTGCTGCTTGCCTGACTTTCTTCCTCAATGCCTTCATGGCCATCTGGATGGTGCCTCCGCTCGCCTTGCTCACCGGATACCAGCTCTTGACCGGCCGGATTACACTTCGGCGCTTGCTGGTCCCGGCGGCGATCGGGCTTGTGGTCGGCAGCCCGCTCCTCTTTGTGCCGCTGCACAATATTCTGCAGAACCCGGAGATCGGGGGCGCGAACCCGTTTTCCTATCGCCAGTATTTGTGGGATTTCTTCCCGTTCCATTTTTTCCTGTGGTCGCTGCCGCCGAGGCAACTCGCAGTCACCGGCGTCCAGATCGTTGTCCTGCTTCTGTCCATCCGCCTGATGGGGGCAAGTTCCAGGGCGGTGCTGATGCTCGCTCTCGGAATGCTGTCGGTCTTGGGCCTTGGTGTGCTGGCGCCGCTGGTGACGGATTCGCGGTTTATCCTGAACCTGCATCTCATCCGCAGTTTCGTGATGATTGCCATGCTGCTCGCCATCAGTCTCGCCATCGTCGCGTCAGGCTGGATCCTCGATCCAGCGCGCCCCATGCAGAAGACATTTGGCCTCGGTCTCGCCGTCGCACTTATGGCCGGCAAGGTCGGGGTGCTGATTGCCCTCGCGCTGTTCCTGTTGGACCTCTGGAAAATCCCACCGGCCCTGAAACTCCCGCTCGAACGCCGCACAGTGCGCGTTTACGTCTCTTGCCTGCTCGCCTTCTGCCTGGTCTTGGGTCTGGTGGCCAATGGTCAGAGGCAGTGGGCTTATGAGCAGGATAGAGCCACGCAGGAAGCCTGGGAAAAGGTTGGCCGCTGGGCAAATGCCGCAACGCCGACCGATGCCGTTTTTCAGGTGCCTGCGGAGGCCTCGCTCGGCTTTAGCCTGACCTCCGAGCGCCAATTGTGGTTCGATGGAAAATATGGTGCGGCGGTCATGTGGTCGCCCTCCTATTATCCGATCTGGAAAGAGCGGCACTCCGTCCCGCTCGCCCGCTCGCTGCTCGATCGCAAGAGCGTCGGGATAGATTTTCTCGCAATGCCGTGTGACGCCAATCTGACTGAGGTCCCCGTGCATCGCGAAGAGGGCATCTGTGTCTACCAGTTGACCTGACCGAACACTCCAACCATCCGCAATCGGAACCGCCATGACCTATGTGCTAATCCTGTTCAGCGTCTGCCTGAGTGCATTCTCCCAGGTCATCCTGCGCTTTGGGATGACCCGCCCCGACGTTGCGGAGGCGCTCGCAGGAGGGGCGTCACCTCTTCAGGCCATTGGCGCCATCGCCCGCTCCCCTTTCGTCATCGGCGGCCTCGCCTGCTACGGCTTCGGCGCGATCGTCTGGCTTCTGGTCCTGTCGCGCATCCCCGTCTCGCACGCCTATCCCTTCGTTTCGCTGGGTATTGTGCTGACCGCGCTTGCCGGTGTCGTCGCTCTTGGCGAAAGCATCAGCCTCACCGCCTGCCTCGGCATCCTGCTGATCATATCCGGGATCCTCTGCATCGCCGTCGGGCGCTGAGAGCAAAGCCCGGCTCTCCGCTGCGGTGGCCTCTGGACGCGGCCCCCGGTTGCGTTATTCTCTCTCCGGTTGTGCGGTGAAAGCAGACGCGTTCTGCCAGACGCATCGGAGAGGATTGCACGCTCCGACCAGGGCGATGGCCTCGCCACACAACTGGAGTGTGAGCGATGTGGCGAAAACCATTGAGCATCACGTTTGTTATACGGAAAACCCGCACGGGCTGGCAGGCTAGCGTGCGGGTCACATTCCGATAACAAGCCAGAGGGGCGGGCGGAAGCTCGCCTCTCACTCCGCCAATATAGTCGCAAATGCCCGCTTCAGCAAGGCGATCTGCCTTACCGTGTCGGCACCGGCACGTCGCCGCGATAGTCGTAGAAGCCGCGGCCGGACTTGCGGCCCAACCAGCCGGCCTCGACATATTTCACCAGCAGCGGGCAGGGGCGATACTTCGAATCCGCCAGACCGTCATGCAGCACCTGCATGATCGAGAGACAGGTGTCGAGGCCGATGAAATCGGCGAGCTGCAGCGGGCCCATCGGGTGGTTGGCGCCCAGCTTCATCGCCGTGTCGATCGCCTCGACAGAGCCGACGCCTTCATACAGCGTGTAGATCGCCTCGTTGATCATCGGCAGCAGGATGCGGTTGACGATGAAGGCCGGAAAATCTTCCGCCACCGTGATCGTCTTGTCGAGCGAGGAGACGAAGGTCTTGGCCGTCGCGAAGGTCGTCTCGTCAGTCGCGATGCCGCGCACCAGTTCAACGAGCTTCATCACCGGCACCGGGTTCATGAAGTGGATGCCCATGAAGCGCTCCGGACGGTCGGTCGCCGAGGCCAGACGGGTAATGGAGAGCGACGAGGTGTTGGTCGCAATAAGCGCTTCTGGTTTGAGCACCGGGCAGAGTGTCGCGAAAATCTTGCGTTTGACGCTTTCGTCCTCGGTCGCGGCCTCGATCACGAGATCGGCTGCGGCGAGGTCATGCACATCGGCGGAGCCGGAGATCAAAGCCAGCGCCTGCTTGCGCTGCTCGTCGGTGATCTTGCCGTTGGTCACCTGGCGGGCGAGATTGCCGTTGATGGTGGCGAGCCCCGCCTCGATCCGCTCCTTGGAGAGGTCGTAGATCGTGACCTTGTAACCGGCGGCGGCGGAGACCTGGGCGATGCCGCAGCCCATCTGGCCGGCACCCACGACACCCACATTGCTGATCTTGTCCGTCATCGTCTCGCTCCTCACCCGTTCTCGTCTTCACTCAAGAAGATGGCACCGACAAAAATGCCGGACCCGCTCATCACGGACCCGGCTGATTGATAGACCGCAAACCGGTCTTTGACCAGTCCTTTCGCAGCTGCGAGATGGCGCTCAGAGCGCCTTCTCGAGCTCCGGCAGGGCTTCGAAGATGTCGGCCACGAGACCGTAATCGGCGACCTGGAAGATCGGGGCTTCCTCGTCCTTGTTGATCGCGACGATGACCTTCGAGTCCTTCATGCCGGCGAGGTGCTGGATCGCACCGGAAATGCCGCAAGCGATGTAGAGCTGCGGGGCAACGACCTTGCCGGTCTGGCCGACCTGCCAGTCGTTCGGAGCGTAACCGGCGTCGACAGCCGCACGGGAGGCGCCGACGGCAGCACCCAGCTTGTCGGCGACCGGCAGGATGACTTCCTGGAACTTCTCGGACGAGCCGAGCGCACGGCCGCCGGAGATGATGATCTTGGCCGAGGCCAGTTCCGGACGGTCGGACGACGACAGGGCGTCGGAGACATGGCTGGAGACGCCCGGATTTGCCACAGCGGAGACGCTCTCCACGGAGGCCGAACCCCCTTCACCAGCAGCAGCGAAGGAAGCCGTCCGTACCGTGATCACCTTCTTGGCATCGGTCGACTGCACGGTCTGGATGGCGTTGCCGGCATAGATCGGGCGCTTGAAGGTATCCGCCGAGACGACTTCGATGATTTCGGAGACCTGCATCACGTCGAGCAGCGCTGCCACGCGCGGCATGACGTTCTTGCCGACCGAGGTCGCGGGCGCGATGATCGTGTCGTAAGAGCCGGCGAGCGAGACGATGAGCGCTGCCAACGGCTCTGCCAGATTGTTGCCGAGCGAGGCGTCGTCGGCGATCAGCACCTTGGAGACGCCGGAAAGCTTGGCGGCGGCATCGGCGGCCGCCTTGGCGCCTGCGCCGGCGACCAGCACGTGGACATCGCCACCGATCTTGGTTGCTGCCGTCAGGGTCTTCGCGGTCTGTTCGGAAACGGTTGCGTTGTCGTGTTCTGCGAGAAGAAGAATAGCCATTTTATGTTTCTCCTGTCCGTTCCGCTTACAATACGCCGGCTTCGTTCTTGAGCTTGTCGACCAGTTCGGCGACGCTCTTCACCTTGATGCCCGCCTTGCGGCCACCCGGCTCTTCGGTTTTCAGAACCTTCAGGCGCGGCGCAATGTCGACGCCGAAATCGGCCGGAGCCTTCTTGTCGAGCGGCTTCTTCTTCGCCTTCATGATGTTGGGCAGCGAGGCATAACGCGGCTCGTTCAGGCGCAGGTCCGTGGTCATGACGGCCGGAAGCTTCACCTCGATGGTCTGCAAACCCCCGTCGACTTCGCGGGTCACGGTCGCCTTGTCGGCGGAAAGTTCGAGCTTGGAGGCGAAGGTCGCCTGGCCCCAACCCATCAGGGCAGCCAGCATCTGGCCGGTCTGGTTCGAATCGTCGTCGATCGCCTGCTTGCCGACGATGACGAGGCCCGGAGCTTCTGCCTCGACCACGCCCTTCAGGAGCTTGGCGACGGCGAGCGGCTCGACGGTTTCGTCTGTTTCGATCAGGATGCCGCGGTCGGCGCCCATGGCGAGTGCGGTGCGGATGGTTTCCTCGGCCTTGGCCGGACCGATCGAGACGACAACCACTTCCTCAGCCTTGCCGGCTTCCTTCAGCCGCAGGGCCTCCTCGACGGAGATCTCGTCGAAGGGGTTCATGGACATCTTGACGTTGGCGAGCTCGACGCCGGAGCCATCCGGCTTGACGCGGATCTTGACGTTGTAATCCACAACCCGCTTCACTGGGACGAGTATCTTCATGGGGTCCTTCCTTCAAATCTTCCGCCGGAAAATGCGCGCAAATGCGCTCCGTCGTTTGTCGATTGGCGACATCGATACGCATTTTTCGTCCAAACACAACGCTTGAACGGGAATGCTTCTCCCTGGCGACAGGAATAATTGACGTTGACGTGCACGTCAATATGGATGGCCGCGACCTGTTGTCATCGGCCCCAATGGGTGACCTTGCGGGGTGGGGTTCCAGGGCCGGCGCCTGTCCCCATTCTATTCTGAACGTCTCTGCCTTCGCTAAAGCCTTGATCTGCGCCCAGGTCTGTCCGGGCTGCGGCTCCATTTCGGGTGGCGACCTCTGTCGTCGTCTCCCCGCCCAGGTTATCGTCCGCCCGCGACGCAGCCGGGGTGCGACCCGCGGCCGGGAAGGGCGGTCTCGCACCCCAGGGTCCTGCTGCCAAGCCGTCGACCGGCTGCACACCATGCTCCACGGCCCTTGGTGTCACGATGCTGCGGTCGAAGAGCGGCACGCCGGGGCGTCGTAAAATGATCACCAGCAGGGTGCCTGCCAGGATGCCGCCGACATGGGCGCCCCAGGAGACATTGCCCTCGGCATCGATGGCCAGCATGACAAATTGCTGACCAATCCAGAACAGGAGGGGGATGAAGGCCGGCAGCGGCACTGGAAAACGCATCAGCACCAGAACCCAGACCCGAACCTTCGGATGCAGCATCACATAGGCGGCAACCACCCCCGACACGGCCCCCGAAGCGCCGATCAGGGGTGCCTGGCTCACCGGGGACACCAGCCCATGCACCAGCGCGCCGGCAGCAGCGCAGGCGAGATAGAAGAACAGAAATTTGAAGTGCCCCAAGGCATCCTCGACATTATCGCCGAAGACCCAGAGGAAGAGCATGTTCGAGCCCAGATGAAGCCAGCTCCCATGCAGGAAGGCATAGGTCACATAGGTCGCCCAATCGGGCACCAACACCAGCGACGGATCGAGTGTGGCTCCGCCCAGCAGGATCGCCGGAATGAAGCCCAGCCCATAGACCCCCAGCTCATAGGCGGCGTCCGGCACTACGCTTGCCAGCGCGTAGGAGATGACATTCGCCGCAATCAGCCCCAGCGTCACATATTGCCGCCGGATGTGCTTCAGCGCGTTTCGGTCATGCAGGGGAATGAACATCGCGCCTCGTCGGGTTGCCGGAATTGCGTCGACGGATGCTAGCGCAGGTTGGGGGATGGGGACAGGGGGAAGGTCACGCAGTCGGCTCCCACCTCCCCCCATGCGGGGGAGGACGGAAATTCGAAGGCTTGAGGTCAGCGCAAGCCGCCTAAACTTCAGATTTTCCAGTAGAGGGGCACGGTTCCGTTGGCACCCACCTCACTCGAGCCCCTCTCTTGCGAAATCTGAGGCTGGGCCCCGATCGGGCCAATTCTTCTCACAGCCTTCGCGCGGCGTCGCGCTCAGGCCTCCGTTCGCTGAAATCGATTCACTGGATCGATTTCTGGCCTTCGGCCAACGCTCCGAAGTCTCCCCCGCAAGGGGGAGATGAGCCCGCAAGGGGGAGATGAGCCCGCGGCCCTCGCTTGTGTCTGGATCCTCGGGTCATCCTCGGGTTTAACCCGAGGACGAGGATGACGACCTTTAGGGGAGACAAGGGTATCCTCCTCAGACCTTGTGCGGTGAAGACATTAGCGGAGGATACCAGGCGCTTTCTCCACACTCCGTCATCCTCGTTCTCGGGTTAAACCCGAGGATGACCCGAGGATCCAAACACAAACCTTCCACGTCAGACGGTCACGCCAGAGCGCGCCATTTCCTGAAGAAAGGGGGGACGCTCCGCAGCGATTTCCCAACGAAATCAGACCCCGACACATTTTTTCATCCCCGCCCATTTTTCCTCCCGTAGACTCAACTCCGTCCCGCCCTCGGATACACCTGACGATGCGATGTCAGGCGAGGCGGGGCCGGCGCCGGGATGGAGGGTTGTCGCAGATCCAAGATCCCGGCCCGCTGCAACGGTCTCCCTCCGGACGAAGGGCTTGACGAGGGTGATGGGGACGGATGCCCCCAAAACCTGGATACCCTGATCGGAAGGACGTGCCTCAGAGGCACACAGACAAGGCGCCCGCGCTGTCGCGAACACCCAGACAGCGGGGCGAAACAAACGGCGGGGATGATGGCCGAGCCAGTGATGGCCAGACGATCATCCCCCGGGCGAGGGTCCCGGTCGGTATGGTGCACCATCCGGCGGGAACCTCCCGGGCCACCGGCCAGGCTCTGGCAGAACACTCTTCGGAGGTGACTGCCAAGCCGGACCCTACGCCCGGTCATCCTCGGTCCTCGGTTAAACCCGAGGATGACGAGGACCGTCGCCGCCTTGCCAGAGGGACGCATGCAGCGGGAATAGACGCTGAACGAGGCGCCGGAAGGAGCCACATATTTACTTAGACAGGTTGCTTCTGGCGCCTCGTCCGAGACAAGTCTGACCCCACCCGGAGGGAGATGATCCCCACCGGTGGCGAAGCTTGGGATTTTTGACAGTCCGAATATGTGCGGCTGCCTTGCACCTTGAGACTGCAGACACGCTAGCAGATCCTCGGGACATCCTCGGGTTTAACCCGAGGATGTCCCGAGGGATCTGCCGAGGGTTCAGCCCGCGCGTGGTCAGCGGTGGGCGCAGGCCTCACTCCCCCATCGCCAAACCTTAAGATTTCGCAAGAGGGGGGGCTTGGTAAGGTGAGCACCAACGGAACGCTGCCCCTCTCCTGGAAAATCTGAAGTTTAGGCGGCTTGCGCTCGCCTGAGCCTTCGATTTTCCGTTCTCCCCCGCAAGGGGGGAGATAGGTCCCGCGCTATCAGAAGCCCTACCTGTTCTTCCCCGGCACCCACAAAATATCCGCCCGACCGCCGTCATTGGCATGCCGTGCCGCGACGAACAGAAAGTCCGACAGCCGGTTCACATATTTGAGCGCCGGCTCACCGACCTCCTCGCCGTCGAAACGGGAGAGTTCGACCATGATGCGCTCGGCCCGACGCGCCGTGGTGCGGGCGAGATGCAGATAGGCGGCCGCCGGCGTGCCGCCCGGCAGGATGAAGGATTTGAGCGGATCGAGATGGGCATTGAGCTGGTCGATCTCCTTCTCGATGCGGTCGACCTGGGCCTCGATGACGCGCAAGGGTTCGTAGGACAGCACTTCGCCGGTTTCGGGGGCTGCCAGATCCGCGCCGAGGTCGAAGAGGTCGTTCTGGATGCGGAGCAACATGGCATCGAGCTCGGGCATGTCCGCCGTGTGCAGCCTTGCGATGCCGATCGCCGAATTGGTTTCGTCGATCGTGCCATAGGCGTCGACGCGCAGGTCATGCTTCAAGCGGCGCGGGCCGGTCACCAGCGCCGTGGTGCCGTCGTCGCCGGTGCGGGTGTAGATCTTGTTGAGCTTGACCATGGCGTCAGCGGCCTCCGCCGGTCAGCCACAGCGTCAGCATGATCAGGGCAATCGCGATCGCCTGCAGCACGATGCGGGCCTGCATCAGCTTGTTGGAGGTGTTGCCGTCGCCGCCCTTCATCATGTTGAAGAGGCCCCGGACGAGGACGAGGGCGACGAGCCCCATGACGATGATGGCGAGGACATAGGTGAATGTGGACATGAGTTAAGATGAGCCTTTGTTCGTCGCCGGTCAGTCCAGCGAGCGCATCAGTCGATAGAAGAGGTCGGCCGGCAGCCAGCGTTTGATCAGTGCCCCCTGTTTCGCCGGCTTGGTCACGAGATAATGTGGGCGGGCACGCTTGGCGGTCAAGGCGTGCACGAGGACTTTGTAGACCGCCTCCGGCCCGAGTTTGTGGCGGTTGACGGGGCCTGTGCCATCAAGTCGCGCCAGTTGCCGGCGGTAGTCCTCGGCATGGACGGAGTTTTCGAGGTCGATCGCCTCGCGGATATGGGTGAGCGCATTGGCGGTGAAGCGGCTTTCGATCGGGCCGGGTTCGATCAGGCTCACCTGCACGCCGGATCCTTCGAGCTCCATCCTGAGCGTCAGCGACAGGCCTTCCAGCGCAAATTTCGAGGCCGTATAGGCGCCGCGCCAGCGATAGGGCACGATGCCGAGGATCGAGGAGCATTGCACGATCCGGCCTTCGCCCTGGGCGCGCATCGCGGGGATCACGCGGCGGGTCAGGTCATGCCAACCGAAGAGATTGGTTTCGAACTGGGCGCGCAGGGCTTCCGTCGGCAGATCCTCAACAGCACCCGGCTGGCCATAGGCGCCGTTGTTGAACAGCGCGTCGAGGCGTCCGCCGGTGCGCTCGAAGACGGTGGAAACCAGCGCCTCGATGCTTTCAGGATCGGTGTAATCCATGAGCAGCGCTTCGATGCCCTGCTCGGTGAGCGGCGCGAGATGTTCGGGCTTGCGCACCGTCGCAAAAACCCGCCAGCCATCGCGCTTCAGGGCCTCAGCGCAATAGGCCCCGATGCCGGACGAGCAGCCCGTGACGATGATGCTTTTCACCTTCGACCTCGACTTTCCTGTACAAACGGTCCCCGGTTTCCCATATTCGCCCGCAGCTTACAATCGGCGCTGTTGCAATCGTATTTGGTCGTCAGAGGAGACTGGATGCCGTCATTCTTCCGCAGGCTCTACCACGTCACCTTCGACGCGCTCTGGCATTTCTCCCTGGATGACGGCTGGGCCATGGCGAGCCATGTGGCGCTGTCGGCGATCCTGGCGCTCTTTCCCTTCTTGATCTTCGGTACGGCGCTGGCGAGTTTCCTCGGCGCCGACCAGTTTGCCGAAACGGCGGTGCATCTGATCTTCGACACCTGGCCGGAGACGATCGCCAAGCCGCTGTCCGATCAGGTGGTGCAGGTGCTGACCATTCCGCGCGGCGGGCTCTTGACGGTTTCGGTTCTGGCGGCCGCCTATTTCGCCTCGAACGGCGTCGAGGCGCTTCGCGTCTCGCTCAACCGGGCCTACCGCGTGACGGAAACGCGGCCGTGGTACGTGACTCGCCTGGTCAGCTTCGGCTTCGTGCTTGGCGCCGTCATCGTGCTTGCCGTGATCAGCCTGCTTCTGGTCGCGGTGCCGGTGGCGCTTGCCTTTGCCGAGCGCTATTTTCCGCTGCTGAAGAACTTCCTTCTGACGGTTGCAAACTGGCGCATCTACGGTACGGTCGCCTTCCTTGTGGTCGGGCTGATGGTGTTCCATCTCGGCCTGCCGGATGGCCGGCGACGGGTCATCGACGTGATGCCCGGCGTGCTCCTCACCTTGGTGCTCTGGCTCATCGGGGCTCTGGTCTTCGGTTATTACATTGGCACCTTCGCCAATTATGCCGCCACCTATGCCGGTCTCGCCTCGATCATGGTGGTACTCGTGTTCCTCTACATGGTGAGCGCCATTTTCATCATTGGGGCCGAATTCAACGCGGCGCTGATGAAGTTTCAGGTGGTGCCGGTGAAGGGACAGCCGGATGTTGGGATTTCAAATCCCGACCATGGCGCGGATATCTGACGGGATCTTGCCGTCGGCGCGCAGGCTCGCCAGCGCCGTGTCGCCGGCACTCTTCGACAGCTTGCGGCCATCCGAGCCCAGGACCAGGCGATGGTGATGGTAGATAGGCTGCGGCAGGCCGAGCAGGTCCTGCAGCAGTCGGTGCACGGACGTCGCATGAAAGAGGTCGAGGCCGCGCACGACATGGGTGATCCCTTGTGCCGCGTCATCCACGGTGACGGCGAGGTGGTAGCTTCCTGGCGCATCCGAGCGCCAGAGCACAACATCGCCCCAGGCTGCGGGGTCAGCGGAGATCTCGCCCCGCTTGCCATCGCCGGTTTCTTGCCAGGAGAGCGGATGACCGACGGCCGCAAGCGCCTTTTCCATGTCGAGGCGAAGCGCATGGCGCTCGGTGGACGCGAGCTTTCCGGCACGTTCCTCGGGTGACAGATTGCGCTCTTCGGTCGGATAGAGCGGCGCGCCGTCCGGGTCGCGGGGCCACACCCTGCCGTTCTCCTCGAAGGCTGCGACCCTCGCCTTCACCTCGCCGCGCGTGAGGAAGGCCGGGTAGACGAGGTCACGGGCGATCAGGGTGTCGAGCGCTTGGCGGTAGAGGGGAAAATGCTCCGACTGGCGACGGACCGGCCGCTCGTAAGGGATGCCCAGCCAGTCGAGATCGTCGAGCACCGCCTGTTCGAGTTCGGGGGTGCAACGAGTGAGATCGATGTCCTCGATGCGCAGCAGTAGCCGGCCGCCCGTTTCGGCTGCCATCTTCGCATTGGTCAGGGCCGACAGCGCATGGCCGAGATGCAGCCGGCCGTTGGGGCTCGGGGCGAAGCGGAAGACGGGGATTTGACGGGGCGGTGCAGCCATGGTTTTCCTTCGCATGATGCGCATGCGAGGAAAAGGGGAGGGCTGCCGATGATCATCCGCAACGAGGCGGATCTGGCCGAAGGTCTCGAGCTCCTTCTGGAGCGGGATCCACGACTTTCGGTGTTGGCGGAAAGCGCAGGGCCCCTGGCGCTGCGGCTCTCGCCGCCCGGCTTTGCCGGCCTCGCCTCGATCATCGTGTCGCAGATGGTATCGCGTGCCAGTGCGGACGCGATCTGGCGGCGGATGACGGCGGTTCTCGGGCTCCGGCCGACGGCGGAGGATTTTCTCGGGCTGCCGCGGGAGGTGGTTGCGACCTTCGGCCTGTCACGCGGCAAGCTCGTGGCGCTCGAGGCAGCGGCAAAGGCCGATCTCTGCGGACCGCTGAGGCTCGATGAACTGGCGGTTTTGCCGGCCGAGCAGGCGATGGCAACGCTCACGGCGCTGAAGGGGGTCGGGCCGTGGACGGCGGAGGTCTACCTGATGTTCTGCGGTGGCCATCCGGACATTTTTCCGGTGGGCGACGTGGCGCTGCGGATCGCCGTTGGGGCGGTGTTCTTTGGCGGCGCGCGGCCGCCGCCGGAAGCCGTGGCCACGCTGGCGGAGGCCTGGGCGCCGGTGCGCTCGGTCGCGGCAAGGCTGTTCTGGGCGCATTATGCAGGGCTGACGGGCCGCACGGCGTTGCCGCGCTAAAGGCATTTCAGGGGCCGCGTTAAAGCGACGCGGCGGGTTCCAAAAATTCAGGCTTCACAATGCTGTAACAACGGACCTAATATAGAAGGGCAGATGCCGAATCGATCAGGAGTACGCCTTGACGATTGCAGTTTCTCCCCAGGCCCTGCCGGCGCTCGTTCTGAATGCCGACTATAGGCCACTGAGTTATTATCCCTTGTCGCTCTGGTCCTGGCAGGACGCGATCAAGGCGGTCTTCCTCGACCGTGTGAACATCATCGCCGAGTATGAACATTCCGTTTGCTCGCCGAGCTTCTCGATGCGGCTGCCGAGTGTCGTCAGCCTCAAGACCTATGTTCAGCCGACGCGAAACCCGGCCTTCACTCGCTTCAATGTCTTCTTGCGCGACAAGTTCGAGTGCCAGTATTGCGGCTCGCCCGACGACCTGACCTTCGACCATGTCATCCCGCGCGCCCATGGCGGCGAAACGACCTGGGAAAATGTCGTGGCGGCCTGTTCGCCGTGCAATCTGCGAAAAGGGTCCAAGCTGCCGAAGCAGGCGCAGATGTTCCCGCACCAGAAGCCCTACCGGCCGACGGTGCAGGACCTGCACAACAACGGCCGGCTCTTTCCGCCAAATTATCTGCACGAAAGCTGGGTCGACTACCTTTACTGGGATACCGAGCTGCAGCCGTAAGCATCCGGTAGGCAGGCTTATTCAAGGCATGATGGACGCGACCGGCGGCTGAACCGCCGGTCTTTTGCTGATCAGGCCGCGCGGTTGCGAAAAGCTGCCCATATGGCGATAGCGGCGAGAGCCGCACTCGTCAGCACGTTCCAGCCGGCAAAGGAAAGGCCGAGCACGCGCAGCGTCGCTTCGGTGCAGGACGGCGCCTTGGTGGCGTTCAACGCATCGAGCACGTTGACCGGCGTGTCCCCGCCGGTCGCGCCGATGGTGCAGCTTGCGGGGCCTTCCCAGAACTTCCACTCGACGCCCGAATGATAGATGCCCAGGCCCATGCCAACCAGCATCAGCACGGCAATAGTCACGAACAGCAGTTTCGTCACAATCGGCGGCAGGCGAAGGATCGACGAGAGGACCGCGACAACGCCGACGCCGATGCCGATGTAATAGGGATTGCGCTGCATCAGGCAGAGCGCGCAGGGAATGTAGCCGCCGATATGTTCGAAGCCGAGGGCCGAACCGACAACCAATGCCATGCCTGCCGTCAGCAGAACGGCAAGAGATGTGTCGGAATGGAGGAGGGACCTGTTGCTGTGCATCGTGTCGACTTTCAGAGGATGACCTTGACCAGATAGAAGCCGCCGATCAGCAGCGCCATGAAGAGGGTGAAAAGAAGGCCGAGATATTTCTCGATGAAGATGCGGATCGGTTCGCCGTACAGCTTCAGGAGGAAGGCGACGAGGAAGAAGCGGGCAGCGCGACCGATGATGCTGACGACCGTGAAGGTCAGAAAGTTGAGGCCGGTCGCACCGGAGAAGATCGTCAGCACCTTATAGGGAAACGGTGTCACAGCGGCAAAAAGCACGCCCCAGCCACCCCAGGTGTTGTACCACTGTGCTACCTGATCGAAGGCGTCTTCCTTGCCGTAGAAGGCGAGGATCGGACGGCCGATCGTCTCGAACAGAAACATGCCGATGGCATAACCGAGGAAGGCGCCCAGAACGGAAGCGACTGTGCACACCACTGCGAGCCGCAGCCAGCGGTCACGCCGGGCGATCACCATCGGGATCAGCAGCACATCCGGCGGGATTGGAAAGAAGGAGCTTTCGATAAAGGAGACGCCGGCAAGCGCTTTTTCGGCATGGCGCGTGCCCGCCAGTGACATGGTCCATTGGTAGATTCGGCGCAGCATGAAGAATTCCGTGGCGAGATGTTCCGGCGTTTTATGGGACTGCGCTGCGGCTGTAAATGCTCCGGCTCCGCGCAACGCTCTGGCACGGGAACATTCGTGTGATGAGGGCTTCGCCAAAAAGGCGGTTGACCGGAGCCCAAGCCTTCGTATAG
This sequence comes from Rhizobium glycinendophyticum, assembly GCF_006443685.1. Taxonomy (NCBI): domain Bacteria; kingdom Pseudomonadati; phylum Pseudomonadota; class Alphaproteobacteria; order Hyphomicrobiales; family Rhizobiaceae; genus Peteryoungia; species Peteryoungia glycinendophytica. Next base: position 86,912 of record NZ_VFYP01000002.1, on the reverse strand, counting down.
TCCGGCGCTGTCATCCGACGCTCATGTGCCCCGTTGGCGGAATTGGTAGACGCGCCTGACTCAAAATCAGGTTCCGAGAGGAGTGCTGGTTCGATTCCGGCACGGGGCACCAATTGCGTTTATATCTGCGAACCGTGTTTTCGCTGCTTGATCCGTCATCAAGACCGGTTTCGCGTGTAATCTCACCTTTTAGATCAGACAGCCTGCCAACGATGCTGATGTCACTGCTGCCAACTTCGACGCGGGCAACTACCGCAGCAAGATAGCTTTTCATGCTAACCCGGTTCGATTTTCGCAACCTCTTGATGATCAGATTCGAAAACCAATTGATTTGCTGCTCTGTGATCGTGACGTCATTCTCCCCACTCGCCAGTAACACTTTCAAACCGTTTCGATTTCGGGTCAGCTCACGCTCTACTTCGGCCAGCTTGCTAAGCAAGATGGGTTCGCTGCCAAGCGACTCGGAACTGGCGACAGCTGTCAGCAGATTTTTGTACGCGCGCTCGGAGGCTTCCAGCTCAAGTCGAAGCTCATCAGCGCGGGCTTCACTGTGCCTCCCGGCAACAGCAATCTTCTCATTCATCGAATCGAGAATACCGCGAAGCCTAACAGGCACTAGAACATTTGAGATGACCGACTCTACAACGAAATCATCTAGCTGTTTTTCCGGCACGGTTGCTCCGTTACAAGCATGACGCCCCTGTTTTGCGACACTGGAACAGTGGTAGTATCGATAAATCGCCCCTGAGCGTCCTGTACCTGTGCGGAGAGTCATCGCTGCGCCGCATTCACAGTGCACGAGACCAGATAGCAACAGCGGGCTGCTCACTGTCTTCGCCGCCCCCTTCCGAGGATTCTTTGAACGAAGCAATTTCTGTAATTCAGCAAACTCATCAGGCGTGATGATTGGCGGCACCGGAATTTCTACAATCTCGGCGGCTACCGGCGTCCATCGCTTGGCCTTGGCGTTCTGGTTGTATATCTTTCTCCCCATGTATATCGGGTTGGTTAGCATCGAATGTATGTTGTTGGTTGAGAAAGGCGCGCCTGATCGAGTTCGGTAGCCCGCGCAATTGAGGTACTTGACGATGGCTTTGATGCCTAGGGCAGGACCGTCACCATTCCCGTACAAGGCAAGCTGGAATATTTTCGCCGCCAGCGGCCTCTCAGTCTCGTTGACTACAACACGTTTCCGTCGCGGATTAAGCTCGTCAGGTTGCAATTTATAACCCAAAGGCTGGACACCACCGACGCCGTATCCTTCTTTTGCCATCGACGTCATGGTCCTAGTGACGTCTGTCGAAGTTCGCCTAGAATGATACTCGTCGAATACAGCCGTTGTTGTTTCTGCGATAAACCCGCCCGTATCATTAGAAAACTGCTGAGTTAGACTGACAATCTCAACACCATTTTCGTACAGTTGATTTGTAACACGATTGTAGTCCGCAACATTGCGAGCAAACCTGCTGATAGAATGTACTATTATTTTCTGGACAGGCTGTGATGAATCCAAAGCCTCAGCAATCATCAACTGAAACTGAGGTCGATCCGCAGTTTTGGCAGATAGTCCCGGTTCGATGAACGTCTTACGAACCGTCCATCCGTTCTCGGCTGCGCGCGCTTTGGCCTGGCGTATTTGATCAGGTATAGAAAGATCGCTTATGACGCTTTTGTTGTCGGAAACTCTGCAATAGATGAAAACGCCGAGATTGGCCGTGCTTTCACTAGAGGGGCGCAAGCTTGGCGCTTCAATTGTTCGTCGCCTCGCCTCTACCGAGAGGCGCTTGGAGGAACTGGTCTGCGACGACAGCTTTTCGGTTTGTTGAATACGTTTTTTTCTAGCCATGCTGATCGACCTTTCAATGAAGCGTGAAAGTGAGGCGAACAAACCTGACTGCTATGTTGGAAAGCGTTTATCGTCTTTGAGACTAGGAAAGATCGACCGCAGCTCCTCATGCAGGGCCGTCAGCAAGGCGGTAGTCTCCAAGTCGGAGAACAACCCCTTGCTAGAAAAATGACAGCGTAGGGCCCGCTTTGCTCGCGGTTTAGCCTGCCTAATGTTTTCCTTGCGAAATCTTTTCTTGCCGGTTTTCGTCAGCGTTGAACCTCGGGCCAGCGCTATTTCAAGCGCAGCGGGGCTGTGAGCTTCCCCCTCAGCGCGGCGGTCGCGGTCTTCACTCATCCCAATGCTCCATCCTACCTACAATCAACAAATGGTAACGTGAGGCACTTCCAAATTTCTGCGGCGTTTAGTTGCCTTGAATTGCGAGCGAAAGGCTGTAATACTTCGGTTGCTTTGTAAACACCAAACTATATACGCCATAACGTCACGTACGATTGAAATGCAGTAGGTTGAATGTCAACATTCATGTCATTAATCTCGATTTTTCCTATTTAATTCCTTCCGATTTCGAGAATAAATCCTTGTGTTATCGGACTAGGTATATTTTAGCGTATTCGGGAGAATTTTTTATATATTCAGAATTTCTATTACATTAGTTGCTTCACTTTTTCGTGATAGCTGACGCGAGGTGTCGGAGTGTATCGAAACGAAAGCCCCCATCGGAACAGGCGGCGTTGATAATCCCATCAGAGCAGGGTCATGATTGCTGACGAACAGAACGGCTACACGAGAGCTACGAAATCAAATTTGGAATGTCGCTGTAGCTGGCGGCACGTTTAATTGCCTTGCAAGCTTTGCCTAGGATTGGATTTGCGCGATTGGCGCGCCGGAATGCTTCTAGCGTTCGTTTGTCAACCAGAGTGAGGTCCGCATATGCTGAAAGGCATGCTAGATGCGTATCTGTCAGATCGCTTCCTTTGCGCTCTGGTAGCGAGGGTCCGTGTTGTCTGAGCGATGACGAGATCACCCATGAAGGAATTTGGTCTTGAGACACGGCGCGCTTTAGATCATTGAACGAGATAGTCGAGCGGGCGGTTGCAATCTTCATTTGCCGAAGAAAAAGGCCTCGATCAAGCGCCTGACCCACCGTCATATTCGGTGAGATGTCACTCTCTTCAATGCCCATTGCGGCCAAACTCTGCAGGACTAAATCGGCGGCGGTATCCGGCAAATTTTTTCTGGCTTCAGCAACTTTTTCGACAAAATCTCTAGCAACAGCTTCGGGATTTGTGATGCGCTTGTCTCCGTGCTTAGCGATGTCGAATGCAAAACTGCCTTCAATTAACTTAAGCTGGCGTAAGAGGTCTTTCTCGCCACGTATTTTACCCCGCATGAGTTCACCGAGCGGCATGGAGGAAAGATCGACAACGTTGCTATGTGCGACGGCCACCAGATTGCGCGAGTGCTCGGACCGCCTCAAGAACTCCTCCCTGAGTAGCAACCAATCCTCCAGGAAGGGGCCAAGAAGTTCCTCCCCTGTGCCAACCTGGATTAGAGCACGCGAAGCTAAATCCCGGACTCTGGTGATGCTCGCCCCAGGTTCGGCAAAAGCTGCCAAGGCTTCCGCGCGCATGATGGACGTTACCCCGGCCGGACCTGAGTTCGCCATTCCATCGGATATCCAGGCGACAAAAGGCAGAGAATGGAGAAATCGGAGCCTCCACAACACCGTGTCTTCGTCATTGTGGACACAGAGTTCCTCAATGTGATGCAATGAAATCAAGGGCAATGTGCCGCTACACTTGAGCCAATCTGAAAACGTTTCCGCACTTTTACGTTCGGCGCTTTTTGTTGATAGAGCTTCTCTAATCCAATGATTTAGATGCGAAGTATCGAGTGCAATAAAGAAGGGCTTTATCAGGGGCATAGCCATTTCACTATTTTATGCGCCGCACCGCGTTGTGAACAACCCTTCTGGGGATTGAAGCTCGCGCGCCATTTGATTGCACGGGTGCATTCTTTCGGATTTCTACTTTTGCCTGTGGATTGGGCGGCGGGCTAGCTTTTTCACTCTGACGTTTATCCGTAGACCTCAATACCATACGCAATGGACGGAGCGAGCTTCAGCATGGGAGTTGCCGAAAACTTTCGCGCATTTCGAGACAAGTATCTAATCCCGACGGATACAGTCGGCTCGATATCCTACCGATACAAGCGCATTACCAAGCAGTTGAACAAGGATTTTTGGAATACGGATTCCGAAACCGCTCATAGCTTATACGTTGGTTCCTATGGGAGAGACACTGCCGCAAAGGGCGTGAGCGACCTCGATGTTTCGTTCACGCTACCGAATTCGCTGTATCACACATACAACGCTTACGCGAACAACGGACAATCAGCGCTTCTCCAAGCTGTCCGGCAGTCAATCATGAGAACATACTCGACTACGAGTGTGGGCGGCGATGGCCAAGTCTGTGTTATCAAGTTTGATGATGGCATCACATTCGAAATTCTGCCGGTATTTGTAAACAGCGCGAACACCTTCAATTTTGCCGATTCGAACGGTGGAGGAAGTTGGCGAACATGCGATCCACGGTCGGAGATGCAGGCGTTTCTAGCCCGCAATCGTGAGGCAAACGGCAATTTGAAAGCTATCGCACGAATGGCGCGGGTTTGGAAGCAGCACAGCAACGTCCAGATCAGCGGCATGCTAATCGACACACTCGCATTCAACTTTATCAGCGCTTGGGAGTACAAGGACAAGTCTTATCTGTACCATGATTTCCTAGTGAGAGATTTTATGCACTATATGGCAACACGTGACGTTAATCAGGAATACTGGCTGGCTCCCGGCAGTGGGTCTCGCGTCTATCGTACCGGTAACTTTCAAAGGCCCGCCGCTACGGCATATCAAAACGCATTAAAGGCAATTCAGAATGAAACCGACAATCAGTTCTGGGCAAGAACCCAAGCCTGGCAAGCAATCTTTGGTAGCGCCTATCCAAGCTGACATAACGGTTAATCTTGAAGCGCTGGAAAGTCAGATCAGAGAATGCTTCGGTCGTGTCGTCTATGCCCATAAGACGCATGAGAAGGATGGCGATCTCTGTGCTCAAACACTTCGCCGATTCAAATTGCTCCAGATAATCGTGTCATCGATCACGGCGTCAGGCACGCTTGCGGTGCTGCTGGCTGACGAACTTTGGATCAAGCTTGCAACCGCTTTAGTTTCTCTGATCGGGCTCTTCATAACTGGGTACATGAAAGGGTTTGACCCAGGTGCCGCAGCTCAGAAGCACCGCGACACCGCAGCAGACCTCTGGGTCATACGCGAAAGCTATCTTTCATTACTGACTGATATGGCTTCTCATTCAACTACTTTGACCAATGCAACCGAGAGGCGCGATCAACTTCAATCAGCTCTTGCTGCAATCTACAAGTCAGCGCCGCACACGACGCCCAAGGGCTATCTGAAGGCGCAAGAAGCGCTTCAACGACTGGAAGACTATACATTCAATGACGGCGAGATTGACAAATTCCTACCGCCTAACCTGAAAAAAACGGGCATCTAGTCGACTTACTGGTCAAACATACACACTATCGCCAGACCGACGGCAGTACGCTTGGGGCAGTGAAATGAATGGCCACAGAGGGAAATAGACCATCAAAAATACCCGTATGCCAGCACCATACGAGGCCGTTACCACGCCAATCCGATGGCGATGCCTTCTTCCAAATCTATACAGGTGGAATGCGAGCTGCAGAGGCATTTGACAATCAGTGGCATATTGAACCAGTTTTGGATAACGGTCATCCCTGCTTGAAGGGCGTGATGTCGCCAAAAAGCCTGCAGCCGTTTTTCGTCCAGCATGGCTTCAAGTTCATCGCCTTTCATCGCATCGGTTGGCACAGAGGAAGTTATTTCTCTAGCTGGTCCCCGTTTATTCCTGGTGAAACAAACCACATGCAGGGGCCCGCCGATCTTTGGAGCCATGTTGCGAGCAACATCGCACAGGCCCGGGTTGAAGGCGATCTGGCCGCCCTTGGCCAACCTAGTAGTGAGCAGATCGCTGTTCTCCTGGGCAACAGAACGGAGGCCGAGCGCCTAGCCAGTTCCATTAGCCTTAGTCTTCGCAGCATGGACATCAACGTTGAACAGATTGCTGAGTTTTATAACGAGCAGTTGGTCAATCACATGGCATCTGGAATCTTAGATGGAAGGCGGTCTTCGTCCACCTTAGATCAGACTTTGTTTGCCCACGTGCATTCCTTCTTTATGCACCTCGGCGCGGCACGCGATTATCTTGCGGCATTTTGCGCTCTCAGAATCGGCAAAGACGCGCAGAAGGTCGACTCATTTGCGAAGTTGACCGAAACCCTACGGCAAGAGCATTTCGACCTCGACGATCTTCTACAGCTGTTCCATGCCAGGAATTATCTCCGCCCAAAGCCAACCAGTTCGAGCAAATTTGAGGTGTCTGGTTGGATGAAGGAAGTCACAGACCTCAGAAATGAATTCATGCACCAGCGGCCCTATGGAGATCGCTTTGTTGAGCGTATGGGTTTCGCTGAGCCGGTTGAAATCAACGCTGGCCTGTATCGTTACATCCGACCGATTGTTCTGGAAAACACCGAGGACGATGTGCAGGAGGTAGTTTTACGCCACTACCGGGAGATGACCGGCTTGTGCCACGCTGCTGCAGTAGCGTCAGGCAAAAACATTTCGATACCAACGTTGAAAGACGGAGTTATCGTCTCTGTAGAGCTTGAGGGCGGGAATGGCAGCAATCAGCAAGAGACAAGTGACCCATGACAGACGGTACTGGAAGCGTGTCGAAACCTGAACCCTCTACCGAAATGTCCTTTGCTGAGTTAGCAATCGGCAATCTCCACATTCGCGAGAACGACGCTTTTGCGTTCTTCGCGATTTACGCTCGCTATGAGTACGCAGCCAAGGTCTGCCAACTTGTGCACAAAGGACCGGATCGTCGAGACCTTACCGTGAATCCGCAGTTGGTAGCGGACAAGGCGCGTGAAGAATTTTGGAGACGGGTTGAAAAGACGCCTCAACTTGCGGAAGCCGTGGACTATTATATCCGTAACCCACCGAAGAAACAGGTCTGGGACGGAACTAGCGGGGCATGGACCGAACCAGACTACCAAGGCGCTGATAAGTTGAAAATCCTTTTGTTGCAGCTTGGCCAGGCACGAAACAATCTGTTTCACGGCGGCAAGGGCTGGAAGCCGGACACCCCGGAATGTGATCGAGATAACGATCTCATTCGCCATGGCTTGATTATATTGGAAGCTGTCATCAGGTCTGACGAAATACTGTTTCACGAGTTTTCATCATTTCAGTGATGCCGCACAGAGTTCTGAACGAGGGCTTTACGACGTGCGTGCCGGTATCGCCCTGAGCGTCAGATCGATTCCGATGATTCTTACAGCATCAATGTCGAAACGAGTTGCGACCAAAGCCTCCGCATACGCCTGCAGCGCCACACAAAGCTTGCTGAAATCCAAACCTTCCCCAGTAACTGGATGGTTCCACGACGATTGTTTTCCGTTTCGCAACAATAAGAAAATACCGTTCGATGATCGCATGTCACGAAGGTAATCGTTGCACAGCTGGTTTTCGACCCGTTCAAACAGCTTGGGGCCAGACCAGCGGTCGACAATTTTAACTTCGATTGGCACAGGGCCGTCAAAGCCGGTTGTCAAGAAACGAAGGTCCGGTCTCTTCGCGTCAGCTAGCTCGTCCTCTTGTGGAACCACGTACCGGCTACGGGCGCGATCTCGAAGCCATCCTCCTACGAAGTTGCGCAGTTGAGTTTCCCTGGTCGCGTTGACCAATATGTCGGCTATGCTCGTGTCACCATTTTCCAGGTCGTCCTTGAGATCGAGAAGGCGCGAGCACGCAAGTTCGAATAATTGGCGGTGATCGGAAGGCAGGATTTCAGCTTCGCGCGAAAAATCTTTCACATCATTTGGCTGCCATGCGGACAAATCAGAGTCTTGGATAGACCGCCCGACGGCATGGGTCATCATCCAAGCCCGTGTCTCGATTTCTGGATAGTTCTCCGCAATTTCTTTGAGTGCAAGGTAGGTCTCCTTACCTGGAATCTCACACAGCAACTTGAAAACGGTATTCCTCGCGTCTTGGGCGTCGTCTCGGAGGCCTGGAGAATAAACGCCTTTACCTGCGCGCTCGATGTCATCCTTGCGCTTGATATTCTCATGGAGGACAAAATAGAGCTGTCGCAAGTGCCGAGCATTTTTGTAATTTTCCCGAAACTTACCACCAGATCGTCTGCCACCTAAAAGCTGCACGGCAAAATTCATACAAAACTCCGTTCGCAATTGTTCATCGTCGAGATCGCGAAGGACGTCTTGAAGTCTCTCAATGCCAGGATCAGGATCAACAGAGACCAAGAGCGCAACAAGGAAGGATTTGGTTATGAAATCTGATGTCTTCGCAATCACGTTCGAAGCAAATATCGATATTTCCTTGTCCGATATCACCTCGTCACGAACAACAATAAGAAGAGCATTTTCTAGACTACGGTAGCTCTTAGGAAGTCGACGTTGAAGTATGTCGATAATTGTCCGAGAGATGAAAATTTGAAGGTCATGGCCATGCCATAGCAAATCTGACAAAATGTAATTGGGTTCAACCTCGTTGCCAGACGTAGTGACTTCCCATTCGATCTCGCCAGCAAATCGGTCATGAACGATCTCAGGAAACGCTTTGCTCAAACTCACCAGCCATGCCGGAAATCCGTTCATTTCCCACAATGCGTACCGCACTGCTAGGTCTGCTTCCGCTTTCGTCAGCCCGGACGGCCAATCGATGGTTTCGCTGCTTTCAATGGCGATTCCGCTGAGGCCAAGAACGATGGCCTCCGGAACTCTGTTCGGATTTTCTAAGCCCTCAGATCGTAGAGTCGGCTGATACTCGCGCCAATAGGCCACCATGCTATCTCGAAACGATTGGGCTACAGCAGAACCGTAGATCACTTCCAGGTCACGCCAATTGGAATAGGCCCATTTATTCCCGTCTGGCGCAGACTGGCGCATTTCTGAGTGAAGGTTCATCTGGCAACGCCAGACCGACCCTTTCGCTGCTTCACGATTGTCCAGCATCTGGGTGTGGTTCTCGATGAGCCACTGCCGATTTTGCTCGTATATTTCCGCAGACCTCTTTTCTCGTTCGCGGCGTCGACGCTTATATTCGCTATCCTGCTTTTTCCATTTCCGCTCCGTTTCGGAAAGTTTGGCAGGCCGAAGGCGTCCCTTCATCACAGCTTCCAGCTCCGAATTTCCTTTGACCTTTCGGCGAAGGGCTCTCAATTCTACGGGTGGCCTTCCTGCCTGCACATAAAGGTGTAAGGCCATGGTCAATGCGACGAGCTTGTCATCCTGATCTTCACGCTCTTCTATCTGCTCGATGAAATATGGGAGTTCTTCAGCTCGGAATTCCCAGTAGTCCCTGAAAATCCGGGCATGCCACCAATCGGTTAGTCGCTCACCATTTTCAGCTAATTTAAGCTTTCGGGCATCCTCCACGTCAAACCAGAAGAGCGCCCTGTTGAGGTCTCCCCAAGACCTAACGGCATCTTGAAAATTATGACGTTCATCGCCATTCCCGTTCCCGTTCCAGTTCCTATCCAGAGAGGTGAGGGATATTGCTACAAGGCTGTCGCGTTCCAGGGCGTGCCTAGATTTCAATGCGATCAATTGTGCCGCGATCTTGGCTGCTATGGGAAGAAGCCATCTAAAAGCTTTTGAAAGCTCAAGCTGATTGCGTTCCGCGAACGGTGAGCGCTTCAACAGCGGTGACAGCCCATGAAGCGTCTCAACGAGGTCGCCCTCTGAAAGGCGGCTGACCAGATTTCTAAGAGATCGTTCGAGGTCAGAGTGGCCTATCTCCTTCGGCTCGATGGTATGTTCCAGGCAAGCCAAAAGCTCGCTGATAGGCAGGTGCTCTGGTACGAACAGATCGACCACCTCAGATAATAACCGTCTGCTGGCATGAGGTCTCGATCTTACGATCAACGTGGCTGCATCCGTTTTCTGCTGGTTGACCCCCACCACATCCAAAGCCCGTACGGCAGCAATTCGGCTGTACTTATCCTGAGCCGGATCAATGGCGATCTCAAACGCAATATCCCGGCATGAGGCGTACTTTCCTTGCCAAACAAATCCAAGAAGAAGGGTGTTCAGGTTGGGGTCGCTTTTGTGGAGGACAAGCAGGCGGTTGACCGTATGCTCCAAGTCATCGGTCGCGAAACGCCTTATCGCTGAATAATCCAATGAAGAGCGGAATAGCGTTTCCTGTTTGATTCGGTTGCACACGTCTCTAATGATCGCCGCTCGATCATCGTGGGGAAGTTTCGTTGGATCACCATCGTGAAAAAGAACTTCCGGTGCGATCTTCATCACTCGTTCGCGAATACGTTGATCGCCGATGGACAGCCAAGGGAGTATTGGCTTGGAGGTGGGCACAACGACTTCAAGGCCATATTGCACCCTGAACAACAAGTTTTCGATTTCGCGGCGGGATTTCCCTTCTGCAATCAGTTCCAGTAGCCAAGCTGCACAAAGGAACTCGCGAACAGAACGATGATGAAATCGAACCGTACCGTATATTGCTTGGTCGAAAATTGGGCGGGATAAAAGGGAAGAAATGTCGTCCGCCAACCAATCGTCCAGCACCTTCGAAGGATCGATGCAGTCGAGGCGCAACTGACTGTCTGGCACCTGAATGCGAGACATTTTCTGATACGTCACTGCAGCAGCAAGTCGCTTTGCGCCAAGATATGCTTTGCTCCAAGTCAGCGGTTTTAGCCGGTCTCGATTTGGATCGCGCTCCCGAAGCCTCTGTTCGATATCCGCTTCCAGCAACTCTGCACGCGTACCAATACGCCCGTTTGTCTTCCAGAAGCTGACCAACTCAATAAAATCTTGGGGGCGCGAGAGGTAATCTCTGACATCTCTTCTTTCGATCTGGTCGAAGAATTCCCTTTCATTCGTGACGTTTAATGCCTGAGCCAATTGCTTAACCTGGTCATCATCTAAAGGACCAAGAGTGACGACGCGAAACGTCCCTCGCATTTTTTCAGGCTTTGATGTTTCGCCATCATCCTCAATATCGGGGAAGAGCACCTCATCCACGCGTTCCGGCCCCGCCATATCGACGTTAGGTCGGATCGCTCCAGCTTCAGCCTGATAAGGTAGCTGGGCGACAAGAAGATCAAGGTCAGTCTTTGGACGCCATTCTGAAATCCTGCTCGTTATGAAGATATGGGTACGTTGACACGCCGACCCGAGTTTTCTGGCTAGCTTTCTGATCGACTTTTCGAAGTCCCGGGGATCGCTGAGTCTCGCTTCGTCGACAGAGTCTAGGAACAACCAACCTTCATCATCAGACCTGAGCCAGCAGTCAAATTCATCGAACGTACCCGTCTGCGGGTCATCGAATGCATCTTCTATTCCATCCAGAAGATATTCGAGACGAATGAAAAATGCATGCTTCCCGGCCGCTCTGACCCTCTTCGTCGCTTGCTGTATTTCTATGGTTTTCCCAGACCCAGCCTCTGCGAGAATGATGGTCCGATATTCACTCTCTAGATCATCCCAATGAATTGCCGATGAGAAGGCCCAACGCGGCATCTCTTCGTAGTCGGCCAGATTTGATACGTCCTTCGGAACGGCGTAAAAATTGCGACGAAGCTCTATAAATTCATCCATCGACCGTTCACCTACGACTGATCAAAGATTACGAACTGCAGGCGAGTACCCCGTCCGGAGGGGCTGAGTGTGGACAGAGACCTATCACGCAGGCGAGCGGAAATTCGGTTCTCAAAGGTTGGTATGGTTCGAACGATGACTGCGGACTCAACCAAATTCAAGCCTTCGCAGCAACTCAAGCATCCGGACATCGGTTTTCAGGAATGGTTCGGCTTCGCCGATGCGCTTAAGTGCGCGAGCAGCTCCGTAGGGCCACGATTTCGCGTTTTCGGGCAAAACCGCATATAACAATTCCAAAAATTTAGAAGGAAACTGTTCTATAACAGTGTTTTCTGTGCTGTCGGCTATAGGTGAATACATTTGGTCGCCCTCGATCTTTGAGACAAGTGGCAGGATAGAATCTACCATTACTTCGAAATTATCTTCCGCTGAGAGCGCTAGGTCGCAAAGGCGAGAAGAGATTGCCGGAGATTTCGCTGCCTTCTGCTTGGGCCATACATCTTTTAGGAGCATGACAAGCAGCTCGGACCAATTGAGGCCTGTCTCCGGTACAGTTGCATCCTTGTCGTCTGCGAAGCTCTTCGCTTGCCAAATCACGTTTTGACGAAGGTCATCGTCCGAAGTGGTAAGAAGATCATGGAATTCCTGATCGCTTATGAGCTTCTCACCTGATTGGTCACGACTGGCCCATCCAGCCAGCAGCATTCCCGCGATCACCTGGTTGTAGCCACGCCGACCGGAGTTTTTCTCACGCGCTCGCCTAAGCAGATGAGGTTTTAGCAATTGGTAAAGTTCGGTGTTTGGCACCCTTGCAGCCCAGAGGAATCCTGCCCACATCGCATCTTCGTCGAGAGTATCCTCTCCGTCCAACACCGGCAGGATATTTGAGCGTGTCCAGTCAGGATCGACAGCATCGAGCCAACTGATTTGGTGCGAGAAGATTACCAGTGCGTGACGGCGGAGATCGCCCGGCAGATTAAGCAAGCCCTCCACGTGAGCAAGCCACTTGGCCGGAAACCCTTGCTTTGCAGTCAATCCATCTTTTCTCGGGTCTTGGATCAGGGCATCCGCCAGATTTCCAACGGGAGCATTGATTGCCTCCATCGTCCAGTCCGGCTCCTTGTTGCCACGAATAATCGCCGACACTCCACTCTCGGGGTTCGCCTTCAGGATTTCAACAAGTTTAGAGAACAGTTGATCGAAGACGCTCACATCCGAGCGAGACAGTTTTCCCGCGACCGTTTTAAACCAACGGGCAAGCGGCCTAATAATGAAAGTTAGGCAATCTACCGGATAACGGATGACCCTCTCTGCGATCAGGCAGATTAAGCGTTCCTTGTCCGACGTTCTCGCGTCGGCTGAAAGAAAACGATCCCACGCCCATTGTGGGAATTCGTTAGTCCTCGCTGCATAGGTAAGTGCGGCTAAAGCTCGAAGAGGATACTTCTCAACAAGTCCTGCAAAAGGGTCGCGTTCGACGAGAAATTCACGCCTGTTGCTGGATGCTTGGCGCGAAAAAGCAAGCACCTCCGAAGCTGGCATATTATTGAGCGAGGAGATGTCTTTGTCCTTTTGAACAACCCCACCGCGTCCTTCCAAAGACTCGGTTGCTCCATCTGCGTAACCGGGGTTCCAATCTGGTGCTGATATACGTAGCTCGGCGAGCAACCCGGTCACATCAAAGCTTAAACCGTCTGTATTGGATGCGAGCCATTGAATACGTGAAGCAACAGCCCATGCTCGCCTCTCATCATATTTTTCCTGATCTTCCTCTTCCCACCGAGCAGGACCTTCACAAATTCGCCGTTCGAACTCCGACTTTTCTGTTGCCCCAAGGCTTTCCCATCGCTGCTTGATGGACAAAAGCAAATCTCGCTGATGGTATGGAGACCAGAAGGCATCTCGACTGATCATGTCCATGGTCTCGGAAACGCTAGACTCCGGCACCATTTTATCGTTCCCAAGAGCCCAAATTCTAAGCCTTGCAAATATGGTGTCGTCATCCAACGGCCAAGTCATCATTTCTCTACGACAGGCTGTCGCATTTACTTCAAGGTAGGCACTCAGCATCTTCACGTAGCTTAGTACGAGCCTGCTAAGACCTCGGAAGCGTTCATGTCCATCAATTTGGGGGTCCGGATCACGGTTGATCGGACTGATCCGGTCAAGATCAAAGCCGCCGGTCTCGGTTTCAAGATCAAGAGCGGTTTCCAGGTTGCGCCGACATTCGCGTATTAATTGAAGAGAAAGCTCAGCCGGTACTGAAACGTCCATCGTGACATCTGGATATTCCACATCCGCTCGAACAACGCGGTCAATATCGACTGTAGCCTCTGGGTCCGGCGGGATAGGCCCTTCGAGATAAGGGGGCTTTGCCGTCAAGTATGGACGACTTATCGATCCGAGTTCTCTGATAGCTGTCGAAGTCCAACCATCCAGCTTGGTTGCTTCCTGAAGTTCATACCATTCGCGCCGATGAGGTCGCGGCCGGTGCGCCCAGCTTTCAAAAAGTAAGCGCCAACACCTGCGAACATCTGAATCGGCTCCATCTTGTCTTAGTTCCCATCGAATACGTTCGCACAGCTCTGGATTGAGCCCGACTTGCCGCCCGGCCCACCATACTGCTGTGGGACTATGAGCTACTTTCGTGATCCAATCCCCAATAATTTGAAGTCGAAGTGGAATCGCTGCTGGTGCAGTGGAGCCGTAGCCCCGAAGAGGCGAAGATAGATTAGGACTGCTGCCGGTGAAATCTCCAGGATTGACATCGAAGGCACTCCAAGCCGAGCGTGGTATCTCTCTCTTCGGGAAATGGTCGTCGGGATCGATTTGCTTAGGAGGGTCATCTGTGTCCAAGCCGTAGAGGTCGAAGGGATCAACATATGGGCCACGCTGATGATTCACCCAGAGATGACTGGGCCTGGCGAAGCGGACCCCCTGGTCGAACACACACAGCCACTCTGCTGGTAGCGTCTGGTCGTACGTCGCAAATCGCTTCGCGCCTTCGGGCGTACTCACTATGTGGGCGACCTGACCGCGTTCATGTGCTGCTAGATTTCTCGGCCCTTCAAGGGCCTTCCGAAGTACACCATTATGCCAACCGTCGATATCACGGGCCCGTACCGACCATGCCTCCAACGTCTTCCAGAGCGCTTCATGCTGAGCTTTTGGATCGTAAGGAATGGCTTGAACGCCTTTGTGCCTCCAGCGTTCGACCGCCTCGTCTTGCGCCCCTGATTGAAAGGCGTACACCCCTTCGAGGGTGCCCAAATCAAGATTTAATGCTTCTAGAAGATATTGGACGGGTGGATCATCAGCAGTGTAACCGACGAAAACCACCACAAAGCGTTTTAGAATCTCTTTGAAAAACGAGGTTGCCCAGCCATCCGACAGATAAGCTCTGCCGAAACTTGCGCTCGAAAGCACAAATCCTTCGTTTTCAGCTGCGTCGTACTCAGCTGTCGCCCGGCCATGCAAGTAGACGATTCCGTCAATATCGCCTTGGCGGGCGGGATCGGGAAGGCGCGGGAACTGCGAGCATCCCACGCCAGCCTTGCATTCATTAAATAAGCGGTCGAAATTCGTTGTAACCAATTGGACCCTTCCATTCGGAGCGGTAGCAAGGTCCAACAATATTTGATGTGCGGACAGATCGGCGTTGTCTTTCGGGCGAAGAGACTTTGCCACTGCCGCTTCGATGTCACGGCGAAGATAATCCCGTTCGAGGAGGCCGAAGAGCTTATCTGCTGAGATAAGACCGGCGACCCCGGTGCGGTTCTCAATATCCCTCGCTTCAGCAAGAATCTTATGGGCTGGACTAGTCGCCGGAACTCTAAGTTCCTTTATGACGGCCTCGGCGAGGCCGAAAAAATCTGGCAAACCGGTTCGTGCTCGGGAAACACCTGCTCCGCAAAAAAATATGACACGCCCGTTGTCACGGGCAACAAGGAGTTCATCGGGAATCGCGGGGCCGCCTGCAAGAAATCTCAAATGTGATCTCCAAAAAAATAGCGTTCAGCTACAGGTTCTTCGTTGGATTTTGATCTGAACCGATATCTGCATTGAGGGAGATCAAATGCTGTCTCGCCGCCTTCCAATGCCATGGGATCGAAGACTTGCGACGTCTTTTTCCATTGCGTCGTCCGCTTTAATGATCGCGATCAGCGATAGACCCTTGGCTCCAGCAGCGCCTCCTAGGCCCATGTTCTTCCGACCGCTTCTTGATCAGGCCTCCCGGGGAATGCCGCGCTGCCTGTCATGATCCATGACGGGGTGTGTGGCATTGAAAATCGGCCATTCGCTAATCGGTGCCTCGTTACATGCCTTTTGAAGGTATCACTCGAATCCTCCGTCCATCGTCATTACAAGCATGACGAGAAAGGCTCGAATGGCAAGGCGAATTGTATAGGAGCACACCCTGACCAAGGCGTCTGAACCACACGGACATTCACCCGATTTGGCTAGAAGCGAGCTGACAAGCATGCACCCTGTAATTCAGCTGCTGTACAAAAAGACAAACATGTTCTGGCGGTCAAGCGGTGATCTAACCGCCAAGGGGATTAGGTTGGTATCGAGGCACTCAACGCAGTAAGCCGTTTAGGGAGCTGATGTCGTTAGACAGGTTCCCTCCGAGCGACCCTAAAAAGAATGTTCAGAACGTCGCTAGCCGTTGGCTACGTTTACGGTCGTATGCCTAGGGCAAACAGCACATCTGCGATCATGCCGAGAAATCCAAAAAATCCAATTATCACGAGGACACCTGAAATCAAAAGCCCTCGGATGGAATCGCCCATGTTCAGTGGCGCTTCCATCTGCTTTGGCGGGGACAGCAAATCAATTCGAGGACTGAATAATTCAGTGAAGGCGTCTGAAAACTTCCACCAACACAACAACCATGGATGGACGGCAAAGGCCATTACGATGACTTTGGCCAGAAGGAGCACGTTGTGAAGGTCTGTTGGTTCT
Source organism: Rhizobium glycinendophyticum (assembly GCF_006443685.1). Lineage (NCBI taxonomy): Bacteria > Pseudomonadati > Pseudomonadota > Alphaproteobacteria > Hyphomicrobiales > Rhizobiaceae > Peteryoungia > Peteryoungia glycinendophytica. Next base: position 70,354 of record NZ_VFYP01000002.1, on the reverse strand, counting down.
GACAAAGGTACCATCTTCCACATCGGAAATGAGGGCGGGAGAGCGCTTAAAGCGACTCTGTCCGCGATATACAATTAAAAGACCATTCTCTACGGAGTATGAGTTTACAACTCCTTAGGTGGCGATGCTCAGAGTTCAATTGGCTGTGGACGACATAAGAGCTTGCCCAGCCACTGTGGAAAGCACGAGCTTGCAATCGGTCTTCTGAGACAGAATGCGCTTGGCCGATTTGCTAGATGTCGATCACGAAGTCCAGTCGAAATCCTGTTGCCTCTCCGGAGTTTATCGGACTTGCGCTGTACGCTTGTCTTACAAGAAACACGCGTCGCCAGCGTTCTACGGTGTCACCACCACGCTGTTTAGGTCTTGGTCTCGGGTGAAGACTGCACGGCGGGTGCGCCTAGGTAGGGGACGGAGAATGGTGTCCAGGTCATAGCCGAAGACACTCCGTTTCTTCTTCAAAGCTTTGGCCAATGATACGACCACGTCCTTGTATTTCCTGAGAGTTTCACGCGCTTCGTCGAGTTCAGATTGTAAGATTTCGTCAACTTCCCGCTGAATGTACGGATACTTCTGAAAGAGAGCCGCATCCTTGGTGTCAAGGAAACGCGTCGGTAGGACGTTTAGTGTGCTACCCATTCCAAACATAGTGACCATCTTAAGGGCTAGTTCGGTCGCTTCGGCGAGGTCACCTTTCTCCAGTCCCCCTGAGGCTGTCGACCGATCTCCGACGAAGACTTCCTCGGCCGCGAGGCCAGCCAGTTTCATCGCGATCTCGGCACGATATGAACTCTCAGTGTGCAAGGTCGAACGAGGGGTCAATATCATCGTTCGTCCATGAATATCGTCATCCTGGTCGGCACGATTGTCATCCGTATAAACCTCGACAGAGGTTATCGTGCCGATATCAAATACTTTCGCGAGCACAGCGTGGCCTGCTTCGTGAAGGCATATTCGCCATAATTCATCAGGCTTCAATGGGATGAAGACGGGCACCACTTCGACAAGGTCTGCGATCCTGGCTGGGCGGCTTTCGTCTCGCGCACGCTTCCGGACTTGGCGAGCTATATACTCAAGATCAGCACCGCTTTTGCCGTTTAAATTCCTCGCGGCCTCTTTCAAGGCCTCGTTCCCGGAGAATTCGGGTAGATAGTGTGTGAGGATTGCCTCTCGCCCTGCGGTATCCGGTTTTGACAATTCGATGTGTTTTTCCAGACGCCCAGGACGAAGGAAAGCCGGATCAATCCGTTCAGGAAGATTGCTCGCCGCGACGATGATCACACCATCGCGGCCGGTAGCGCCGTCCACTGCTTCAAGCATCGCGTTGATGACTTCCAGCATGTACTGGGCATTGTCGCCAGAGAGCTTCGCCCGATGACCGAATGAATCGAACTCGTCTACTAACAATATTGAGGGAGCAGATGCCTTTGCTTCTGCAAAAGTCGCGTACATTGCTTTGAGCAGATCGCCCATGTGTCCCGAACTCTGCCATTGACCGAGTGAGGAAGCGATAAAGTGGGCATTGCACTCGACGGCTAATGATTTCGCAAATGTCGTCTTGCCGGTTCCAGGAGGTCCGTAGAGCAGAATTCCTTTGTCGATCTGGTTCCAGGGGAGAACTCCTTCCCTCCAAAGCGCAAGATCACGCTTCAGGCGTTGTCCCCATTCGCCTGCAGAACCAAATGATGACAAAGGAAGGGTGGGTTTGTCGGCTCCATGCGACACCAGCTTTCTAAGTCTCCCAATAGCCCTTTCTGCGGGCTTGCCGCGCCGAAACGCACTGTCGATAACGCCGACGTCCTGTTGCTGAAGAAATTCTCTGTCATCGTCAGAGAGCCTACCACTCCCCAAAAATTTGCAGAGACCTTCAACGCACCGAGAATCCAGAACATCCAAATCCGCTGTCCAGTCGACCACTGCTTCGAATTCCGCGTGCAATTCATTTCCCTTTGAAATGAACACGATTGTCCTAGGTGCAGAGAGGTATCTCTGCGGCTGGAAATCCCATTTGCCCTTTCGGTTCCGTGAGGTGTGACAGCACACACTGAAATCTAAGGTGTCTCTGTTCTTGCCAGGCCCCAAACATAAATCCGCAAGAGGCTCGAAGTCTTCTATGGGCCAGCGAGAAGGCACTCGTACTACCAGGACCCCACCGCCTTTTGACAGAAATCCATATTGCCGTTTGAGAATGCGAACTAGGGCGCAGTATCCAAGGAATTCACGCGGGCTTTTATCAAGTAGCTCCCTGCCGCGACCACCATAAAGCCGCTGAGGAGCTTCTTGAATTACACGATTAAGCTCTCGTTTTGCGTCCGCCACTGCTCGCAACGCATCGATAAACTCATCAACCTGATAACCGTGCTTGTCGCTCATCACATCACCAAATGGTCGTGGATACCGGGGCCTAACCGGTACCAGCGATTGAACGACCGAGCCAAACCAGCGGTCGTATCAATATAAAATATCTCGGTCGTCGCACCGATATTGCCATTCTTGATTGAGGGGTGACCCATCATCTTTCCTACGAGGATGGGCACGATCCGATTTGCGAAAGTCCACTCCGAAATCGAGACACTAGCTTCGATCCCCTCAGGACCGACAGAACTCAATTCATCAAGAGCGAAGGCAAGGTCTCGCAGCTTATTGGCGAGATCAGCTAATTCGGTGCGAGTGTCCGCTTTGTCAGATGGCGACATCACACCTCTCCACAAGCCAGCGGCAGCCGCGACATTTGAGGAGAGACCTGGCGTGCAAAATCATCCACATCGAACATGAAAGCGAAGTCGAGTTGATTGCTTTTACGTTCCAGCGGCACTTTCGAGCGAAATCCAGGTGCAAACTTAAAAAGAATTTCGGTCATCGGACGTCCTCTTGATTCGTTTGATACGCACCAAAAACACCGATTCGGGACCGATTTGCAAAGAAAAAGATCGAAAACTCACAAAAAGGATCGAAATAGAGCCTATGTTGACATTTCAAGCTCCAGCGATTTCTTGAGAGAATGCAATCACTTCCGGCCCTTCTGCGAGCTGCACGATTTCTCCTTGGCTATAACCAAAGTCATGTTGAGACCTCGTGCAAGCTAACTGGCCGATTCCTAATCACTTTGGAGAACGGTACGCGGCAGCGGCTGCCAAGCGCAGCTTTGACAGTAAAAGCCTTTTACGAAGTACACGGGGTAGAGTTTCTTGATCCAACAGACGGATACGGTGCTGGAATCCGATGGAAGTCACCAGACAAGGCAGACGCGTTTGGTGGGCAAGCTTTTCGCGCCGCGCGAGGTCTGGCCGACCTTTCACAAGAGAAATTGGCCGAGCAAGCTCAAATTGGACGAAAATTTATAGCTTTACTCGAACGGGGAGAATTGAAATCGATAAACCTGGACACTTTGAAAAAACTTGAGCTTTGCCTCAATGGCCTGAATGTCGAGATCACGAAGGGGAATTCATCTCACGGAGCAGGAACGCGTTGGATCAACAACCTGTTTGGGTAGTAGCTTGGACGTCACGGTAAGGGCTCAGATATCCGAGTATTCTGGCTTCCGTGGCGAAACTAAAGACACCGAGCCTACAAACCTTCGCCCGATTTGACGTACCGTTTGACGGTCGACAGCGACACATCTAAAGCGATTGCAATAGACGCTAGTGAACTCCCAGCAGCCCTTAGAGCAAGCGCCTTCTGGACCAAAGAGCTAGGTGCAGGTGACTGTTTTTTAAACGAAAAACTCCAAAATTTTTCGGGGTTCGCTTTTATATCACTCGCGGTGCACCAAGACATTTTCAGCGTGCCGCTTATCGGTGGATGGATCTGCGATCTTTGATATCCGATGTTGCCAGGGTCGTGGCCATTCGATCTCCGCACATCTGTGCCTGGGGCTGGCAGGTTGCTGGCTAATATTTCCAAGCGAAGAAACAGAGCCGCCGGCGGTCGCTGATCGACAGCCGGCGGTTTCTTGCATTCTGCCAACGCGGTTCGTGGAAATGGTGACTAGACCAGCGCGGTATCCTCTACGACAAAGTCGAGATAGGTGATGGCGAGATTTTTCGAGATGGTGGCGAACTGAACGGCGGCGAGGCCGCCTGCGCCGTCAGCGTCGTAGAACAGGGTGCCGGCGGTCTTGTCGTAGATGATGTGATCATTTGCATCGAGCGCCTGCGTGCCCACGACGAATTCCGCGGCTGACAGCTGGCCTGTGGCAAGGGCGGAGAAGATCGTCTTATCGAGCACGATCGTGTCATCCACCACCTTGAAATCCTTGACCGCGTCGACGTTCGACGAGGAGAGCGCGGTGGAGAAAACGAAGCTGTCCTTGCCATTGCCGCCAGTCAGCGAATCCTTGCCGAGACCACCGTCCAGGCGGTCATCGCCATTGTTGCCGGTCAATGTGTTGGATGCGGCATTGCCGACCAACACGTTGTTGAATTCATTGCCCTTGAGCGAGACGGAGGAGGTGCCGGTCGCCTTGACATATTCCACCTCGGAGCCAGCCTGCAGCGTGAAGGACGAGGTGGTCAGGACGCGGTCGTATCCCTCGCCGACGACCTCGATCACCTTGTCGCCCGAAGCATCCACGTAATAGGTGTCGTTGCCGGCATGGCCATACATCGTGTCGGAGCCCTTCAGGCCGTCGATCGTGTCGTCGCCGGACCCGCCATGCAGAATATTGCTGCTGTTGTTCCCGGTGATGACCTGACCGGAGGGGGAGGTGACGGAGATGGTGAAGCTTTGGGCGGCACTCTCCGCGCCGAGCGCATCGACCACCTTGTACTGGAAGGTGAAATCACCGGTCGCGCCGGAGGCTGGTGTATAGGAGAAGGTGCCATTGGGATTGAGCGTCAACCCACTGAGTCCGCTGACGAGCGCGTAGCTGATGGCATCGCCCTCGATATCCGCGCCGCTCGGCAGGGCCCCAGCAATAACGGTGTTCGCCAAGCCCGAGGCGGCATTGCCAGCGGCCGCTGCCGTAGGCGCGTCATTGACGGGAACCACGGTGATGACGAAGGCCTGTGTGGCGCTTGTGGCGCCCGAGGGATCGCGGACGGCATAATTGAAGGAAACAGCGCCATTGAAATTGGCGACCGGCACATAGGAGAATGTGCCGTTGGCATTCAGCGTCAGGCCAGGGACCGTCCCGACCTGGACGTAGGTAAGCGTATCGCCGTCCCAATCGGTCCCTGCCGGGATCGTGCCGGTGATCGTTGTGTCCTCGTTACCCGAAGCGGTGTTGCCGGCGGCCGCTGCCATCGGGGTGTCATTGACCGGATTAACCGTGATGGTGAAGGTTTGAGCAGCACTCTGCGCCCCCTTCGCATCGACGACCACATAATTGAAGGTGACCGGGCCATTGGCGTTGCTGCCGGGCTGATAGGAGAAACTGCCATTGGAATTCAGCGTCAGGCCGGCAAGCGTTCCGACCTGGACATAGCTCAACGCATCATTTTCACCGTCGCTGCCGGCCGGTACGGAGCCGATAATCAGCGTGTCCTCGTTGCCGCTCGCGGTGTTGCCGGTGGCAGATGCGACGGGCGGCGTGTTCTGCGGGATCACCACATCGGTGGCGAAGCCATAATCTTGTGCGACAAAAGCGGATTCGCCGATCGGCGTCTTGATGCGGAAGGTTTCGGTATAGCTGCCGTCCTGGACCATCCAGTTGCCGCCGCCCAGATCAACCAGCACGGCTGCCGACGAAAAACCGGTGAAGACGATCGAATCGCCGAGCCCATCGCCCTTGCCCGTGAAGTCTTCAATCACGTCGCCGGCGAATTCACCCTTGCGTAGAATGAATGTGTCGTTGCCACTGTCGCCATAAAGCTGGTCGGCACCCAATCCGCCTTCGATAAAGTCGTCACCATCCATACCGTGGATCTTGTTGATCCCGTCATTACCCTTCAGCACGTTGGACAATTCGTTGCCGGTGGCGTCGCGGCTGAGATTGCCGGTCAGTGTCAGGTTCTCGAGATTGGCGCCGAGAACATAGGTGAGCGAACTCAGGACGGTGTCAAATCCCTGGTTTGCAAGCTCGTTAATCACGTCGCCGGTGTGGTCAACGACATAGGTGTCGTTGCCCTTGCCGCCGGTCATGATATCGGCACCACCCTTGCCATCGAGAACGTTGTTGCCATCATTGCCGATCAAGGTGTTGGCGGAGGCATTGCCGGTGCCGTCAAGATTGCCGGTGCCGAGCAGGATCAGTTTTTCCACCTCGGCAGAGAGGGTGTAGCTGACAGTGCTGTAGACCGTGTCATAGCCGCCGGCACCCGCATGGTCCTTTTCGACGATCGCGTCGCCGACATTGTCGACGAAATAGGTGTCGTTACCGTCGCCACCCTGCATGATATCGGCGCCGAGGCCGCCGTCCAGGATGTCGGCGCCTCCCAGACCTTCCAATTCGTTGTTCAGATTATTGCCGACAATTTCGTTGGCGAGATCGTTGCCGGTGCCGCGGATGGCATTGCCGGTCAGATAAAGATTTTCGACGTTGGCGGCGAGCGTATGGTTGAGCGAGGCAATGACCGTGTCGTTACCCGCATTGGGCTGCTCGGTCACAACATCGAGCGAATGGTTGACGATGTAGATGTCATCGCCGCCGAGGCCGGCAAAGTTATCGCCGCTCGCGGTGCCGTAAAAGATGTCGGGACCTTCTGTGGCCGAGTGCGGCGGGATGAAGATGTCGCCGCTGACTTCCCCCGTGACGGTATTGCCGTAAACAATGGTGCCGGACGGATTGTCGGCGGTCGAATTGGTCGATTCCTCGCGTATGCCGTAACGCGCGCGAATTACTCCATCCGCATAGATCAGGTTATCATAGATCTTCGTATCTTCGGAATAGTATATCCTTGGCGGATTTACAGTATCGTCTACCCGCAGGCGGATATTGATTTCGTCGTAGACGCCAGCGCTTTCCTGGGAGTTGTTGAAGATCGTGCTGTCGTGGATTGTCGTATTGGTCGCACCTTCAATCCGGATGCCTTGACGCATGTTGTCGTGAACGCTGGCACCGATCACGGTGACGCTGTCCGAGAGCTTGATGAGAATGCCCTCACGCTCGTTGCTGTAATACTCGCCGCCGATGACGGTAATGTTCGTTGGCCAGGGAATATCATTCTGCCCCTCCGGGAAGATATCAGCCCGCTGGGTGACAAGGCCGGCGCCGCCATTGTCATAGGCAATATTGTTTTCCAGTGTGATGTCGTGGCTGCTCGTGGTGATATTAAAGCCATGACGGTCGTTGTCGTAGGCAATATTGTTTCTGTAGAGCCCGTTCACGACGTAATCGGCAACGAAACCATCCTTGCCATTGCCGTGCGAGATACAGTCTTCGACGACCAAATCATACGTAATTTCATGCGGATTGATGCCATAGGCATTGCAATTCATGACCTCAACACCGCGGATCGTGATGTCCTGATGGATGAGGCCGGTCTCCTCCTTCACGCCCGTGATGATGCCAGCCTGGTGTTCTGTGTTGTTTGCCCGGTTGCCGTCGATCGTCAGATTCTCAATGACCACATTGCTGACGTTTTCGTCGACGGGCGTGCGGACCATGCCGTTGATACGGGTGTCGAAGTGGTCGACCAACTTGAGTACCGTTTCACCAATGCCGGCGCCGCTCAGGGTGACGTTGGAGCGGACTTCGATGCAGCCGTCCGAGGAATTTGCGGGGTTTCCCGTCATCAAGAAGGTGCCGGCGGGGATATAGACGGTACCGCCACCCGCCGCATAGGCCGCATCAATTGCTGCCTGAATGGCTGCACTGTCGACCGTGTCGTCGTCGGGGGTTGCGCCATAATCCAATACATTAAAAATCGCCATGTTTTCCCCATCGCCCTCAGGGCCGTTACCTCTCAATTCCTTCGAGTGTAAAAGCGGTAACTGGGAAAGGATATAAATGCAGATCAACGATGGCTGGTTTTATTTGGTCCAAGCCGAGTATTATTTAGCCCTATTCGAGGTCAGGGATATTTCACGTCGCCGGTCGTGCGCATATCATTGAAGTGGGGCGGAGCGACCGCAACCGCCTCAAGATGCCGGCGGGAGGGGGGGCGTTGGCGAAGCCCTGTGCGCGTCGCGAAATCACGGGCGCTGTCTTCCCCGCGAGAGACCAGACGGTAGAGCCTGTCGAGGCGGTCTTCGCAGGGCAGGGCGATTGCACCCGCCGCAGACAGGCGGATGGCGAGCCCTGCCAAGGCACTATAGGCATAGAGGTGATATTCATAGGCGCGCTCGGCGCGGGCGAGTTCCAGCGGCAGATATCCCTGCTCATCGATCTGGCAGGCGCCAATGGTAAATGCCTCCCTAGACCAAGCCTGCATGTCCTTGTCGCCCAGGATCTCGGCGATCTCGGCTACGGCGATGCCTGCCCAATAGCGGTGGTTGTTGCGGCGGGCTGTCGCCCCCGCCTTGCCATCATAATAGGCCATGGTCTGGCGAGCGAGCGTTTCCAACCAAGTACGGACTTCGACTTCGCCACGCAGATCCTGGCCACGGGCCTGCAGCATCATCACGACACCGGCGATGTCAGAGGTGAAGCGGTCTCGGCTCAGATTGGCATCCGACGTCGCCATCTCGGTCAGGGCGCCGATTACGGCCCAGTGGCGCAGCGTGGCGATTGTGCAGGTGGCGGTCCGGTTGATCTGGTCGGGGCTGCCGTTGCGGCGAGTTGCCACCACAAGCGAGCGGATGGCACTTGCCACCGGCATCAGCTGGTCCTCCCGGCGTTGGCGGGCAGCCGGATCGATCACCGACTTAGAGGCGAATGACTGATCGTATTTCGAAGTGGTCTCCAGCCGACGAGGCAGATCGGGCATCGGAAGGCAGCCACCATCGGAAGGGGGCACTGACGTTTGCAGTGGGCTGCCGAACGGTTCCCCGGTTGTCCGAGGAATATCCACCGGTTGGCCGATGGCCTGCCCAGCCATGACCAGCACAGCGCCGAGGCACACGGAGATTCGGCGCGCGGTTTGCCTTGCCAACAGGAAACTCCAGAACGAATTTCATGCTGGTATAAAGATGAAGGCTTACCCCACACTTAATCCCATAGTGGACGATGGACTATTCTTGGCGTTGCCAGATCCTGAATGGATCAGTTTTTGCCTGTTTCGATGATCAAGCGAGCATCGGCGACAGTCAGCGGGCCGAATTTCTTTGCGGCCTGTGCGGCAAACTTGTTGCCGCCTGCAGCAGATAGGACCAGATAGGCCCTAGCGAGATCATGCTGACCCGTGTCGCTGGCATCGCCAAGCAGAACAAGCGCTAACTGGTACTGTACTTCCGGATCGCCAGCGCGAGCGGCGACTTCCATGAAGGTCAGACCCTTTGCGCGCATTTCGTCCGATGTGGTTGCGCCGAAGACATAATGAGTGCCAAGCGCCAGGTTTGCCCATGGGACGCCGGCCCGCGCCTTTTCCTCGAGAAAGGCTAAAATGTGATCCGACAGAGGAGACTGGCTGATGGCGAGCAGACGCCCGAGTGCTTCATAGGCATCCGGATTGTTGGCGATCGCCGCCTGCTCGTAGAGATCGACGGCCTTTGCCCGTTCGGTTTCGGTCGCTTTCTCCTCGTAATGCCGGGCTAGCAGGATCTGGGCGCGCACGTCGCCTTTCTCGGCCAATGGCTCAAGCCAATCAAGCAGCTTCTCGTCGCCGTTCGCCATGGCGCCAGCAAGGGTCTGGTAAGCGCTGGCGGCATTCAGCTGGCCGCTCTTATCATTCGACACGGCCCGTTCCAGCCAATAGAGGGCCAGTTCCGGCTCTTCACGCCCGGGATGCATGAGGGCCTTGCTGATCTCCAGCATTTTGCGGCTGCGCTGGTCCGGAGGCAATTTGGCGAGCAGTTGGTTGGCGCGCTTTGTATTGCGCTGGACGCCCCAACCGAGGGCATAGGCGAGGGCTGCATTTTTGGCGGCGCCGAGATTGCCCTTCGCGCCGCCCTTTGCATACCAGTTCGCTGCTTCCTTGGGCTTTTTTGGGCCGCCGATGCCATATTGGAGCAGGATCCCATAGGCGTTGGCCGCAGCGCTCGACCCGCGCAAGGCCTCGCTGCGCAAGAGCGGCCGAATCTGAGCCGCGGACTTGAACGAGCGCGGCCCGATGCGGATGATGGCGCGGGCAACTTCCCGCACCGCGACACGGTTGCCGCGCAGGGCCGCCGGCAGGTTGTTACGCAGCAAGGTCTCGGCACCGGCCGCAAAACTAACACTCGCCACGGGAGCGCCCAGTGCAACGGAGAAACCGAGGCCGAGCACCAGACCTATGCGTGTCAGACGCGAGCCGGTGCGACGAATGGGCTGCGACAGCAGCGCGAACACAGCCTGAAACTTACTGAACAAAACCATTTTCAAGTGCCTTCTGGTGCCAGGTTTTTGCGGATTTCGCATCGGATTCGACGCCGAACCCGAGGTCGAGGGCGAGAGCGTATTGGAACATGGCTTCCGCATCGCCTTCTTCCGCGGCCATACGGGTCCACTGGGTGCTCTTGGCTGCCGAAACCTGTCCATCCAGGCCCGACGCATGGAAGCGGGCGAGGATCTTCATCGCCGCGACATCCTTCCGGGCGGCGGCTTCTTCAAGCAAGTGGATGCCTTCGTCGCGGTCGGCCCCGGTGCGGGTGGCCAGCAACATGCCCAGGCTGCGCAAGGCCGTGACGTTGCCGGCTATGGCTACAGATTTCAAGGCTTGGAGGGCATTCGCATCTGCGCCGCCACTCGCAAGACGAGCAAGCTCCGGGACGGCGGTCTGCTCGTCCGCCAAGGCTGCGCGGCGATACCAGTCGATGGCCTCAAGGTGCCGGTCTCCGAGCTTGCCGCCGTCGTAAAGTCGAGCGAGCGCCAGACTCGCCTTTCCGTAGCCGGCTTCGGCGCTCTTCAAAAGAAGACGGGCGGCGCGTTCCGTATCGTCCGTTGCCTGCGGCGTGATTGCCATGACCGCCTGGGCGAGCGCAAAGATCTGGCGGGGCGAGCGGGTCGTGGCCACTCGCTCTGCCGTGGCCAGAGCGGCAGATGCAGCGTCTTGGTTGCCGAGCAGTCGATAAAGCCGCGCCTTTTGCGCCAGCGTGTCGCCATCGCAGAGAAGGACATTTTCGAGGCTGGCGGTAACGCGCGTCAGTACTGCTCGATCCGTCGGCAGGGTGGAAAGAGCTTCGGAATTGCCTTGTTCCGCTGCACGTATCAGCCACTCGGTTGCCTGTGCGGCAGTGGCCTTGTCCGCAGCCAGCAGGTGAGCGAGCATCAGCATGGCGTCGGCATTGCCGGCAGTCGCCGCGCGTTCCAACCGCTGGCGCGCTTCCGGATCGATTGAGGTGATGCTGCCGGATTTCAGCCGATCGCGCACGATCTCGACATCGGCGGCCGGGTCGAAGCTCGCGGTGAGTGTCTGCAGGAGAGCAGTGCTGCGCCCGGCATCTTCTCCGAGGCGACCGTTGCGAAGCGCCTGATACAGCGCAAGACGACCGGCAATGATGCCCTCACCAGGGGCGCCGGCTGCGTCTATCAGTTCCGCGGCGACCTTGGCTTCCCTCCCGGCTTGTTCAGCCTCGCGGAGTATAGCGGCGGCTCGCTCGATCATGGCGATACGGTCGCCGAGACTGGCCGCCTTTTCGAACAGTGTGGCCGCCTGCGCCTTGTTGCCAACATCAAGGGACAGGCGGGCCAGTTTGCGCAGGGCGAGTGGATTGCCTGCAGAGGCGGCCTTGCGCAGCAGTGCCGGCTGGTCGAAGCCGGTTTCTTGCCGGCAGGCGGCGATGTCGGCGAGCGTGGTCGTGACCAGCGCTGAACCAGTCGCCTCGGCCTTTTGGAGATGGGTGACGGCCTGCTCGATCCCTGCACCCGATTTCAACAAATAGCGACCATAAATGGCTTCGGCGTCGGCCGTTCCGTATGCCAGAATGCGCTCGTAGATTGCCTTTGCTTTCTGTAAATCGGGAGCGGTGCCCTGACCGGACAGCATCGCATTCCCCAAAATGTCCAGCGTAAAGATCGAAACATCCGACCGCGCGGTGGCTTGATCCAGGACCTGCTGCAGCGCGCGGAAATCAGCCTTGGCGTTGAAGTCACCGCGATAGAAGCGAGCGGCCAACAGGAAGGCATTGGGATCGCCATTGGCCATGGCCAGTTGAAGCCGGTGGCGGACGTCCTGCGTGTCAAGACCTGCGATGAGGTCCTGTTCGGCCAGGGCGGCAAGGCCGGCGACCGATCCGGCTTCGACCGCCCGGGACCAATATCGGCGCGCAGCTTCGGGCTGTGCTTCCACGCCGCGCCCCGTGGCGTAGGCGCGGGCGAGTTTTTCAAGGGCGTTGCGGTGGCCAGCCTTTGCTGCCACCTCGAACCAGGCTACGGCGCGCTGGGCCCCGTCCGGGAGGTTTTTGTCGACAAGGAACTGGCCAAATTCGGCCGCCACGGCACAGTCGCCCGAAGCGAGCGCGGTCTGCAGGTTGATCGTCCCGAGATTGGCGAAATGTGCGGCGGCCTCTTCAAACGGTGCGGGCAGCGCGCCGTTTGCATAAAGTGCGGAGAGTTCGAAGGCGGCCATCGGCTCGCCAAATCCCGCGGCGATCCCCAGGTAACGGGGCGCGTCCGGCAAAGGAAGACCGGGGAGCTCGCCCTCAGCAATCAAACGTCCGAGGGACAGAGCGGCATCTGTTTCCTGAGACGCGGTGGCTTCGACGAGCAGGTCCGCAGCGCGTTTGCGATCTTGCGGCCCTGCCCGGTCATCGAGCAGCAGCAGAGCCAATCGCCGCCGCGCCCCGAGTGCAGGGCCCGTGCCCTGGGAGACTAGCATTTCCAGCATGCGCCGTGCGAGCGGCAAATCGCGCGTGACTTCGCTGCCGCCGTCGATGAAGCGGATGGCATCGGCAAAGACCTGCTGTTGAGAGACGGGAACCGGGCCGCCGGTCCAGCCACGCCAGTCGAAGGCGAGCGGCGCCGGGACATCGGGCTTGCGGCAGATGCGCCCGTAATCGAGCGCCGGAGGCGCCGCCGGATAAAGGGCCTCTGTGGCCTGGGATACGGCATGGCTGCGCTCGCCAAGGCTGGCCGCCGCCAGGACCGCGGTTGCGAGCACCATTCCGAAGCGGCGGATACGAAATCCTTGCATATGCTGTCCTCCAGTCGCGTTGCTTGCATGCAGTCATTTCATCGAGGCAGCCCCTGCGGGCCGCCATGTGCCCGTTCTTCAGTCTGCGGTGTCGGAGACGATCGCGGCATCCTCGGCCTTCGCGCCGTCACGAACCGCCTTCAGAGTGCGGGCGGCGAGCAGATTTCCGGACCGTGCCGAACGATCAAACCAGATCGAGGCCTGTTCCACGTCCTTCTCGACCCATTCGCCGGTCAGATATGCGAGGCCGAGCTGATAGGCGGCGTTGGGATGATTGCGTTCCGCCGCTTTTTGCAGCCAGGCAATGGCCTGACGTGTATCGCTCTCTGCCTGGGGACGCAGAGCAAAGACGCGGGAGATCTCATACATGGCGGCGGTATTGCCGGCATTGGCCGCGCGCTCCAGCCAGCCAAGGCCCGCCTCGCGCGACTGGCTGAGTCCGTAGCCGTTCAACAGCATGTGGCCCAGGGCCGCCATTGCTTCCTTGTCTCCGGAATGGGCAGCCGCATACATGCGGCTGGCGGCGGCATCCGGCCGGATCGCCGGCCCGAACCCATTGAGATAATATTCGCCGAGGGCGCGCTCGGCTGCTGAGGAACCCCGGGCCGCCTGGGCATTGAGGAGTGCTACGGCTTTGGCGGGATTGCGACCGTCGGAGGAGAAGGCGAGCCAATCTGCCTCCAGCAATGTGGCTTTCGGCATGCGCATGCCGTTCTCTCTGCGCACATCGCCGACCAGCGACGCCGCCTTGCGAGCATCACGCTCGACGCCGATGCCGAGCATGTATGCGCGCGCAAGCAAGAGGCGGGCTTCGGGATCCTTCGGATTGTCATCGAGAATTTGCTGCAGCATCGCGATGGCGGCCGGGACCTTGTCGCGCTGCATGACAGATGACAGGTAACTCGACGCGAGTGCGGTGCGGGCATACTGGGAACCGCTCGCTGCCGCCTTTTCAAGCATCGAAATGGCCGCAGCCGTCTGTTCGGGCGTAACTGCCGTAGCTGATTTCAACCTCCCCAGAGCCACGAGGTCTGCGGGCTCCAGCTCATCTTCCCGGAGGCCGGACAGAAGGGTGTCCGCTTGCTGGAGGTGGCTGGGAATGCCGCTGGAAATGAGCAGGGATGCAAGAGCAATCCTGTCATTCGGCGCCTGAATGGCGGATTTTGCCCGTTCCAGTGTGATCCCGTCCAAGTTATCCTGGCGCAGGTGTGCCTGAACCATGGCCAGACCGCCGCGCGGATCTCCGGCATCGATCTCGCCGAGATAGAAACGATCAGCTTCTTGCCGTTCGCCGGGATCGCGCGAGGCGGCCTGCATTTCGGCCAATTCCCAGCCTGCGCGTTCGACGGCATGCTCACTGGCCTGAATGAACCAGCGTTTCGCAAAGCTGTCGCTGCGTGCCAGTTGATCGCCTTGGCGGTACAGCTGGCCGAGCCGCAGCATGGCTTGACCGACATTGTCGTCCGCTGCCTTGAACAGCAGGCGTATCGCTTCGTTGCGACTGAGAACGGCTTCCGACATCCGCCTATCCAGAGCCAGGCTGGCAATGGTGAAATTGGAAAACCCGACGCTGACGAAGGGGGTTTTTCGCAGGCTTACAATAAGGGCGCGGGCGATAGCGTCGGGCAGGGGGCGTCCATTCGCTTCAAGCCAGGCATTGTAGGCGAGCGCAGCGACGCTGCGACCGTTCAGGGCCTGTTTTTCCAACAGCGGCAGAAGAGCCTTGCCAATCACCTCGGAGTCGGTCGAGTGCCAGTTGTGATCGGCGAGATTGGCCAAGGCGTCCGGATCGTCGGCGATCGGTTCGAGGGCTGCCATGATCAGCTTTTCGCGCTCCTCGGGCGCCCCCTTGAAGGCCAGTGCAATCTTCAGGTCCAGGTTCGATAATTCGACCGAGGCCGTGCGCACATTGGCTTCGCTCGCGCGCTGCAGCCACCACCGGGCTTCGGCGTTTGATACCGGCATGTTCGTCTCGGTCATCGCCGCGCGACCAAGTGCCAGGGCCGCATTGCGCCCGCCAGCGCGGGCGGCCTGACGGAAGAGATCGGCGGCGCGGACCGGATCTGACTCGACATTGAGCCCCAGAAGATACTGTTCCGCCAGTTGCTCGACGGCTCCTACCGGATCGTTTTGAGCCGCCTGTTTAAGCCATTTCATGGCCGTATGCGGATCACGATCGGTCAGAAGACCATCTGCGTAAAAATGGAACAGCGAAAGCGAGGCCGCGGCCTGCCCCTCTTCGGCACGCTGGGTGAGACGGGTGAGGACCGCCTGTTTAAGCGTGTCACCCACCGGGACCCCGGCCGCGACGAGGTCCCTCACGGCTCCGGCGCTTCCGAGCATTGCAGCCGCTTCAAGCCTCGGGATAGCCTGCTCCAGAGGCATGTGGCGGTTTTCCATCGCATCAATGGCGAGCAGATAAGTCGCATCCCCGTTGCCCTCGAGTGCCAGTGCCTGCAGCGCAGGTTCTATCGCGGAAAAGCCTTGGCCGCCCGAGGCGCGCATCAGCAGTCGCCCGAGAGAGACGATGACGGCGGGCGAGCTGTCACCGAGCTCCATCGCTCGGCGATAGGCGGCGATCGCAGCGTTGCGATCGGCCTTGCGGATCGGGTTGTCGGCGCTGAAGATCAGGCCGTCGCGATAGAGATCGCCCAGTTGCCGCTGATCCTGGGGCATCGTGCTGTGGGAGAGCGTCGCCACCAAAGCTTGCTCCGCGGCGAAGCGAGCGGCGAAATCGGTTTCCTCGGCGGCAACTGCGGACTGAAGCAGGCCGAGGATGGCGAGACCAACGGCGAAGATTTGTGCAAGGCCTGTCATGGCTGCCCCCAGAAACATGTCGAATTTCCACCAATGAATTCATCAATCAGAGGCCGTCGTGCCACGATCTGCCGCGAAAAGAGGTCCTTCAGCCTATCGAAGGCGAGGCCGTGACCGGAAAGAATGGCCGCCTCGGCCCAGCCCATGTAGTGGCGTCCGTGACCACGGGTCTCAAGGAAGCCGAGTTCCAGCTGATGGAAGTCTTTTTCAGGCCCGGGAATGTGGTTTTCGGCTGAATAGACGGCGACCAGGATCGGCGAGGCTATGCCGTTGAGAAGCGCGCCGAGCAAGGTGGCGTAAGAGCGCCCTTCGGGCGAGGTGCGGCCGTAGAGATCAAAGCCCTGACCGCGTGCCGTCTCGGCCATGACGGTCAGGCTTGAGAGTGTCTGGCGCTGATACCAAAGGGCACGAGCGCCCCGCCTTGCCTCCAGGGCCAGGGTTCCATCCGGCCTGACATCGTCAAGAACGGTTTCGTATCTGGCGAGACCCTTTTCCATCATGGCTTTGTTACCGGTCTGGGCGCCCCAGACGGCAAGCACACTGTCGGCCAAGACCCGGTGGTTGTTATGGTCGACGTCCCCATCGAAGGTGTGGTCGATCTTGCGGACCAGGCCATCGATCCAGGCGCGCAGGCGGCCCTCCCGTTCGGCCTCCATGCCGGGCTCGAGAATGGCATAGGCGACGCTCAGCGGCAGCAATTGCCGCTTCAGCGCATAATAGGCATCGTTGATCTCTTCCGTTTCGGTGAAGGCTGCGGCGGCTGCCCAGCGGTCAAGCAGATCGCTCAGGCGGCTGCGAGCACCGGCGTCGCCGGCGAGAGCACGACCGGAGAGCACCATCACAGCCCAAGAGAAATCCTCAGCCGAGGTGTCGGAGCCGTAACCTTCGGTAGTTGCGAGCCTGCGGATCGGTTTCAGCGTCTCCCAGGCAGGATCGATGGCGATCGCGAGGCACAGCGCGCGAATGTCTCTGTAGGCGTCGGTCTGAAGGGCGTTGGCCCGGCTCTTGACGTCGAAGAGGCCTGCCCAGCCCGATGCCATCGCCGGAAGCGCAAGGCCCAGCAAAAGGCAGGCCGCAATCACGAGCGAAAAGAGCCTAGCCATCCCGTGCCGCCTCGCCGATCGCGGCCGGTGCCGGGGACAGCATCATCCCGGTGCAGATGTTGCGCTTACGCGGCGGATGCGGCCATTCGCCGAACCTGCAGCTTTGTACTGGCTCTTCCGGCTCACAGCTATTGTCGGTGAGGAGAGCCGATGTCTCGCGCAGGCGCAGCAGGAAGGGGGATAGTTGGCGCAGGTCTCCAGCGAAGATGTTGTCGCGCTGGCGCCGATACATGTTGCCGTCGAGCTGAAGTTGGGCAGCGCCCGCAACATTGATGGCGTCTGCGTTCTCGGAGAAGGCATTGCCGCTGATGACGGCCGTGACCAGTGTCTGGTAGGGGTCGAGCTCGAAATTCCGGGTCTTGCCTTCCGGCGACTGACGCAGGTCGGCGACATAAATGTCGGCGCCGCTTTGCGTGTTGGCCTCTACGCGATTGTCGTAAATGCCGACATCGGCGCTGTTGCGGATCTTGATGCCGGCGCGACGGTTGCGACTGAGGTCGTTGGCCGCAGCGATGTTGCAGCCGCTTTCGTAGAAGGTGAGGCCGTCACCCTCGTTTGCGACCGCCGTGTTGGCATAGACGATGTTGCGGACACTGGTGCGGTCGAGCATGATGCCCGAGCCTCTGTTGTGAACGGAAACATTGCCGACGATGAAACTGTCGTCGACTTCGCGCGAGACGATGATCCCGTGCTTTTTCTGCGAGCCATAGGCGGTGTTGAGCGCAATCAGCAGGTGACGCGACCGGTCATGCGGGTCGATGCCGTATATGATGTTGTCGCGATATTCGTTGCCGATGACGCGGACATGATCGACCTCGTAGCTGTAATAGCCATAGCGCAGGTTCTCGAAGCTGTTGTCGACGATGTTGCCCGTAGGGCGATTGTCGTCGAAGGCATAGAGCGACTGCACGGCGGCGCCGCTGGACTGGGTAAGGCCGAAGGCCTTGCTGCTGTCGTAGCCCAACATGGCGAGGCGACTGCCGGCGATCTGGATGTCGCTGCCGCCCCAGGCGGTGATGAATGGACGGAAATTCGCCCGTGTCTTGTCGGTTGCAACGGCCGGGCGGGCGGCAATCTCGTCATAGCCGATGATTTCGGCATCCTGGACGACGAGGCGTCCGGCAACGGCGATGAAGGTGCCGGATTGGGCGCCGAGCTTGTACTGGCTGAATTCCGCGCCTGACATCAGCAGCGTTGCACCGGGCAGTACGATGATGGGAACGCGGACCAGAAGGGTGTCGCCCTCAACGGACAGAAGGCGGCGCGCGGTGGTTTCCGGGAGGTCGCGCAGGAGAGTGCCGAGTGTCACGACACCCTTTTCGACGGCGATGTAACGCGGCCATGTCATCTGCTGGGAGATCTGGACCTGATGGATGGCAGCCTCGCCACCGGTGCTCAGCTTGAAAGCCTCCAGGCTGAAGGGACTGAAGCCGAGAATTGCGAGATGGCCTACGCCCCCGGCCGGGGCGGGGACGCGGCTCCGCAGCATGGCTGCATCATGCTCGAAAATGTTCGGCATCCGAATGCCGGGGAGTGCCCTCGTCGAGGGCGCCGGGGCGACAATCTGATGGCGGCCGATGGCAAAATCGGCCGGTTGTCCCGCTGCAGCAGGCGTGGTCACCGCCAAGGGATCGATCTGAGGATCGCTCAGCCATCCCTTGACGTCGAGCGTTATTGCCCGGGCTTCAGCCATCCGGCGCAGGGCCGGGACGCGGGCCTGCCAAGGGAGGCCGGCGACGCTGGAGACGAAGGTCTCGACCTCTCCGGTTTTCTCGAAGTTTGCATAGGCCAAATCCGCACGCAGGGTCGCCGCGAGATCGGCCGGCAGGCGGGGCAGCCGGCGTTCTGCCGGTTCCAAAGCGCCCTGCTTCACCAGGAGATCGGCGATTTCGCTTTCGGCCTCTTTGCGGGCGCCTTGGTCGCCGATGGCGTCGAGCAGGCTGTCAGCACGGGCGAGCTCGCCAATTCGGGCGAAGGCGATGGCAATTTCCGCACGGCTGTCGTCGACGTCCCTGCCGTTGGCGAGGAGGGCAACCGCTTCTTCCAGGATTTCCCGGGCGGAGGCCTTGCCCTGGGTGGCGAGCGCGATCTCGATCAGGATGCGGCAGCGGGTTTCGTCACCGGCGGCCTGGACCAGAAAATCGCGAGCAAGGCCCATGTCGCCCTTCTCGACGGCATGCTCGGCGAGCGCCTCGAGAACCCGATCTCGATCCGCCCCCGGGTCGATCTTGACGAGACTTGCTGTCGCCTCCTGCGTGTTGCCGCGTTTGACGAAGGCACGGGCAATGGCAGAGCGGGCATAGCTCTGATCTTCCCGACGCGAGATTTCCGCCAGCAGTTCGTTTGCGTCGTCCAGCCGGTCGTCATCAGCGAAACCTTTGACCAGGCGAGACATGGCGAGGGACCGTTCGTTGCCTTCCGGCAGCGCGCGGGCGAGGGTTTGCGCTGGCCCGAATTCCGCGAAGGCCGCCAATGCCGCGACGAGGTTCGCCGTGGCATTGGGGTCATCGAGTTTCAGGGCGACATCCTGAAGCAGGATCTCGCGGCCGGCTTCGACATAACCCTGACGGCGGAGATTCTTGGCGATCGCAATATCGGCATCGACACGCGCCTTGGCCGTCAAAAGCAGGGGAACGATTTCGCGAGCGCGCAAAGCCTTGCTGCGGTCGATCCGGACGTCGATGAGTTGGCGCAGCGCCTTGTTCTGATCACGGTCACGGGACATGGATTTTGCCGTGCGCAGTGCGAGCGCATCGTCGCGCTTGTCGAGCGCCAGGCGCAGGATGTTGTCTAGGAACTCGACGCGGACATCCTCATCGCGGTCCAGTGCCTGGGTAAGCACAAGGGCGCGTGCGCCATTCTTGGCGGTGAGCGCTGCTTCGATAAGCGGCGTCAGTGCATCTCTGGACGGGTTGAGCATGCCTTCCGCGGCCAGCGCATCGAGGGCGACCCTCTGATATAGTTCGGCACGGGTGCGGGCGAGGACGACGGAATTGGTGGCTATCTCAAGAATGCCTTCAGGCAGCTTGCCACGCGGAAAAACCAAGACTGCGGCCCGCAGGGCACCGTCGCGTGTCGCATCCCGGTCGATGCCGCGTGCGTCCTCAATGGCGAGTGTCGCCAGACGTTCGGCCTCCTCCCCCTGTTCGGTGCGGACATGGGCTGCGGCGAGCGCGCTCCAGCCTGCTGAGCGGTAAGCCGGATCCCTGATGGCCTCCATTGCGGCTTTGGCGTCTAGGTCCGCCTGAAGGCCGGCATCGCCGGGGCCGATGAGTGCTGCCAAGGCCTCGACGAGGCTGAGGCGAAGGACATCGGGGAGGATGGCCTGCGCAGCGAGGTCCACCAAGGCTTTCTTCGCTCCGGCATCAGCCGGATCATCGCGCCCCAGCCCCTCCAGAACACCGATTGCGTCTACCGCCTCGTTCAGCAGGCGGACACGCGCCTGAGGGTTTCGCTCGGAATCCAGCTTCACAATACCCTCGGTTACGATGGTGCGTGCCATGTCCACTTCACTCTCGATGGACGCGGAGGCTGGTGCGGCAAAGGCCAGGTAACCCGTGAGCAAGAGGAGGCACAGGCGGGTTCCGCCGGGGCAAAGGGTGAGCGTGGCCATCAGCCCACCTTCCTTTGCTGGGCAAGGCTTCCTGCCTCTTCCACGGCGCGCGTGACGCTCAGCATCAGGGTTGCAGTCTGCTCGCCGGGATTGCGCAGGACGAGTTTCTGGGGCGCTCGGAGATCAAGGCCAAAACCCTGTGTCAGGACTGTTTCAGCACCCGGCTCGCCGAGCACAGCCTCGCCGGACAACATCACGATGCTGACCGAGGCCGGTGTTTCCTCCCGTTCCAGGTCCAGCATGGCGCCCGGCAGGATGTCGATGCGTTCGACACGGAAACCCGGTCCCTCTTCAAGCAGGCGGCGGCTTCCGCCGGACTGCTGGCGAAGGAGGTGGCTGTCAGCGGCGGGATGGCCGAGCTTCGCCAGATGCTGGGCGACAAACTTCACATCCTGTGACTGTGCGCGCGAGGCGACGAGCAGGACATCGTCCGTATCGACGACGACGATGTTGGAGAGGCCGATAACGGAGATCAGGCGGCGCGAACCGCTGATGTAGCTGCGGCGGACGTCGCGCAGCAGGACGTCGCCTTTAAGAACATTTTCCTCCGCGTTGCGCTGGCCAGTTTCCCAGAGCGCTTCGAAGGAGCCGAGGTCATTCCATTCCGGCGAGACCGGGAGAACGCCGAGCCGGGATGAATGCTCCATAACAGCGTGGTCAATGGAAATTTCCGGTGATGCGGTAAAAGTCTGCGACAGGCGCAGGCTGTTGTCCGAGCGGCTTGCCTCGGCGATACTGGCATCGACTGCGGCGAGGACCTCTGGTGCGTGACCAGCCAATTCCGCAAGGATGGTATCGGCGCGGAACATGAATATACCGCTGTTCCAGGTGTGGCGGCCATCTGCGACGAGGCGGGAGGCAAGGTCGAAGTGCGGCTTTTCGACGAAGCTGAGCACTTTCAGCACGGCGCCTGCGCCGTCGGCTTCGGCTTCGATATAGCCGAAGCCCGTTTCGGGTGCCGTCGGCCGGATACCGAAAAGAGCGATCCCACCCTGCTGCACGAAGGGCAGGGCGGCGCGATAGGCATCCTGCAGGCGGTCTGAGCGACCGATGCGGTGGTCGCTCGGCACCACCAGCAGAACGGCGTCGGGATCTTCGGCCACCATGACCCTTGCTGCGGCGGCAATGGCGGGCGCCGTGGAGCGCATTGCGGGTTCGACGAGCACGAGCGGACGTCCGGCAGGATGGTCAATCTGCTGCAGTTCGAACTGAACGCGGGGTTCCTGCAGCGCATTGACGAGCACCGTGGCGCGCCCAAACTCTTCGTCACGGAAGCGGGCCAGCGTGTCCTGGAACAGTGAACGCTCACCCCCCAGGGTCTGGAACTGCTTGGGCTCCAGACGGCGGGAGAGGGGCCAAAGCCGCGTACCCGAGCCGCCGCAGAGAATGACAGGACGAATTGGGGTCATGGCGTGATCTCCTCAGCCACCGCCTGCGCGGCTGTTTCAGCGCCGAATGCGGCGGCAGCGGTGTGAACGAGGCGGCCGATGGTGCTCTCGGAGAAGAGATCGAAGCGGACTTCCACCGGCTGACCGATCATGTCGGTCGACAGGGTTTTTTTCGGTGCGATGAGCACGGTCAGCGGATCGCGCGGGAGATCCGACTGCGATCCGCCCTTGCCGGGAAGCCAGAGGATTTCGGCATCGCCGACCTGGGTGCCGTCGGGATAGACGAGCGAGGCTGTCTTCACGCCGTAGAGGCTCATCAGCTTGTTATCGCTGACGGCTGCCGAGACGACGATCGGGGCATCGGCGCGCATCAGCCGGACGACAGGATCCCCTGTGCGGACAAAATCGCCGCTGGCAAAGCGCTGTTCGGTCTGCACGCAGTCGCAGGGTGATTCTACCGTGATGGGGTCGCCGACAGCCGGATTGACGGTGATCAGCGGTTCGCCGAAGGCGAGTTGCGCCTTCTCATTCAGGAAGGTGATGCGGCCGACAGCCGGGGCGGCGACATTGACCGTCTTTGCGGCAATGCTCGCGCTTTCCGGACGCACGACATATAATTCGTCGTAAACATTCGCCGACAGGAAGGCGACAAGGGCTGCACCTATGGCGGCAACACCTGCGGTGGCCGCCACACGGCGGCCCAATTGGGCAATGCGGCCTCCGGTCGACAGGCGCGGCGGTGCGGGCACCTGCTTGGAGCGGACCATGTCGGTGCGGCGAGCAACATCAAGCACATCGCCGGCTCTCACAACCTCACCTGCGATGATGGCATCGGTCATGTAGCTCAAGAGACTGATCTGGCTGTCCTCCAGTGCGCTGAAGACCAGGCTGGTGCGGCCCTCGCCATCGGTTGCATAGAGCACCTCTGAGGGGACGTGCGTCAAACTGAAGTGATAGCCACTGAAGGGGATGGTAAGGTGCGCCATTACCTTCTTTCCGGCCGGCAAACCCTTGGCGTTGATGGCGAAGCCATTCATCGACCAGTCGTGCACGTCGTATTCCCGCCCGTCGATCGTGGCCTTCATCGGGAGCCTGTAGCGGGGGTGCTGACGCTGCAGTTCAGCTTCGTAAGATATGCCTCTCATGATCGAGACTCCGTTTCGTGTTCAAAGACGGGACATGGTGGTGATGCCAATCATCACGCTGCAGGCGGTGATCAGCGCGAGAATGCTGACCGACTGGTAGAGCTTGGATTCAAACTTGCGGTAGCTGACGAGCCAACTGCGGTCTGCCTTGGCCAGTGTCGTGTTCTGGCGGGTCCACTTCTGCCGATCGAGATGGAAGAAGATGAAGACCTTCATCGCCGAGCCGAAGATCTGGTTGAAATAAAGCAGCAGAGGCGCAACGACGGAGATCTGGCGGCGGGCCGTGAAGAGCGAAAGTGTGATTGCGTAGCGGGATGCCAGGATCCAGACGCCATAAACCAGGATGGTGAAGGGCGAGATCAGCAGGGTGGCAAGGATGGCGCTGGTCGCACCGATCAGACAGGTCCACATGGACATTCGCTGATCGAGGATCGCCCACCATACGAAGTAGCCGATCCGGCGCGGGCCGAGCGCAAGCGCGCGGCGGTTGGTGCGCAGCATATTGCCATACCAGCGAACCATCAGCATGGCGGCGGAACCGAAGAAGCTCTCCGTCGGCGGATCCTCGATGGTCTTGATCATAACGTCGGGCAGATAGAGCATCTGGTAGCCGTTGCGCAGCAGCCAGAACCAGCTCGACTTGTCGTCCCCGGTCAAAAACTTGAAGCGACCGAGCCTGGGGTGGTCGATAAAATCCACTTCGACCTGGGCGACGAAGTCCGGATTGCAGATGATCGAGGCGCGGAACATGGACATGCGCCCCGTCAGCGTCAGGACCCGGCGCGAGAGGCCCATTGACGACATCAGGATGTGGCGCTGGGCAAAACGCAAAGCATACCACTGCTGGAAGATCCATTTCCCGCGCACCTCGGCAAACTCATCCGTGGTGAGCGCGCCGACCTTCGGATCGTGGAAGAAAGGGGCACATTTTTCGACGAGGTCGTCGGGGACGACGCTGTCGCCATCAATCACCGCGACCATGGCATCCGGGGCGGGGAAGAGGCGGGCGATGGCGCGAAATCCCGAGGCGAGTGCATCGCGCTTGCCGCTGCCATCGATCCGCACGATCACGAGATCGACCGGATCCGTGTCGGCCACCATTGCGGCGTAGAGTTTCTTGATGATGCGCTGATCCGAGAGATCGACGATCGATGCGACCACGGTCGCAGGCCCTGGCGCCTTGAGTGCGGCTGCGAAGGCGGCACGGTACACTTCGATCGTCGTTTCCGTTGGAATGCGGAAGCTGGTGACCAGGAAATAGGAGGCAAAGCCCTTCCGCTTTTCGGCCATTGCCGCACGTTTCATGCGTGGATAGACATGAGCGCGGTAGAGGGTGCCGCGCAGGAAGTGGAGGATGCCCCAGCCATAGCGCCAGGCGCCGATCAGGCCGATGGCCAGCCCGGTCTTGCTGTCAATGATGGCATAGGCCTGGCTGGGCAGCGACGTCGCTGCCACAGCTATGCCGAGCACCATCAGGACATGTGCGACCGGGCTGTAGGTGAAGTCACCAGCAGATGCCATGATAATTGCCTTCACTGCGCAGCGTCTTGTCGACGCGGACCAGGTCGATGATGTGGGTCTCGGGTTTGACCCGCTTCAGTGATCCGTTCATTTCGGCCCGGTTTCCAACGACGATGACGTCGGAGTCAGACAAGACCGATTCGATGTCCTCGTTGAGCAGTTCGGCCAGATGCGGCAGGCGGGCACTGACGAAGCTCGCATTGGCACCGGTGAGACGGTTCATCCGAATGTTCGGATCGAAGATCTTGATCTGGTACCCGCGGCCGTAAAGGCGTTCGGCGAGCTCGACCAGCGGACTTTCGCGCAGATCATCGGTATCCGGCTTGAAGCTCAGGCCGACGATGCCGACCTTGCGGCTGCCCTGGTTGGCGATCAGGCTGTAGGCGCGATTGATCTGCACCTCGTTGGCCGAGAGCGTCGCTTCAAGCAGTGGGGCCGGGGTGCCCTGGCGACGCGACATGCTGATCAGGGCGCGCAGATCCTTGGGCAAGCAGGAACCGCCGAAGGCGAAGCCCGGGGTGAGATAGGCCTTGGAAATGTTCAGCCGGTCGTCGGCGCAGAGAATGTCGAGGGCGACGTGACTGTCGATGCCGGCCTTGCTCAGGATGTTGCCGATCTCGTTGGAGAAGCTGATCTTGAGCGCATGCCAGGCATTGTTGGTGTATTTGATACCCTCGGCGGTCTTGATGTCGACGACGAATTTCGGCCGGTTGATCGGGGCATGGATCGCTTCAAGCCGGTCCAGAGTGAATTTGTCGGACGCGCCGAACACAATGACTCCGGGATCGTAGTAGTCTTTAATTGCCGTGCTTTCGCGCAGGAATTCCGGCAGATAAGCGATGCCAAAATCTTCGGAGGCCTTCATCCCGGATGCGGCTTCAAGTGCTGGGATGACAATGCCCTCCGTGGTGCCGGGCAGGCAAGTTGAGCGCACGACGACCGAATGGAACGTGTTCTTCAGCTTGATTGCTGCGCCAATGTCTTCGGCGACGCGCTTGAGATATTCCGTGTTGAGGTTGCCATCTGGGAGGGACGGAGTGCCGACGCAGATCAGCGACAGGTCGGTTGCTGCGATAGCGGCTGCGGCGTCTTGCGTCGCGGTCAGCCTGCCGGAGGCAACGCCATCGCGAATGATTTCCTCCAGACCCGGTTCAATAATGGGCGACTTCCCGGCCATCAGCGGGCCGATCTTGTTGGGATCCGGATCGACCGCCGTAACGTGGTGGCCCTCCTTCACCAGGCATGCGGCTGATACTGCGCCGACATAGCCGGCACCAAATATACTGATCTTCATGCTCAGCTCCTTTGTATAGAGCCTGAACTAAGCAAATATAAATGACAATCACATCAACATTTGTTAAGTAAAACTCAAATTTATTGGCGATTAATTTTACGCCCGCAAATATTTACCGCGAGGAAACGGTCCTCGCAGTGCATCTTTACAATCTCCGAGTTCGTCAAGACAGGCGCGCCTGGAAGCGCCGATTCAGGCAAAGGCCAGCCCTCAATGCGTCAGGCTGCAGCGACCAATTCCTCGCCCAGCTTCTCCAGCTTGGAGATGCTGTTGACCAGAATTCCGCCTCGGCTGGTGGCGATGATACCGCGTTTCCCCATGTCCCCGATGATGCGGTTGAAATGGATATGGGTCAGGCCGATTGCATCCGCCAAGAGGGATTGCGTGACGGGAATGAAGACGGGTCCGGCTTGACCGCCGGCGACCGACAGCCTGAGCGACAGCTCCTTGAGCAGCATGATGACGCGGGCGCGCGCATCGCTGCGCCCCAGGCTGGTGATATGGTTGCGCATGATTGCGTTCTGCTCTTCCGCCAGGGTCCAGAGAGCCTGGTTGAGGCCCACGACGCTGTTGCTGAGGCCGATCAGGCTCTCGCAGTCAAAGCGGTCGATGCGAACTGCTGTTACGGCAGCGATGCCATGATCCATCACGGTTGGATAAATATGCGGGTTGCAGATGTCGCCTGCGGCAAGAAACATGATGACCTGTCGGCTGCCGTCAGGCAGAAGGCGGTAGCGCATGGCCAGACCGTGTCCAATCGTCAGGACATGCCGCACCGTTTTGCCTGCGCCTAAGATTTCACTGCCCTTTTCCAGGCATGTTGAGCGAAAACCGATGGATTCCAACACCGGGCTTGTCCGACCAGACGAAGGGAGCAGTTGTCCCACGCGCCGCATAAAAGGTGATACATGATGCATTTTTTGACTTCCCCAACGCCAACATATCCCATTGAAAATCAATGCACTTTCATGATGTCCATTCGCCGCTGATCTCGGCGCACAAATACTCTCAGGTACAAAGCCTACTCAGTCATGAGCAAACCGTGTCCTGTTCTCTTGAATGTTTCCTCTGGGTCTTTTTATAGAATCTGCGGTCTAAGTCCGAAACTTTGCCGTCTATCGCGATTAGTACTTATTTGCATGCCGGCTGCGCGGCTAGTGACTAGATGATACGAAATTTGAACATATGAACAAGTCCGTAAATAGATTCTTTGCGAACTGTTTTTCTGTTTTTATTAACTCAGGTAAACGACGGACTGATTAATTGATTGGTAACGATAAGCTCCTTCCGTATGGGTGGAGTGAGAGCATGCGCGGCAATTCAGCCTGGAATAGACTCAATCTCAATTCAAATGTTGATTTTACACTGACACTCGAAGACGCCGGCCTTCAATTTCGCCGAATGCTGTTCGAGGACATATTGCCTCTTTGGTCCACGGTCGGCATTGATCGGATGCGAGGCGGCTTTTGCGAAAGTATATCTCAAGAGGGCCGTATTCCAACTTCTGCCCGGCGGGTACGGGTGACGGCCCGGCAGATCTATAGTTTCTGTGAGGCGGCCCGATTGGGCTGGAACAAGACGGCGGCTGCGGCGTGCCTGCGTCATGGCTATCGCTTCCTGCTCAATTACAGTGCTCCAGACGGTCTGCTGTTCCATGGACTCAGTGATGACGATAGCCTTGTCGACCAGGACCATCATCTCTACGATCAGGCCTTTCTGCTGTTTGCCTATGCCCATTCCTTCGCGCATCTGCAGGACGAGGATTACCGGCGACGGGCGCTCTTGGCGCTGGCCAGTCTCCGGGAGCGGCTCGGGCATGACGCCGGCGGTTTCAAGGACCATACGGCGGCGCCCTATCCCCTGCGTTCAAACCCCCATATGCACCTGCTCGAAGCCGCGCTGGCCTGGATGGAGCTGGACGCCAATCCGACGTGGCGGATGCTGGCCGACGAGATCGTCGCCCTGTTCAAAAGCCGCTTCTACGACCCTGACCACGGGGTCGTGCGTGAGTATTTCCATGACGACTGGAGCGTGATCGACGAGGACGGCCGGTCGCGGATCGAGCCAGGACACAACTTCGAATGGGCGTGGTTGCTTATACGCTGGTCTCAGGCGACCGGCGGCAAGATCGGTGACCGGGCGGAGCGCATGATCACCTTTGCCGAACAGCATGGGGTTGACCCCGTCCGTCGAGTGGCGGTGAACGAGGTGTGGTCGGATGGTCTGATTGCGGACGGCAAGGCAAGGCTTTGGCCGCAGACAGAACGGCTGAAGGCCTGGCTTGCGCTTGCGGAAGTGCGTGATGGACAGGAACGCTGGCTGGCCGAGCAAAACGCGCTTGAGGCCTGCCGTGCCCTGTTCGCTTATCTTGATGTTGATGCCAGGGGTACCTGGCACGACGTGATGTTGGAGGATGGAAGCTTCAACGCGGGACCAGCGCCAGCCAGTTCACTTTATCACATCATCTGCGCCCTTGGAGAACTCATGCGATATCTGGAGCGGCAGACCGTCACAGGCGCGCTGAATCGATATAGCGACAAAGCGGAGGTGCCGTCGCAGATGCCGGCCGGTATCATCATGGGGATGTTGTGATGGGTGTCCTTTCGTTGCAAGGAGTCTCTCCTTCTCCAACCGTCGCCTCCGCTCCGGTCGGTCTGTCCACTGCGCTCAGCGGGGATTTGAAATTCGGGACCTCAGGGCTCAGGGGGCTGGTTGCTGATCTGGTCGGCCTGCCCTCACGCGCCTATGCACTCGGCTTTGTGCGTCATGCGATGGCTTTTGCGCCGCAGACGAGGCAGGTGCTGGTGGGCCGCGACCTGCGGTCCAGCAGTCTGGCAATATCGGAGGACTGCCGGGCGGCCATCGGGTACACGGGATTGACGGCGGTAGATTGCGGCGCTGTGCCCACTCCTGCCCTTGCGCTTGAGGCCATCCGTCGCGGTTGCCCGGCCATCATGGTGACGGGGAGCCACATTCCCGATGATCGCAACGGGTTGAAATTCTATCTACCGCATGGCGAGATCTCGAAGGTGGATGAGGCTGCGATTGCGGCACAGGTGGCGTCGCTCAGCGACACTGTTCTCGACAGTCTGTCACGGGCAGCGGTCCGGAAGGATGTCCCGGCGCCATCGGTCAATGCGGCATATACGGCGCGGTATGTCGACGTCTTCGGCCCGAGAAATTTAACCGGCCAGCGGGTCGCGGTGTACCAACACAGTTCGGTCGCCCGGGACCTGATGGTTGACATTTTGCGGGGACTTGGTGCCGAGGTTGCGGTTTTCGGCCGGGCCGGACACTTTATTCCGGTGGATACGGAAGCGCACGAACCCGAAATGGTCGAGTACATCGCGGAGATTGCGCGTACGGGTCAATTCGATGCGGTTGTCTCGACGGATGGGGATGCGGACAGGCCGCTTGTCGCTGACGAGACGGGCGCGATCATGCGGGGTGACGTGCTTGGCTTGCTCACTGCCAAACTCCTGGGGCTGCAAACGATTGTTACTCCGGTGACGTCCGGCAGCGTGGTCGAGCGCGCCGGAGGTTCCGGCGAAGTGGTTCGCACCCGTGTCGGTTCGCCTTTCGTCATCGCGGCCATGGAGGCTGCCGCCTTCGCAGGTAAGGCCGGGATCATCGGTTTTGAGGCCAATGGTGGCGTCTTGCTCGGTTCGGATGCGATCTGGCAGGGCCGTGCGCTCACCCGCCTGCCGACGCGGGATGCGATGTTGCCGATCCTGGCCTGCCTGCTGGCAATCGCAAACTTGGAAAAGCCACTTTCGGCCATCGTCGGGGACTTGCCTGTGGGATATGCGCTCGCGGATCGGCTGAAGGATATCCCGTCCCCGTTGTCACAGGATTTTCTTAGCCGGATTTTGCAGGGCGAGGCGTTCTTGGACGCTTATTTCAAAACAGTGGGCGTCATCTGTGCCGTCGACCGTTTGGATGGCGTGCGTGTCAGTCTCAATGACGGCTCCGTCGTGCATTACCGCGCTTCTGGCAACGCACCGGAATTACGATGTTATGTTGAGGCACAGACGAAAGAGCGTGCGTCCAATTTGCTTTCTTGGGGCATCGAAGCCGCGCGTATTCAACTCAACAGCAAGCAACCCTTGCACATTCAACGCTAATTCCGGGGCGGCAGAAATGCTGTGCGACAATGCAAAGAGATCTACTGCCGGAGGAGCTTCCCGAGGGAGCGGCCGAAGATGTTTCTCCGGCAAATGCCGTGGCGCTGACCGTCAATCTGGTGCGAGCGTATGTCACCAATCACATCGTGCCGCCTGCACAGCTTGCCAGCCTCTTGGAACAGACCCACAGGACGGTGCTCGGCCTTTCCAACCTTAAGCCGGAGCCGCTGGAGGATACCGTTTCGGTGGATGCGCAGGGGGGTGAGCGGCTGGTGTGTCTGGAATGCGGCAAGGCTTTCCGGGCGCTTAAACGACATCTTTCGGCGCAGCATCAACTCACTCCGGAGGCCTATCGCATGCGGTGGAACCTGCCGCCGGACTATCCGGTCACGTCCCCTGTCTATGCGGCTCAACGATCGGACATGGCCAAGGCCACGGGCCTTGGCAAACGTCAGCGCGGTCGACCGCGCAAACCCCGCCTGCAGACGGGAGAGGAGCAGACATGAGCCGGACCGGATCCCCGAAAGTCGCTTTTCCTGCGGAAACCGGTGCTCGGCGGCCCTGGCTTCTGGAGGCGCTTTCCCGTTGCCGGAGCGCGTTTTTCGGGGTCGGTCTGGTCAGTGCCCTGATCAACGTGCTCTTCCTCAGCGGTCCATTGTTCATGTTGGAAGTCTATGACCGGGTGCTGCCGAGCCGGAGCGTGCCAACCCTCATTGCGCTGTTGGTAATCCTCAGCGGTCTTTATGCCTGCCAAGGCATACTCGACCTTCTTCGCAACAGGATCCTGGCGCGGATTGGCGCTTATGTTGACAGCATGGCGAGCGAAGCCTGCTTTGCCATGACGGCCGCGAGCCCGCTTCGAGCGCGCACGAGTGCCGAAGGGCTTCAGCCGCTACGCGACATGGACCAGATCCGCTCGTTTCTGGGTGGACCGGGACCGAGCGCCCTCTTCGATCTACCCTGGATTCCACTCTACATGCTGATCTGTTTCGCCTTCCATTTCTGGATCGGAGTGGCGGCGCTGACAGGGGCACTGGTCCTGTTGTGTCTGACCTTGGCGACCGACCTGTCCTCCCGCCGCACGTCGCATGCGGCAACAGTGCTGTCGATCCAGAAATCAAGCATGGCGGAGGCAACCTCACGCAATGCAGAGGCCGTGCGCGTGCTGGGAATGATGCCGCACCTGGCCAGCCGATGGTCCGGGCTGAACGGCGCCTTCGTCGACAGCCAACTTTCTCTCAGCGATGTGGCGTCCGGTTTTGGGGCGATGTCCAAGGCATTCCGGATGTTTCTTCAATCCGCTATTCTGGCTCTCAGCGCATTCCTGTTCATCAAGGGTGAAGTAAGTTCCGGCATGATCGTTGCTAGCGGCATACTGGTGTCGCGGGCGCTTGCGCCGGTCGAGGTGTCGATCGCCCATTGGCGAACGTTCATTGCGGCAAGCCAAAGCTGGCGGCGCCTGACAAAAATCTTTGATGGGCAAGTCTCTTGCGAACGACTGGAATTGCCGGCGCCGGTCGCACGACTGGATGTCGAAAACCTGGCAGTGGTCGCACCCGGCGGCTCCAACCTGATCGTTCACAACGCAGGGTTCAGTTTGCAAGCCGGCTCGGCCCTGGCAGTGGTGGGGCCGAGTGCTGCGGGCAAGTCCACCCTGGCGCGTGTCCTGGTGAGTGCGTGGCCCGCTACCCGAGGCTCTATCCGGCTGGACGGAACTCTGCTGGAACATTTCGAGCCAGAGATGCTCTCTCGGCATATAGGTTACCTGCCTCAGGATCTTGAGCTTCTGTCGGGCAGTGTGGCGGAAAATATTGCCCGCTTCGATCCGGCTGCCACAAGCGAAGCGATCATTGCAGCGGCACAGGCGGCCGGTGTCCACGAGTTGATCCTGCGTCTTTCCGGCGGCTACGACACACAGATCGGCGAAAGCGGCCATGTGCTGTCGACCGGACAGCGGCAACGTATCGGTCTTGCGCGGGCACTGTACGGGGATCCGTTCCTGGTTGTGCTCGACGAGCCAAACTCCAACCTCGACCAGGCCGGCGAGGCTGCGCTGACTTCGGCGATCCGCAGCGTGCGTGCCCGGGGCGGGATCGCGATCGTGATCGCCCACAGGGCAAGCGCACTCGATGCTTGCGACCAGGTCATGCTGGTCAGTGATGGACAGACACAGATGCTGGAGCGCAAGCGAGATCTCATTCGCCCGGTGCCGGCTTCGCCACATCCGGGCGCGGATATACCCCCGAGAGCGGGACAGTCTGGAGGTGGCGCGCAGGAGGATAGCGGCGAGAGGGCGGCTCTGGACGTCGGCGTCACCGTCAAGCCGCTTGGTGCGATGGGAGAGCGTGCATGAGCTCGGAACGTTCGCATCGGCTTGTTCGGTCGATCCGCAGCAATCTCATGGTCGCAACGGCGGCACTGGCCTTGCTGACGGCTGGAGGCGGCGTCGCGGCCACCGTCGAAATCTCGGGGGCGGTGATTGCGGGCGGTACGGTCGTGGTCAATTCGGAGGTCAAGAAGGTGCAGCATCCGGCCGGGGGGACAGTGGCCGAGATTCTCGTGTCGAACGGGCAGAGGGTGCGGGCTGGAGATCTCGTGGCGCGGCTGGACGCGACGGTAGCCAAGGCCAATCTCGCAATTGTCAGCAATTCGCTGGACGAGCTCGTGGCCAAGCGGGGGCGGCTTTTGGCGGAGCGAGACGGCCAAGCCGCGATTGCATTTGATGCAGATTTGCTGGCGCGCGCCGGAGACGAAGGGGTGCAGCATATTCTGACGAACGAGACCCGAGCCTTTTCTCTGCGCCGGGAGGCACGGGATGGGCAGAAGGCTCAACTACAGGAACGGATCGTCCAGTTGAGCGAACAGGTTACCGGGCTTCAGGAACAAGCGGTGGCGATGGAAGTGCAGGTCGACCTGGCGCGAAAGGATCTCGCGCTGGCGCAAAAGATGTGGGCGCAGAAGCTGGTCCAGTATTCGCGGCTGAATATGGCGCAGCGGGAAAAGGCCGATCTCGACGGAGAGTTGGCCGGCATCCGGGCCAATATCGCTCAGGCGAAAGCGCGTATTTCCGAGACCAATCTTGAGATCTTTCAGATCGACCAGCAGCTTCGGGGGGACGTGGCGAAGGAATTGAATGATGTCAGTTCCGCGCTGTCGGAACTCAAGGAGCGCAAGGTCGCGGCAGAAGATCAGTTGCGGCGACTGGATATTCGTGCACCACAAGACGGCACCATTCATCAGCTCAGCATCCACACGATTGGAGGGGTCATTCTCGCGCAGGAAACGCTCATGCTCATCGTGCCGCAGTCGGACCTCCTGGTGGCGGACGTCCGGATCTCACCACAGGACATTGACCAGGTGCATCTGGGACAGGGCGCCTTTCTGCGCTTTCCCGCCTTCAACCAACGGCTGACGCCGGAGCTTCATGGCACCATCGAGCGTATCTCGCCCGATCTCGTCGTCGACCCGCAGAGCCGAGCAGCTTATTACGAGGCGCGGCTGACACTCGAGCATGATGGAGATGCGCTAGCGCTCAAGCCGGGGATGCCCGTGGAGGCTTTTTTGCGTACGAATGACCGCACCGTCGGGTCCTATCTGACCAAGCCCTTCACGGACTTTTTCTCCAAGGCGTTCCGGTCCGAATAGGCGACTGGCAAGCAGCGCCGATCTGCCGGGATGCGTTCGCTGCATTCCCAGCGATCGGCCGCTGCGCGGCATTCCACGCTTCGTGCCCCTTCTTGTATTGTATGGGTTGGGCTGGTGTGCCGAGAGCTCGGTGACGATCATCGGCAGCCAAGGGACGTTTCCGACTTGCTTCGGAAGGGGAAGGCCTCAAGGCACGATCACGGCCGCTTGGTGGTCTGCTATCACCATCGCCAAGCGTTGAGTTGGGAGTGTCCGTTGAGCTTCGCCTGTCGATTGGTTGAAGAGCCGGTGACGAACTGGTAGTGCTCACTCCACATCAGCCCTGCGCCCGTGATGCGGAGTGGGGGGCTTGAGCGCACGGCCGCGCCCATCAAACACATTCGACGGAAGGCAGAGACATGACGACGTCCGGCAAGAAGATCCGCATTGCACAGCCCGTGAAACAGGTGACGATCGATGCGGGATTGTTGCCCAAGGTCAAGCCCGGTGCTGCGGCGGCCTCCGGTGAGGCAAAGGTGAAGATCGTTGCGCCAATCGCGCCGAAGGCCGTGGCGCTGCGTCAGTCGTTGAAGCAGCAGTCCGCCAAGGCAGCGATCGCGCGAGTCGATGCAGCGATCGAAGCCAATACGGTGTCGCCGACCGATGCGAAGACCCTCGTCCTGTCGCTTGCCGCCCGGTTCCTCGGACGGGGGCCTGCTGCGGAAAAATGGTATCGCAGCCACCATATCGCCGAGCTCGACGGCCGTACGCCGGCGCAGATGGTTCGGGCAGGGGAATTACAGACGCTAGTCGCCCATCTGCGCGCCGTTGCAGCAACCGCCAAGGCCTGAGCCGCTCGGCATCTGCATCTGCATCTGCATCTGCATCTGCATCAGTTGGTCGAGACATCGGCATCGGCATCGGGATCAAAATCAAGATCAAGATTGATCGAATTCGGTCGCGAAAGCAGTCCAAACCCGTCGGCGACCTTTCTGATGCAGAGCGCTTGTGCAGCTTCATTCCCTCCTGACGGAGGCTCTTCTTGTCGTACCGAAACTGGGCGGCTCCCGAGAGCATTGCCATGGCTGGCACTCGCCTTCGTTTACGCTGTTGCAGTAGGAACATTGTGCGGCTGCGAGATGGATGTTAGCACAGCCGGCATGAGGACACGGACCCCTGGCCATGCTGCTTGCACCTCGCGATAGCTTCAACGATCTTCGCCGCGATTTCCGCTGGGAGATCCCTTCAAATTTCAACATCGGCCGGGTGGTGGCGGACGACTGGGCGGCGAAAGCGCCGGATCGGGTTTGCCTTGAACACTTTTCTCCTGATGGCCAGCATCTTTCGATGACCTATGGCGCGCTTGCCGCGCAATCGGCGCAGCTTGCCCATGCCCTGTCCGGCCTCGGCGTTCAGCGCGGTGATCGGGTGGCGCTGCTTCTGCCGCAGTGTTTCGAGACGGTCATCGCCCATGTGGCGATCTACAAGATGGGCGCGATCGCGCTGCCGCTGGCGCTTTTGTTCGGTGAAGAGGCGCTCGAATATCGGCTCAAGGATGCCGGCGCGAGCGTTGTTGTGACGAATGGTTTCGGCCTGTCGCGGCTCAAGCCGATCCGGGAACGGCTGGCGGGTTTGCGCGAGATTGTGTCGATTGATGGTTCCGCGCAGGGTGTCGCGGGCTTTGCCGCCCTCCTCGATGGGCAGCCGTCTGTCTTCGACGTGGTCGAGAGCGGTCCTGATGAGCCGGCCCTGATGATCTATACGTCGGGCACGACGGGGCCGCCGAAGGGCGCTCTGCATGGACACCGGGTGCTGGCTGGGCATATTCCCGGCTTTCAACTGGCGCATGAATTTTTGCCGCAGCCGGGTGACAAGATCTGGACACCGTCGGACTGGGCCTGGGCGGGCGGGTTGCTCAACGCACTCCTACCGGCCCTGATGCTGGGCGTGCCGGTCGTCTCGTCGCCGGCGCAAAAGTTTGATCCGCATATGGCTTTCCGGATCATGGCGGAGATGAAGGTCAGGAACGCCTTCATACCACCGACGGCATTGCGGCTGCTGAAGGCAGTTGAGCGACCGCGCGACACGTATGACCTGGTCCTGCGCAGTATTGGATCGGCGGGAGAGTCGCTGGGGCGCGAGACCTATGAATGGGTGAAATCGGCGCTCGGGATCGTGCCCAACGAATTCTACGGCCAGACAGAGTGCAATTTCGTGTTGTCCTCGGCCGCGCATTTGGGTGTGACGAAGGGCGGTTTCATCGGCAAGGCGGTGCCGGGGCATGAGGTGGCGATCATCGATGAGCAGGGGCGGCTTCTGCCGGCTGGCGAGACGGGGCAGGTCGCGGTGCTTCGGCCGGATCCGGTGATGTTTCTGGGCTACTGGAATAATGCCGAGGCGACCGAAGCGAAATTCATCGGTGACTGGATGAAGACCGGGGATCTCGGGCGGCAGGACGAGGAGGGCTATGTGCAGTTCTTCGGACGTGACGACGATGTCATCACCTCGTCCGGCTATCGGATCGGGCCGGCGGAGGTCGAGGATTGCCTGAGCGGACATCCGGCCGTGCGGCTGGCGGCGGTGATCGGCAAGCCGGATGCGCTGAGGACCGAGATCGTCAAGGCTTTCGTTGTGCTGCAGCCGGGATTTGGGCCGGGGGAGGTGCTTGCCGCCGAGATCCGCGACTGGGTGAAACACCGGTTGTCGATGCATGAATATCCGCGCGAGATCGAATTCGTGGCCGAGCTTCCGCTCACCACGAGCGGCAAGGTGATCCGCCGCTTCCTGCGCGATGGCGAGATCGCCAAGGCAAGCTAGAGCCGTTCATTTAGAAATGAACGGCTCTCATCAGCCGCCGAAGCGGCGGTTCAGCACCTTGTCGCGCAGGATGCGGGCAATGTTGCGGGTGTTACGATACATGTGCAGCTGGGCGCCCACTTGGCGGACATCGCGGTCGGTGTTGGAGCGCAGGCCAATTACCAGCGTGCCCATGGCTTCCCGCTCCTTCCAGAAGCGCGCCATGATCGGATGATCGGGTGCTGCACAGCTGTCGGTGCGTCTTATGTTGGCGTCGTCGAGATGCCATTCGGTGAGATCGGCAACGAGCAGCTTGCCCGGCGAGAAACGGGCGTAGGTCTCATCGAAGGCAGTCTTCCAGGTATAAGCTTCGCCGGCCATGATGAAGACCACCATCGAGGCAATGGCCCTACCGCCGAGGTCGAGCGTGTGAATGCGGACCTGATCGGCTTCGGCAAGATTGGTGATCGCTTCTCGGGCAAAGGCAGCGCGCAGGCGGTCATTGACCATGGCGGTACGTTTGCGACCCTTCCAGCCGCTGGCTTCAAGTGCGAGGAATTCTTCCATGCGCACGCGAATTTCCTCAGGCTGGCGGGCGACATTGTAGGTAACGGGCCCGATCTCGCAGAGCATACGGAACTGGCGGCGCATCTCGCGGAGATGGTTCTTGTTGAGCGATGCGCGCAGATAGGTTTCGCCGTCGTCCAGGCTTTCCAGCATTGGGCGCTCGTAGGTGGTGGTGACGGTCAGCGGCAGGTCACGGCTGATGGCAACGGCGCGGGCGAGCTGGGCAAAACGCCCGTCGAGGCGCAGATCCGGGAAGACGAGGACACCGGGAAGCTTGGCTTCCGAACGGCCGAGCGCCTCCAGCAAGTTGTCCAGCGTCTCGGCTGCCCCTTCGGCGTCAACCAGCGGTGTGCCGAGTGGTCCGAAGGGGTTGGACCAGATGCGGATGATCGAGGGGCCGACAGAAAACCCGGGCTTCTCGACAGAGTAAGGAAAGAGCATGCGCAGGCGCGAGCGGCGCTCATCCTCGTCTCTGATGACGGCAAGGCGGACCTGCCGTTCTTCGAGACGCGGCATGGCGGGAGCGAGGAAGCGGGGGGCAAAGAAGACATTGGCTTCCATGACACGGTAGGTCAGGTGCTCCAATTCGTCCTGCAGGTCATATCCCATCTGGCCGGGATAGATGCTGAGGCGGCGGCCGGGGCGGCCGACTGCGATTTCTGCTTCCGCGCCATGCCGCATGTCGCCGCCGGTCAGGCTGCCGATCAGGCGGTTGGCGCCGCTGTTCATGCTTTCGGTATAGAGACGATCGGTCATGTGGCTTTCGCCTCCATCCTGTGGATCAGGGCGAGCGGATCGGCGAAGGCGAAGACGACGACGCCCAGCGCGCGGCGAACTGCCAGATGCAGCAGCAGGGCTTCAACGGCCATGGCGCTGGCGGTTGCGGCTGCGGCGCCGGCCAGACCCAGATGCGGGATCAGCGTGACGTTAAGGCCGATATTGGTGGTCAGCGCCAGCACATAGACGCCGACGCAGAGCTTTTGCCGCCCGGCCATGGTGAGCAGCATTTCGGCAGGACCCACCATGGCTTTCGCCATGTTGCCGGCAAAGAGGATCGCCATCAGCATGTAGCCAGCGGTGAAGGCGGGCCCGAACATGCCGAGCAGGAACTCGCCGAGGACAAGTACCAGCGCGCCGACGGCCAGCGACGGCCAGAATGTCCAGCGGGCGGCAATTCCGGCGAAACCGGCCAGCCCTTTGCGATCACCTTCGGCCATGAGTGCGGAAAAGCGCGGGGTGGCGCCGGCCTTGACGGCGAAGAAGACGAACTGAACGAGCGCCATGGTCTTGGCGGCCGCAAAATAGATCGCCACCTGATCGGGCGGCAGGTAGAGGCCGACGACGATGACGTCGGAATTGGTGAGCAGGAAGCCGAAGCCCTCGATCAGAAAGATCGGAAAGGCGACGCGGAACCAGGCCAGGAAATCGATCTTGCGGACGCCCTTCTCGTATCGACGGACTAGCCTGCGGTCCACGGTCAGGAATTGCCCGATGGTGGTGACATAGGTAGCGCCCAGGGCGGCCTGCATGGCGGTGGTGGCCGTTGCCGGCGCGCCGAGGCTGACGGCTGCCATCATGAAAACGAGGATGAGCGTCGGGCGGATGATATAGGTCGGGCTCATGGCGACGATCGGCCAGCGATTGGCGCGCGCCGTGCCGTCGAGCACGTCGCCGAGCGCGATCATCGGCAGGGCGAACAGCGCAAGGAAGAGCGGGATGAGATAGTAACCTTCGATCCGGTCACCGAACAAATGGAGTGCTGTCATGCCGATCAGCACGAAAGTGCTGGCACTCAGCATGGCGAAGACGCGGGCGGTCATGGTGAGGCCGCGGATTTCTGCCTCCGCCTTGTCGAGATCGTATTGCGGGAGGAAGCGGATCACGGCCGTCGGGAAACCGAGGCAGGAAAAATTACCGGCAAGAACGACGAGGACCCAGACGAAGACAAAGATGCCGTATTCGAATTCGCCCATCAGGCGGGCCTGGATGATCTGCGACACGAAGGCGATGGCGGCGCTCAAAACCCGGATGGCGAAGGCGACCACGGCCATCAGCCGGGCCCGAGACTGGTCGTCGTCAGCACGCAGCGCGCGGGCCAGAGCCGGGCCTGCGGGCAACCATTTCTCCGCTGCTTCCAGAACAGTCATCGTGACGAACGCAATACTTCTCACAGGGACGGGCGTGATGTGAGTGTTGACACATCAGGGTTAACGAAGTGTGCCCTCGGCGGAGGCGGGCGGTGCCTTCGGGGCGATTTCAGACCGCAGCGGAACTCCGTTGAAAAGGAAGAGGGCGAGGCGGCTTTTTCGCAGGATGCTGTGTGCGCCGTAGGAGAGGCAAAGCGTCGCCACGCAGACGATCGCAAACTCAATGACCGGGGGCCAGGCGGCCAGGAGAAAGAGGGTCACCCAGGCATAGATCAGCGGGTGATGGAGGAGGTAAATCGTGAAGGAGGCATCGACGACGCGGCCCACCGCGAGGTTGGGCCTGTTCCAGAAGCGAGTGGCGCAACCGATCAGGACGGCGCTCATCAGGATGGCGGCGATGGCATCGGTGGCGTTGTAGAGGATTTCGAGACCAAGGCCGGTTCGGCCGCGCAGGAGCGAGGCAGCGATGGCCGACGCGGCAGCGATCACGGGCAGGATCCAGCCGCCCTGCCAGACGAGATGGGACCGCAGGTCCGGCACGGCGCGGAGAACTACACCGAGCAGGAAGAAGGGCAGATATCGCAGATAGGGGTCGACGCCATGGGCCAGCAGGAAAGCAAGGGCGGAGGGCAGGGCCAGCAGCGAGACATGCGATAGAGCGATGGCGACTTCCCAGAGCATGGCGAAGACCAGCACTGCCGGCAATGCGAAGCTGCCGTGGCGCCTTAGCCCATCTCCTGCCGATCGAAGCCGCTGGCTCCAGCCATTCGCCTTGACCAGCGCCAGCGTCAGCGCAATCAACGTACTGTAGGCGAGCAGTGCCGGCAGGAACCAGAGATGCATGATCCAACCGAAGCCGGGATGGGTGACGTCATAGACTGCCTTGTCCATGGCGTGCGGCATGGTCATGACGCCGGTCAGAGCATCCTTCAGGTCGACAAAAAAAAGCTGCGGCGGGGCAAGTACAACGAGACCGGTGAGGAAAGGCACGCCGAGGCGAATGAGACGGCCGCGCTGCCAGTCCAGAGGCGGGCGGCGGGCCAGCAGCATGGCGGCAAAATAGCCGGCAACCATAAAGAATGCCGGCATGCGAAAGGTGACCAGGAAACCGCTGAGGAGGGTGAGCGCCTCGCTCTTGTCGAGGGACTGGACATCCCAGAGGACACGCGTGTTGTAGGCCATTGCTGCATGGTAGGGGATGCCGAGTAACATTAAGAGGGCCCGCAGGGAATCCCAGTGATGCTCGCGCCCTGGCACAGCTGACATGGCATCGCTCCCGCCTCGTGGAATTGGGAGCGAGGTGCAATGCGGCGTCCCGATCCTTGCGGCAGTCTCGCAGGGAAAGGTTTAGAAACCTTCAAGCGGGACCTGCGAGTGGGGAGGTCGGGGCGGGTGGCGGCAGAACTGCCCTTTCTGCGCCCAGCGTCGGTGCCTTCATGCTGGGCCGTGCGATTCCGTTGTCTTGAAATGCAGAACGCCCACGTTTTTGGCGCGGGCGTTCTGGCTTGCTTCGGTTGGTATCTGCGCCTGGATCAGACGCTTTCGAAGGCGCCGTGGCAGTGCTTGTATTTCTTGCCAGAACCGCAGGGGCAGGCCTCGTTGCGGCCGACGGTGCCCCAGGTTTTCGGGTCCTGCGGGTTGCGATCCTGCG
The DNA here is from genome assembly GCF_006443685.1 of Rhizobium glycinendophyticum. Classification (NCBI taxonomy): domain Bacteria; kingdom Pseudomonadati; phylum Pseudomonadota; class Alphaproteobacteria; order Hyphomicrobiales; family Rhizobiaceae; genus Peteryoungia; species Peteryoungia glycinendophytica. The sequence continues at coordinate 29,476 of NZ_VFYP01000002.1, read as the reverse complement.
GAGGCACCTGGGCGCCCTCGGCGAAGTCGTCCTCGCCGGTGGTGGCGTCGAGGTGGTGGCCTTCCATCACCGCCGGCGGGGTCGGTGCGGGCGGGGCTTCGCGGACCAGTTCCACGCGCGACATCTGCATGGTCACGGCGTCACGCAGGTTGGCGAGCAGGGCCTGGAAGAGTTCGAAGGCCTCGGCCTTGTATTCCTGCAGCGGATCACGCTGGGCATAACCACGGAAGCCGACGACGGAGCGCAGGTGGTCGAGGTTGACGATGTGCTCGCGCCACAGATTGTCGATGGTCTGCAGCACGACCGACCGCTCGACATAGGCCATGAGTTCGGCGCCGAAGCGCTCGGCCTTGTCATTGTATGCCTTGTCGGCAGCTTCGATCAGGCGGTTGTAGATGTCGTCCTCGGCGATGCCTTCTTCGGCCGCCCAGGCTTCGATCGGCAGGTCGAGGTTCAGCGTGGTTGCGACCTTTTCCTTCAGACCCTTCACATCCCACTGTTCGGCATAGGCGTTCGGCGGCACATGGATGCCGACCATGGTCTCAATGACTTCATGGCGCATGTCGGCGACAGTGCCGGATACGTCCGTCGCGTCCATCAGTTCGATGCGCTGCTCGAAGATCACCTTGCGCTGGTCGTTGATGACGTCGTCATACTTCAGGAGGTTCTTGCGGATGTCGAAGTTGCGCGCTTCGACCTTCTTCTGGGCGCGTTCCAGCGCCTTGTTGATCCAGGGATGGACGATGGCTTCGCCTTCCTTGAGGCCCAGCTTCTGCAGCATGCCGTCCATGCGGTCGGAGCCGAAGATGCGCATCAGGTCGTCCTGCAAAGACAGGTAGAACTTCGAACGGCCCGGGTCGCCCTGACGGCCGGAACGGCCGCGCAACTGGTTGTCGATGCGGCGGCTTTCGTGGCGTTCGGTGGCGATGACGTAGAGACCGCCGGCTTCGAGCGCCTTCTGCTTCAGGGATGCGATCTCCGCCTTGATGGCTTCGGCCTTGGCATCGCGCTCCGGACCCGGCTCCATCTCGGCCAGTTCGTGCTCGAGGCGCATCTCGAGGTTGCCGCCGAGCTGGATGTCGGTACCGCGGCCGGCCATGTTGGTCGCGATCGTCACGGCGCCGGGAACGCCGGCCTGGGAGACGATATAGGCTTCCTGCTCGTGGTAGCGGGCGTTCAGGACCTTGAAGTCCTTGAACCCGGACTGGCTCAGCATGTTGGCGAGCAGTTCCGATTTTTCGATCGAGGTCGTGCCGACGAGAACCGGCTGGTTGCGCGCGTTGGCGGTCTTGATCTCTTCGATGATCGCCTTGAACTTTTCTTCGAAGGTCCGGTAGACCTCGTCGTCCTCGTCGATACGCTTGATCGGCAGGTTGGTCGGGACTTCGACGACTTCCAGACCGTAGATGTTGCCGAATTCTTCCGCTTCGGTCGCAGCCGTGCCGGTCATGCCGGCCAGCTTCTTGTACATGCGGAAATAGTTCTGGAAGGTGATCGAGGCGAGCGTCTGGTTCTCGGGCTGGATCTGCACCTTTTCCTTGGCTTCGAGCGCCTGATGCTGGCCTTCCGAATAGCGGCGGCCCGGCATCATGCGGCCGGTGAATTCGTCGATGATGACGATCTCGCCGTTGCGGACGATGTAGTCCTTGTCGCGCTGGAACAGCTTGTGGGCCTTCAGCGCATTGTTGATGTGGTGGACGATCGCGACGTTTTCGACGTCGTAAAGGCTCTCGCCCTTCAAGAGGCCGGCCTGGCGGAGCAGGTTTTCGAGCTTTTCCGTGCCGACTTCGGAGAAGTTGGCCGAACGCTGCTTTTCGTCGATCTCGTAATCTTCTTCCGTCAGCGCCGGGATGAAGGCGTCGATGGTGTTGTAGAGGTCGGAGCGGTCGTCGAGCGGACCGGAAATGATCAGCGGCGTGCGGGCTTCGTCGACGAGGATCGAGTCCACTTCGTCGACGATCGCGAAGTTGTGGCCGCGCTGGACCATCTGGGCGCGCTCATACTTCATGTTGTCGCGCAGATAGTCGAAGCCGAGTTCGTTATTGGTCGCGTAGGTGATGTCGCAGGCATAGGCCGCGCGGCGCTCGTCATCGGACAGGCCATGCACGATGACGCCGGTGGTCAGGCCGAGGAAGCCGTACATCTTCGACATGGTCGCGGCATCGCGGCGGGCGAGGTAGTCGTTGACGGTGACGACATGCACACCCTTGCCGGCGAGCGCGTTGAGGTAAACGGCCAGCGTCGCGACTAGCGTCTTGCCTTCACCCGTCTTCATTTCGGCGATAGAGTTGTCGTTGAGGATCATGCCGCCAATCAGCTGTACGTCAAAAGGACGCATGCCAAGCGCACGGCGCGCGCCCTCGCGGGCGACGGCGAAGGCCGGGACGAGGATGTCTTCAAGCGTCTTGCCGGCCGCGAGCTGGGCGCGGAATTCAACCGTCTTTGCCGCCAGTTCCTCGTCGGTGAGTGCCTTCATCTTCTCCTCAAGGGCGCCGATGGCGGCCACCTGAGGCTGATAGGAGCGAACCCGGCGTTCATTCGACGAGCCGAAAATCTTTCGCGCAAGTCCACCAAGACTGACCATATCGATGGTCCTTTCTGACCTTCGTCATAACGTTGACCCAGTCTTCCGGCCCTTATGAGCACAGACGAATAGGCGCAAAGCGTCCCGAAACTACTCTGGACGCGAGGTTGCGTGACAGATAAGAGGGGGGTCGAATGATGTCAACGGCGCAGGGCCACGGGAAAGACCTGCTTTTGTGGGGCGTCTGACAATTTTTTGCCTGATTCGAACGGTCTTCAAACGGTTCACCATCCGAAAGGTCTTTCATGCTTCGCCTCAATAAATTCGTGCTTGCCGCCTGCGTTTCGCTCATCGCCTTCCAGGGCGTTGCCGTTGCCGAGGATGCCGTGGTCGCCAAGGTCGGCTCCCTGGAAATCAAGCAGTCCGAGCTCGACCTCGCTGTCGCCAATCTCGACCCGCAGCTCGCCCAGCTGCCCGACGAACAAAAGAAGGTGGCCGCCCTGTCCGGCGCCATCGACGTCAAGTTGCTGGCCTCCAATGCCGAGGCTGCCGGCATGAAGGACGATCCCGAATATCAGCGTCGCATGGCCTATATTGCCGAGCGCGAACTGCACAACGCCTTCTTCAAGAAGAACGTCGTTGATGCCGTGACCACGGAAGAGGTCAAGGCCCGCTACGACAAGGAAGTGGCAGGCCTGCCGAAGCAGGAAGAAATCCGCGCGCGCCACATCCTGGTGAAGACAGAAGAAGAAGCCAAGGCGATCATCGCCGAACTCGACGCCGGCAAGAGCTTCGTTGATCTGGCCAAGGAAAAGTCGACCGACCCGAACAAGTCTGAAGGCGGCGATCTCGGCTACTTCACCAAGGGCCGCATGGTTCCGGAATTCGAAGAAGCAGCGTTTGCTCTCGAAAAGGGTGCGTACACCAAGACCCCGGTCAAGACGCAGTTCGGCTTCCACGTGATCCTGCTCGAGGACAAGCGCGAAGCCGCCCCGCCGGCCTTCGAAGCCGTCGAGCAGCAGGTTCGCCAGCTCGTCATGCGCGACAAGTATCTGGCCCTGATCGAAAAGGCCAAGAGCGAACAGAAGGTCGAGATTGTCGACGAAGCACTGCGCAAAGGCTATGAAGAGGCCAACAAGCAGGAACAGCAGCAGTAAGCTGCTGTCACCTTCCACATAGATCCTTAGAAAAGGCCCGCAGTTTGCGGGCCTTCCATTACAGGCCAGGCACCATGTCTTCCAGCATTTCTCCCCTCGCTCCGAAAACCTATGCCGACATGCCCGTCATCCGTGGGGTGCGGATGGCGACCGCGGCGGCCGGGATCAAGTACAAGAACCGCACCGACGTGCTGCTGATGGCCTTCGATACACCGGCGGCCGTGGCCGGTGTCTTCACGAAGTCGAAGTGCCCGTCGGCGCCCGTGGATTTCTGCCGGCAGAACCTCGGCCATGGTGTTGCTCGCGGCGTGGTGGTGAATTCGGGCAATGCGAATGCCTTTACCGGGATCAAAGGCAAGGCGGCGACGGATCTGACCGCCAAGTCTGCAGCGAAGGCGCTGGGCTGCGGCGAGAACGAGATCTATCTCGCCTCGACCGGGGTGATCGGCGAGCCACTCGACGCAACGAAGTTTGCCGGCGTGCTGGACCAGATGGCTGCGGACGCCAAGGGCGATTTCTGGCTGGAAGCGGCCAAGGCGATCATGACGACGGATACCTATCCGAAGGTCGCGACGCGTTCGGCCACGATCGATGGCATCACCGTCACGATCAACGGGATCGCCAAGGGTGCCGGCATGATCGCGCCCGATATGGCGACGATGCTGTCCTTCGTCGTGACCGATGCCGCCATTTCGTCCTCTGCACTGCAGGCGCTGCTCTCGGCCGGCGTCGAGCCGAGCTTCAATTCGATCACCGTCGACAGCGATACCTCGACCTCCGACACGCTGCTGCTGTTTGCGACCGGTGCGGCCGCTGCTGATGGCCAGGCTGTCGTCGAGCAGGCGGATGATGCACGTCTTGCCGGCTTCAACGCGGCGCTGAACGATCTGCTCAAGGATCTGGCGCTGCAGGTGGTGCGCGACGGCGAAGGTGCGCGCAAGATGGTCGAAGTGACTGTGAAGGGTGCCGAGAGCGATCTGGCGGCCAAGAAGATCGCGCTTTCGATCGCCAATTCGCCGCTGGTCAAGACCGCTGTTGCCGGCGAGGACGCAAACTGGGGCCGCATCGTCATGGCCGTCGGCAAGTCTGGCGAGATGGCGGATCGCGACCGGCTGGCGATCTGGTTCGGCGATATTCGCGTCGCTGTTAACGGCGAGCGCGATCCCGACTATTCCGAAGCTGCGACGACCGCCGTCATGGAAAAGGAAGACATCCCCGTCACCGTCGATATCGGGCTAGGTTCCGGGACGGCCACGGTCTGGACCTGCGACCTTACCAAGGAATATGTCGCCATCAACGGCGATTACCGGAGCTGATGGCCGGAATGCACGCATCTGTTTCCGATCCGAACCTGCCGCTCGTCCGGCGTCTGGAAGCCGTCGGCTTCCGTGCCTGGCCCGCGAGCAGCGTCCTTTATGACGGCAGCTGGCAGGTGCGGCTGACCGGCAGCCATCCGTCGAAGCGGCTGAACTGTGTCGTCGCGCTCGATCCCTCCGACCATCGCGACATCGCGCTGCGGATCGAAAAGGCCGGGCGGCGTTTCGAGGCTCACGGCCGGCCGCTCCTGTTTCGCCAGACGCCGCTGTCGCCGAAGCTCCTGATCGATCATCTGGCGGCCGAGGGCTGGGAGTGCTTCGAAGAGGTCGTGACCATGACCTGTGATCTGACGACGCTCGAGCTTCCCGACACCATGGATCATCTGCCGACCCATGACATCGGGCGCTTCGTCGATGCCGATATCACCGTGCATGAAACGGATCCAGCGTTGAAGCCGGCGCTGGCGGAAATCATCACCAGCATCAAGCCGCCGACCGGGCTGTTCGTGATCGAAGATCCAGAGACGGGCCCAGTGGCCGCGACGCTCTGTGTGCAGGACAATGATCTTGCCGGGTTGATGTCGCTCGCCGTGCGTCCGGACAAGCGTGGAAACGGCATCGGTGTCGAGATCCTGAGCACGGCGCTGCGCTGGGCGCGGATGCGCGGTGCCCGCACAGCCTGGCTGCAGGTCGTTTCAGACAACGAGCCGGCGCTGGCGCTTTATGCCAAGATGGGTTTCACCGAGGCCTATCGCTATCATTACTGGCGGAAGAAGGCCGGGGCATGAGCGACAAGAAGAAGCCGATCCTGCTGGTGGCGGCCTGTGCGCTTGTCGACACCGACAACCGCATCCTGCTTGCGCAGCGCCCTGAGGGCAAATCGCTTGCCGGCCTTTGGGAGTTTCCCGGCGGGAAGGTCGAGGCCGGCGAGACGCCGGAAGAAACGCTGGTGCGTGAGTTGAACGAAGAATTAGGTATCGTTACCAAGGTGGCGTGCCTTGCACCCTTGACCTTCGCCAGTCACACCTATGAGAGCTTCCACCTCCTGATGCCGCTCTATATCTGCCGGCGTTACGAGGGCATTCCGCAGGGACGGGAAGGTCAGGCGATCAAGTGGGTCAGATCCAAGGCCCTGCGCGACTATCCGATGCCGCCGGCCGACGAGCCGCTGATCCCGTTTCTCCAGGACCTTCTGTGAGCTTTCGCGAATTCTTCGCGCGTCGTTAATACAAAGTTTATACCCCGCACCGCAATATACCCTCTGTTCATGCGTCGTAAACGTGTGTGGAGCGTAACATGGTAAACGAGGATTTCTGGAAGGCCGCACGGTCGAGAGAGCGGTCTTCGATCAAGTCTGGCCGGACCGGTGTTCTGAATATCGCCTTGCTGTTCGGCACGGCTGCGATCGCGCTTTCGCTCGTCCTGACACCGATGCTTGCTTCCAAGACGGACCGCAAGACGCTGGCTTTCGAGCCCGCCGAGTACGACATGATGACCACTGGTTCGATCCCGAAGGGCGACCCTGGCAAGCGTTATACGATCCGTCGTAGCGTGCTCCAGGAGACGCCGGGATCCGTCTGCATCATCGACGGCTATGGTAACGGCCAAGCCTGCTAATTCACACCGTGCCCGGAGCGCTGCTCGGCAGGCTCCGGCTCGATCGCCAGGAGCCAGAATGCGTCTTTTGCGTCAGATGATTGCTGGTAAGTCCGGGGCGACCGCGATTGAATATGGATTGATTGCCGCGATCATGAGCGTGGCTCTGATCGCCGGCTTTGGCGCTTTGAGCACATCGGTTCAAGGGGTCTTCGAGACCGTGACGGCGACGATTACGGCTGCCTGGGGTTAATCCTTTTCTTCCTTTGCCGATGGCAGCGACCTGTTGGGGTCCAGCGCGTCTGCGAGCCGCATTTTGGCAGAGCCCGGTTTCAGCGGTTTCTGCTGGCTTTCATGCGGCGCCCAGCCAGAAACGAAGATGATCGAGAAGGTGGCGCGGATACGGCCATCGGGATCGGCGTAACGCTCTGCGTAAAGCTCGGCTGCGCGCATGAAGAAACGGCGTGAGACAGGTTTCCGACTGCGGCCGATCAGCGGATTGGCCATGCCCATGGCTTTGAGGTCGCGCATCAGCGCAAAGATGTGGTCGTAGCGGACGGTAAAACTCTCCTCATCGATGACGGGCAGTGCGAAGCCCGAGCGCTGCATGAGCGCCCCGATGTCGCGGATATCGGCGAAGGGCACGACGCGGGGGCTTGCACCGCCGTATATCTCGGTCTCCGCTGCCAAGAGGACGTCGCGCAGTTCGGCCAATGTGCCTGCGCCCGGAATGGCGGCGAGCAGCAGGCCATCCGGCTTCAGCGCGCGGCGCATCTGGATCAGCATGCCCGGCGTGTCATTGGTCAAGTGCAGGGAGAGCGGGGAGAGGATGAGGTTGACCGACTGGGGCTCGAGGGGGACGCTCTCAAAGTTGGTGACGCGTCCACTGCCCTCGTCGAGCAGGCGCGCATTGGTTTCAATGCGCTCCAGATCTCCGATCTTGCCGGTGGCAAGCGCTGTCTGGGCTACCACACCCGTTGCGCCGAAAAGTTCGGCGGCCTTGTCGAAACGGCGCTCGACGAGGGAGAGGCGATCGCCCAGTTCGCGCGCCGTCAGTTCCAGCAAAAAATCGGCACCCTCGGCCCTCTTCTCCCAGGCGCGGCCGCGGTTACGGGCGATCAAAGCTTCATCGAAAATTTCATTCATGGCGGTCTTCCCTGGCTGACACGCATTGGCTGTGCGCCTCACTGGGCGTAAAGTCATCGCATGCTGGCTCACTTAGTGCAGAAATCACTTTCCGTCAGCCTGGATCGTTCCGGGATGATGCTGCGTGGGCTGTTTCATCTGGTTTATCCGCCGACCTGTGCGCATTGTCATATGCAGATCCTGACGCACAACGCGCTCTGCAGTGACTGCTGGTCGACACTGAGGTTGATCGAGCGGCCGTTCTGCGAGGTGCTGGGTCTGCCGTTTGCGCATGATCCGGGGGAGGACATGCTTTCGCCCGAGGCGATTGCCCATCCCCCGGTCTTTGACCGCCTGCGCTCGGTGGCACTGCATGAAGGCGTGGCACGCCATCTGGTGCATGGGCTGAAGTATCGCGATCGGACGGATCTCGCGCCGATGATGGCGGCGTGGATGGTGCGGGCGGCCTCTGCCGAGATTACGGCGGCTGACGGGGTTGTTGCAGTGCCACTGCACCGGATGCGGATGTTCCGGCGGATGTTCAACCAGTCGGCGGAACTGGCGCGGCATGTGGCGCGGCAATCGGGCAAGCCGTTTCTCGCCGAGGCACTGATCCGGCGCAAGCGTACGCAGCAGCAGGTGGGGCTGACGGCCAACCAGCGCGCGCTCAACGTGCGCGGTGCGTTTCTGGTGCCGGAGGGGCGCGAGGATCTGGTGTTCGGGCGCCGGCTCATCTTGATTGACGACGTCTACACGACCGGGGCAACGGTCGGTGCTGCAACCGCGGCGCTGAAGAAGGCAGGGGCTGCTGACGTCACGGTTTTGACCTTTGCAAGGGCTTTGTCCGCGCCTATATGAGAGATCCGGTCCCGCACAGCACTTTTCGGTGCCCCTCACGTGAGGAGTTTTTCCATGGCTAATGTCACCGTTTATACCCGTCAGTTCTGCGGCTATTGCGCCAGCGCAAAGGCGCTGCTCGACAAGAAGGGGGTCGCCTATGTCGAGCATGATGCGACAGGCAAGCCGGAGCTGCGCGAGGAGATGATTTCGAAATCGGGCCGCAATACGTTCCCGCAGATCTTCATTGGCGAACAGCATGTCGGCGGCTGTGACGACCTGCATGCGCTCGACCGGGCCGGCAAGCTCGATCCGCTTCTCGCCGGTTAACGCTCTCACTCTTGTTTTTGCGCAGTTTCTGACGCAACCCCACCGCAGTTTGGTGGAACTGCTCTTAAGGAAAACGACCCATGGTGTTCAAGGCCGCTGCCGTCCAGATGTGTTCCGGCGTCGATCCGGAGAAGAATGCGCAAGCCATGGCGCGGCTGGTACGTGACGCCGCTGCCCAGGGCGCGATCTATGTGCAGACGCCGGAGATGACCGGTGCCGTGCAGAAGGACCGGGCCGGGCTCGCCGCGATCCTGCGTGACGAAGAGAACGATCTGATCGTCAAGGCGGCCTCCGACCTTGCGAAGGAACTGAAGATCCACCTGCATGTGGGTTCGACGGCGATCAAGCTCGCCGACGGGAAGATTGCCAATCGGGCCTTTCTCTTCGGACCTGATGGCGCGAAGATAACTTCCTATGACAAGATCCACATGTTCGACGTCGATCTCGACAATGGCGAGAGCTGGCGTGAAAGCTCAGTCTATCGCCCCGGCGAGCGGGCCGTGGTGGCGGACCTGCCCTTCGGCAAGCTCGGTTTCGGCGTCTGCTACGATGTGCGCTTCCCGCACCTCTTCCGGGCCGAGGCCATGGCGGGTGCTGAAGTCCTGACGACGCCGGCGGCCTTCACCAAGCAGACGGGCGAGGCGCATTGGGAGATCCTGCTTCGCGCTCGCGCCATCGAAAACGGCGCTTATGTGATCTCGGCAGCGCAGGCCGGTGTGCATGAGGACGGGCGCGAGACCTATGGTCATTCGATGATCATTGGCCCCTGGGGCAAGGTTCTGGCGTCTGCCGGCGGTTCCGGTGAGGCTGTGGTCATTGCGGATGTCGATCTCGAGGCGGTCAAGGCTTGCCGGGCGAAGATCCCGAACCTGAAGAACGGGCGCGACTTCCAGCTTGATGTCGCACCGGCGCTCGCCAAGGGAGGCGTCACGGTTTGATCCGCTACTCTCTGTGCTGCGAGAAAGCCCATGAGTTTGAAGGTTGGTTCTCGCAGAGTGCCGATTTCGATCGTCAGAAGGAAACCGGCTTTCTGACCTGCCCCGTCTGCGGTTCGGCGGAGGTGTCCAAGGTGCTGATGGCGCCAGCGGTCGCGACCGCGCGACAGAAAGACGAGACGCAAGCGCTCGCCGTCTCCGAAGCGCAGAAGCAGGCTTTCGTGAAGCTCAAGGAAGCCATCCGCGAGATCCGCGCGAGCAGCGAGGATGTCGGCGAGAAGTTTCCCGAGGAAGCGCGCAAGATCCATTACGGCGAGGCGGAAGCCCGCGGCATCATCGGCCAGGCTTCACCTGTCGAGGTGAAGTCGCTGATCGAGGAAGGGATCGAGATCGCGCCGCTGCCGGTCCTGCCGGATGATGTGAATTGAGTTCCGTTTCGCATCATCTTGCGATCTATAATTTCGGCATTCATGTCCAGTCCTATGCCACGGCCCCGGTGCAAGGTTTTGCCTTGCGGGAGCCGTTCAACTTCGAAGCGGCGGCGCGGGCAATCGGGTTTGTCGGCAGGTCCGGCTACGAAGGCGAGCCGGGGCCGGAGAGCTGGGGTGAGCATGCCGTCCCGACTGTTCTTGGCGATCTCAGAGGGTGCTCCACTGTGTCCTCCCTGTCGCTTTGGGAGGATATCGAGAGCCTTTCGGCTTTCAGTTATGCCGGTGTCCATGCCGATGCGCTGAAGCATGCGCGGCAATGGAATATCAAGCAAGACTGGCCGCCGCTGGTGCTGTTCTGGGTTCCCACGGGTGACAGACCGACCTGGTCGCAGGCTGTGGAGCGGTTCGAAGGACTGATGCGCAATGGACCTGCGCCGGCGCATTTTTCGTTCAAGAATGCGTTCAGTCCCGACGGGGAGCCGTATCAGCTCGATCGCGCACGGGTGAAGCAGTTGAGCGCAGACAACCTGATCGGCCAGCAGGATCTCCTGGCCATCGTCAAGACTTTGCCGGTGTGATCCTCAGCCCTTGAAGCCATCGGCGTCGAGATAGGCGCGTTCCTCTGCTGTCGTCTCCCGGCCGAGGGCCGGATTGCGATGCGGGAAACGGCCGAAACGGGCGATGATGTCCCGGTGGACGACGGCATAACGCAGGCATTCTTCGTCGCCGACACGCTCGTGATGGTCGGTGAACAGCGCCATGCTGTGTTCCTGTTCGGCACGGTCCTCGGAATGCTCGAAGGGCAGGTAGAAGAAGATCGCCATCGGCGGTTCTACCTGTTGGTCGAAACCCTTGGCCAGCGCCTGCTTTGCGAGCGACAGCGCCAGTGGATCGGTGGCGAAGGCGTGGCCCGAGCCTCGGAAGAGATTTCTCGGAAACTGGTCGAGCAGAATCATCAGGGCAAGCGCGCCCTCGGCGGTCGTGCACCAGTCTGACAGTTCGTTGCGGGCGGCGCGGAAATGCAGGTCGAGAAAGCGCTCGCGGATCATAAGATCGAGTGCCTCATCCTTGACGAACCACTTCTCCCGACCGGCTCCGCGCCAGAAGGCGATGACCGCCTGCGGCGTGCTCATGCGGCCGATGCCGGGCGGCTTGCCAGGACCATGTAGTTCACGTCGATGTCGGACGAGAGGTTCCACTGGTTCTGCAGGGGATTGAAGAAAACGCCCTTCATCTCGACAACGCCCATGCCGCTCATGGCGAGCGGGCCTTCGATCTCTTCCGGACGGACCAGCTTTTCATACTGATGCGTGCCACGTGGCAGCCAGCGAAGGACGTATTCGGCGCCGAAGATGGCAAGGGCTGCCGCCTTCATCGTACGGTTGATGGTGGAGACCAGCATCAAGCCGCCGGGGCGGACCATGGAGGCGCAGGTCGAGAGGAAGAACTCCACGTCGGCGACGTGTTCGACGACCTCCATATTGAGGACGATGTCGAAGGTCTCGCCCTGAGCGGCGAGCGCTTCTGCGGTAACGGCGCGATAATCCACCTCGACGCCGCTTTGCGCGGAATGAGTCATGGCGATCTTGATGTTCTTTTCCGAGGCGTCGGCACCGAGAACGCTTGCGCCCATGCGGGCGACCGGTTCCGAGAGAAGGCCGCCACCGCAGCCGATGTCGAGGACGCGCAGGCCTTCGAGTGGGCGGTGGCTTTTCGGGTCACGGCCATAATGGGCGCAGACCATGTCACGGATATAGGCGAGGCGTACGGGGTTGATCTTGTGCAGCGGCTTGAACTTGCCGGTCGGGTCCCACCACTCGGCTGCCATGGCAGAAAAGCGGTCGACTTCGGTCTGATCGATGGTGGTGCGTGCGTCTGCACTCATGTGGAAAACCTCCTGCGGCGCCTGGCTCATCAACTCGTCCCGATGAGGCCCAAAGTCAAGGGTATCGGGCGTCGCAGCGGCGCGCTCTGCTGGGGGAGACGGAACCCGGGCTCTGGGCCACGCGTTTGCTGCTCATGTCACGGTTCGCCGTTTCCAACATCAGGAGATCCACCCATGAAGAAACTCTGGCTCATGGCCGCCGTTGCGGCCTCGACGGTCGGCCTGCCGGCTATTGCCGAGGCAGCGCCCGCATTCTCGACCGGCAACGTCAACATGCGCTCCGGCCCGAGCACGCAGTATCCGCCGGTGATTGTCATTCCGGTAGGCAGCCAGGTCGATATTCGCGGCTGCCTGTCCAGCGCCAATTGGTGCGATGTGGCCTATGCCGGTTATCGCGGCTGGGTGTCCGGCTCCTATCTGCAGGCAAGCTATTCGCAGCGCCGCGTCTATGTCGATCCGCAATATTATCGTCCGCTCGGAATCCCGACCGTGACCTTCAGCATCGGCAGCTATTGGGACGATCACTACCGCAACCGTTCGTTCTACCGAGACCGCGATCGCTGGCGGGATAACGACGGCTGGCGCGACCGCGATCGTCAGCGGGAACGCGACCGGGACTGGGATCGTGAGCGGATCCGGGATCGTGACCGAGACGGTCGCCGCGACAATGATTTCCGCCGACCGGACAACGACCCGCCGCGGTTCGAGGCGCCTCGGCGCGACAACGACCGGCCTCGGGAAATGAACCGTCCGCGGAACCAGGATGCCGACCGCAACGACAACAGGCGGCGCGAGGACTTTTCGCACAGGGGGGAAGAGCAGAAGAAGAATGTGCGCCAGATCCCCCGACGCCAGAGAGGCGAGGCGGTCTGCGATCCTGCCCGCCAGCCTTGCCCCTGAGGCCTTCCTTAGAGCGTCTCGACGGTGCCTGAGGTCTCGGGGTTGAGATCATCGCCACATAAAGAAGGGGCCGCATCACCTGCGGCCCCTTTTGCAGTTTTTGCCGCCTATTGCCCCAGGCGTTTCGTCAGACCGTCGGCGATCTGTTTCGCCAGAGCCGGATAATCGCCATCGAAATGGTGTCCCCCGTCGAGCTCGATGGTTTCGACCCCGCTGCCGACGAGATCGCGGCAGGCATCGTCTTCCTCGTCGGCGCCGTAGAAACATTGGACCCGTGCCGGATCGATGCGCTTGATGTCGTTGAGCGGATCACCGGCACCCTTGCCGCCGCTGGCACCGAGCCAGCCGGAGACGGAGATCTCGTAATCGACCTGGTGCGAGACGGCGAGCAGGCTGATCTGCGGCACGCGGGCCTTCAGCTTGTCGGAGAGGCCGTTATAGGCGGCGGGCAGAACGTCGGCGCCGAAGGAGTAACCGACCAGCAGCACGTGCCGGACCTTCCACCGCTTCTGATAGGTGCGCATGATGGTGGCGAGATCGGCGCTGGTTTCCTCCGGCGTGCGTTCCGACCAGAAATAGCGCAAGGAATCGACACCGACGACGGGGATGCCATCGGCCTGGAGATTGGTGGCGACCTCGCTGTCGATGTCGCGCCAGCCGCCGTCGCCGGAATAGATCACCGCCAGAGTGTCACGGGTCGGCGTGGTCTCGAGAATGGTCAATGGCAGGCCGAGCGGCGTATCGGCGGAATTGCCCAGCGCAATCAGTTCGTCGATCGCGTCGGAATAGGCGTCGGTCACGTCGCCCTTGACGTCGCGCTGGTCGATGTCCGGATGGGCGGCGACCAGGCTTGCGACATGGTCGCGGCCATCGGCGGGGGCGGCCGGGCTCAACAGGACGACAGCGGGATCCGGCAGATCGCCATCCGTCAGACCATAGATCATGCGGTCGCCCGTGAGGGTTTTCTGGGCGGGCGTGCAGAACTGCTTGGTCACAGGGATCCCGGCTTCGGGATCCAGGGCGAGCGTCTGGCCGATCGTGGCTTTCGGCGTCTGGGCGAGGATGGCGAGCGCCAGCGCACCGCCCTGACCGCGACCGGCGATGATCGGCGGCAGGAAGGCCGAGTTACCGGCCTTGCGCTGCAGTTGATGGCCGAGTTCCTCGATATCGGACACGGTATAGATGCAGTCGCCTGTGTCCTTGGCCAGCGAGGCGAGATATTTCGGCGTGTCGATGCCGACGACGATCGCTCCGTTGCCCTGAAGCCGTTCGGCCTGCTGCTGATCGGCGTCCTGCCAACCGTCCTTGTCCGAGAGCAACACGACCAGGGCTTTCGGGGTGTCGTCGGGCAAGAGCGTGAGCGGTGCCGGGATCATGCCGGTGTCCAGCGGCGGGGCGTCTTCGGCGAAGGCTACGGATGCCTGCGATAGCGCCAGGACCAGCGCGAAGGCTTTGAGGATCGAGGTCATTTCTTCACCACGCCTTTCAGTCCACCGCCGATCAGAAGCGTCGCGTCGAGAAGCGCGAGGACAGGGTTGAGACCGCCAGCCACGGCGAGATAACGCGGCTGCCAGTCGGGATGGAACTTGGCCTTGAAGGCTCTTAGCCCCTTGAAGTTATAGAAGCGTTCGCCGTGCTCGTAAAAGGTGTTGGCGATGCGGTCCCAGACGGGCGCGACCTGCCGGCGCGACAGGCCCGAAAGGGGCGCCATGCCGAGGTTGAAATGGCGATAGCCCTGGTCGCGCAACTCGCTCATCAGGCGGACGAAGAGAAAATCCATCGAGCCTTTCGGGGCATCGGGAGCAAAGCGCATGAGGTCGATCGAGGCTTCTTCCTTGGTGGCCGTCAACAGGATGTTGGCGAAGGCGACGATGCGACCTTCGCAACGCAGGATGGCCACCGGCTGGGCGGTCATGTAGGCGTCGGTGAAGGCGCCGAGCGAGAAGCCTTTTTCGCGGGCGCGGTGATGGTCGAGCCAGCTGTCGGAGACGCGGCGCAGGTCGTAAAGGATCGCAGGCACTTGATCCGCCGGGATGGTCTCGAAGGTGAGGCCGTCGCGTTCGCCGCGGGTGGCGGTCTGGCGCAGGGTCGCCCAGCGCCCACCCTTGAGGTCGAAGCGGGAGAGATCGACCATGGCCAGTTCGCCGAGCTTGAAGGCCTTCATGCCGGCATCCGCGATCGCAGGCAGCAGGGCCGGTGAGGCCTGGTAGAAGACGGCGCGGCAGCCTGCGGCACGGGCCGTTTCGACGAATTGCCACACGAGTTCGTCGCGCGAGGCCTTCGGTCCGATAGGATCCAGGAAAGCGATGAAGGAGCGGCCCTGGCGGGCATACATCAGGAAGGCTTGGCCATCGGGCGAGAACATGACGCTCTTATCGCCGGTTCTGACGAGATTGGCATCGGCGATGTCGTTGATATCGAGGATCTCGACGGCCTTGTCGACATCCGGTGCCTCGGCGGGCGGCACCGCGAAGGTGGCCGGGCGCAGGAGGCTGAACAGGCTGATTGCCATGGAGAAGATCGTGAGGCCGAGTACGGCGCGTAGCGAACGGGGGGCTTCAGCGGAGAACTCGAATTGCCACCAGAGGTCATGGCTGTATTCGACGTCGCGATAGACGAAGAGCAGGACGGCGATGGCGCCGACGAGCAGCACCCCAACGGCAAGCAGCCAGGCGGAATTCAGCGCCTGGAGCAGCGAGGCGGGGCGCCGGAAGAGGCGGCGGCTGGCGACGAGGCCAACCAGCAGAAGGGCCAGCATGGCGGCTTCGTAGATGGCGACGGCCTTGGCAAGGGATAGGACAAGTGCTGCCAACGCCACGAAGATGGCTGACCACCATGCACCGTCCAGGCGCTGGGCAAGGCCGCGCGCGACGATGACCAGCAATAGCCCTAGAATGCTGGCGAGGAAATGGGCTCCTTCGAGGACCGGGAGTGGCAGGATCTCGGACAGGGCGTCGAGGTTGCCGTCTGGCGCCGGGGTGACGCTGGAGAGGACCAGCATGACGCCGAGGAGCAGAGCGAGCGTCGCAAGAAGCGTTGGAGCGAGACGTCCGGCGGTGCGGGCGACACCGGCGGAGAAGGGGGTGGCGGCGAGCTGGCGGAGTTCGGAGATCGTGACAAGGAGGATCGCGACAATCAGCGGCAGGACGTAGTAGATCAGACGATAGGCGACCAGAGAGGCGAGCACGGCGTCCGTGCCCAACTGGTTGCCGAGCGCCGCCACCATCACTGTTTCGAAGACGCCGATCCCGGCCGGGACGTGGCTGATTACGCCGATGCCGATTGCAACGGCATAGACGGCGAAGAATGTCGGCCAGCTGATGTCGGCGGCCTGAGGCAACAGGGCGTAGAGCACGGAGGCGGAAAAGGCGATGTCGAGCACGGTGACGATGAATTGCCGCGACATGGTGCGGCTGTCGGCGAGGCGCAGGCTCCGGCCACCAATCGTGACACCGTTGCCGCTGGCAAGCAGCAGGACGACTGCGAGCGCGGCCAGCAGGATGACATCGCCGGCAACGAGTACGTTCTGGGAAAGGCCAATCAATGGGGCTATTTCGCCCGCGACGGGCAGGAGGGCGAGTGCGGTGACGAGAACCAGGCCGACAGAGAAAGATATCGTGACGAAGGCGATGATGCGGCCGATGTCATCGGGCGACAGGCCGGCGCGGGAATAGGCGCGGTAGCGGATCGCACCCCCTGACAAGGCCCCGAAGCCGGCGACATTGCCGACGGCATAGGCGCTGAAGGCCGTTAGCGCCACTTCGGCCCAGGGACGGCGGCGACCGATGTGGGACAGCGCGTTGATATCGTAGAGACAGAGCGTCGCGAAGCTGAGCGCGGTGAAGAGGATGGCCAGCGCAATCGAAGTGGGACTGGTCGATCGCAGGCCGTTCACCACATCCGCATAGGTAACCTCTTCGGTCAGCCGGTAGATGGCGTATCCTACAGCGGCGAAGACGACCAGGATGGCAACGGCTGCGAGGGGACGAGCATAACGGTTGAGAAGCGAAGCGCTGGCTTCGGGTTCGGCCCCGTCGCGTGGTGGGGAGAATTCTGCGCTGGATGTCATGCGACCCTATCCGGATTGAAGGCTTACCCTTTGATAAACCGGCTCCCAGCCCGGTTTGGCGATGGTTGGCGCTCCAATTGGTTCCAAATTAAGGCAGTCGAAATGCCGTGGTTTTCAGGCGAATTTCCCGGCTCTGCCGTACCGTTTCGGCCCCATCTGGCCGTTGCGCCCCAGGAACATATTCGCTAAAAGCCCGGCAACCTGCAGCCTTTGGTGCAGGGCGTCAGTTTCTTCGCCGCTCCAGCGGCGTGTTCTCAAGGGCATATGGTTCAAGTCTATGGCTCGCATCGTGATGAAATTCGGCGGGACCTCCGTCGCCAATCTGGAACGCATCCACAACGTGGCGCGCCATGTGAAACGGGAAGTGGATGCCGGCCATGAAGTGGCCGTGGTCGTCTCGGCCATGTCGGGCAAGACCAACGAGCTCGTGGACTGGGTCCAGACCATGCCGAAGGTGGCGGGTGCCGACTCGCCGTTCTATGATGCGCGCGAATATGATGCCGTCGTTGCCTCGGGCGAACAGGTGACGTCGGGGCTTCTGGCTATTGCGCTGCAGTCGATGGGCATCAATGCCCGCTCCTGGCAGGGCTGGCAGATCCCGATCAAGACCGACAACGCCCATGGCGCTGCCCGTATTCAGGAGATCGACGGTTCCGACATCGTGCGCCGCATGGGCGAAGGCCAGGTCGCGGTCGTCGCCGGCTTCCAGGGCATCGGTCCCGATAACCGGATCGCGACGCTCGGCCGCGGTGGCTCGGACACCTCGGCCGTGGCGATCGCTGCCGGCCTGAAGGCGGATCGCTGCGACATCTATACGGACGTCGATGGCGTCTACACGACCGACCCGCGCATCGAGCCGAAGGCGCGCCGCCTGAAGAAGATCGCGTTCGAGGAGATGCTGGAAATGGCGTCGCTCGGCGCCAAGGTCCTGCAGGTCCGCTCGGTCGAGCTTGCGATGGTACACAAGGTCCGCACCTTCGTGCGCTCCAGCTTTGAAGATCCCGATGCGCCGGGCATGGGCGATCTCTTGAACCCGCCCGGTACATTGATTTGCGATGAGGAAGAGATCGTGGAACAGGAAGTCGTCACCGGTATCGCCTATGCCAAGGATGAAGCGCAGATCTCGCTGCGCCGTCTGTCCGACCGTCCGGGTGTCTCTGCCGCCATCTTCGGACCGCTGGCCGAAGCGCATATCAATGTCGACATGATCGTCCAGAACATCTCCGAAGATGGTTCGAAGACCGACATGACCTTCACGGTGCCTTCGGGCGATGTGGACAAGGCGCTCGCTGTTCTCGGCTCGAACAAGGAGAAGATCGGCTTCGACGTCGTGCAGAGCGAAAAGGGCCTGGTCAAGGTGTCCGTCATCGGCATCGGCATGCGCAGCCATGCAGGTGTCGCCGCGACCGCCTTCAAGGCGCTCGCCGAGAAGGGCATCAACATCAAGGCGATCACCACGTCCGAAATCAAGATTTCGATCCTGATCGACGGTCCCTATGCCGAGCTTGCAGTTCGCACTTTGCATTCGTGCTACGGTCTGGATAAGAATTGATTCCGTAGAGCGGACACCCGATACCCAACCCCTAAAAAGGTAAGGGTAACAATCCGCTGACCAATGGGAAGTGGAGCCAATACGCGATGAGAGACCTTTCTGCGGGTCCCCGCGTCCTGCTCAAGCGGCTGCGCGAAATGATGGCGGAGCCGCTCGAGCCGCAGGAGCGTCTAGACCGGATCGTTCGCCAGATCGCGAGCAACATGGTCGCCGAAGTGTGCTCCGTTTACGTGCTGCGCTCGGACGGCGTGCTGGAACTCTATGCGACTGAAGGTCTGAACAAGGACGCCGTTCACCTTGCCCAGTTGAAAATGGGCCAGGGTCTCGTCGGCACGATCGCGGCGTCGGCGCAATCGCTCAATCTTTCGGATGCCCAGGCGCATCCGGCTTTCCGTTATCTCCCTGAAACGGGCGAAGAGATCTACCACTCCTTCCTCGGCGTGCCGATCCTGCGCGCCGGCCGAAGCCTCGGCGTTCTCGTCGTGCAGAACAAGGCCGCGCGAAACTACCGCGAGGACGAACTCGAAGCGCTCGAAACGACCGCCATGGTGCTGGCGGAAATGATCGCCACGGGCGAACTCAAGAAGATCACCCGGCCGGGCCTCGAACTCGACCTGACGCGTCCGGTGTCTATCGACGGCGACAGCTATTCGGAAGGCATCGGCCTCGGCTATGTCGTGCTGCACGAGCCGCGCATCGTCGTCACCAACCTCTTGAACGAAGATAGCGAGACGGAAATCCGGAGGCTGGCCGACGCGCTCGGATCGCTCAGGATCTCGATCGACGACATGCTGTCGCGGCGCGAGATCTCCATGGAGGGCGAGCATCGCGACGTGCTCGAGACCTACCGCATGTTCGCCCATGACCAGGGCTGGGTGCGGCGCATGGAAGAGGCGATCCATAACGGGCTGACGGCGGAAGCCGCGGTCGAGAAGGTGCAGAGCGACACGAAGGCGCGGATGATCCGGTTGACGGATCCCTACCTGCGCGAGCGCATGCACGACTTCGATGATCTGGCGAATCGCCTGCTCAGGCAGTTGACCGGCTTTTCGCCGCGCAGCACGGCCGAAGGTTTCCCGAACGACGCCATCGTCTTTGCTCGCGCCATGGGTGCGGCCGAACTGCTCGATTATCCCCGCGCCAACCTGCGCGGGCTGGTGCTCGAAGAGGGCGCGGTGACGAGCCACGTGGTGATCGTGGCGCGAGCCATGGGTATTGCGGTCGTCGGCCAGGCGGCGGGTGCCGTGGCATTGGCCGAAAACGGCGACCCCGTGATCATCGACGGGGACGATGGCAAGGTGCATGTGCGCCCCGTTGCCGACCTGCAGAAGGCATATGAGGAAAAGGTCCGGCTGCGGGCCAAGCGGCAGGAGCAGTTCCGCGCGCTTCGCGATGTGGAACCGGTGACGAAGGACGGACATCGGATCAAGCTGCAGATGAATGCCGGCCTTCTGGTCGATCTGCCGCAGCTTTCGGATTCCGGCGCCGATGGTATCGGGCTGTTTCGAACCGAATTGCAGTTCATGATCTCGTCCACCATGCCGAAAGGCGAGGAGCAGGAGAGCTTTTATCGCAGCGTGCTGAAACAGGCGGCCGGGCGGCCGGTGACCTTCCGGACGCTCGATATCGGCGGCGACAAGGTCGTGTCCTATTTCCGCAGCCAAGAAGAGGAGAACCCGGCGCTCGGCTGGCGGGCGATCCGCCTGTCGCTGGACCGGCCGGGGCTGTTGCGCACGCAGTTGCGGGCCCTGCTCAAGGCGGCTTCCGGCGCCGAGCTGAAGATGATGCTGCCGATGGTGACCGAGGTCGCCGAAATCCGTGCCGTGCGCGAGCTGATGCAGAAGGAAGTGCAGCATCTGTCGAAGTTCGGCCACCAGCTGCCGAAAAAGCTGCAATTCGGCGCGATGCTGGAAGTGCCGTCGCTGATGTGGCAGCTCGACGAGCTGATGGAGGAGGTCGACTTCGTGTCTGTCGGCTCGAACGACCTGTTCCAGTTCTCGATGGCCGTCGATCGCGGCAATGCGCGGGTGGCGGATCGGTTCGACGTGCTCGGGCGGCCGTTTCTCCGGATCCTGCGGGACATCGTCAGGGCATCCGAACGCAACAACACGCCGGTGACGCTGTGCGGCGAGATGGCATCGAAGCCGCTTTCGGCCATGGCGCTGCTCGGGATCGGCTTCCGTTCGATCTCCATGTCGCCGACCTCGATCGGTCCGGTGAAGGCCATGCTGCTCGGGTTGGACGTCTCCCAGCTGTCAGATGTGCTGACGGCTGCGCTTGACGACAACACACCCGGCGTGTCAGTGCGCGAGATACTCGTCCGCTTTGCGGCCGAGAACAACATTCCCGTCTGACATTTGACGAAGAAACCGGAGTAAAGGGTGGCGAAGCTTCCTGTCGAGAAAATGCGCGAACTCGAACGCCGCTTCGGCGAAATCGAGGCGCGAATGTCGGCGGGTCCGGCAGCCGACGTCTATGTGAAGCTGGCATCGGAGTATTCCGAGCTCGAGCCCGTGGTGAAGAAGATCCGTGAATATCAGTCGGCCGTCGACGAGGCGGCGGATCTGCGGACCATGCTGGCCGACAAGGCGACGGATCGCGACATGCGCGATCTGGCCGAAATGGAATTGCCCGAGATAGAGACCCGGATCGAGGGCCTCGAAGGCGAGATGCAGATCCTGCTTCTGCCGAAGGACGCTGCAGACGAGAAAAGTGCGATCCTCGAAATTCGTGCGGGAACCGGCGGATCGGAGGCGGCGCTGTTCGCCGGCGACCTGTTCCGTATGTATGAGCGTTTTGCCTCCACCAAGGGGTGGAAGGTGGAAGTGCTTTCCGCCAGCGAAGGGGAAGCGGGCGGCTACAAGGAAATCATCGCGACGATCAGCGGACGCGGCGTGTTTTCCAAGCTGAAGTTCGAATCCGGCGTGCACCGGGTGCAGCGCGTGCCGGAGACAGAGGCGAGCGGACGCATTCATACGTCGGCGGCGACCGTGGCAGTCTTGCCGGAAGCGGAAGAGATCGACATCGAGATCAAGCCCGAGGACATCCGTATCGATACAATGCGCTCGTCCGGTGCCGGCGGGCAGCACGTCAACACGACGGATTCGGCCGTGCGCATCACGCATCTGCCGACGGGATTGATCGTCACCTCCTCGGAAAAGTCGCAGCACCAGAACCGCGCCAAGGCCATGCAGGTGCTTCGTTCGCGCCTGTACGACATCGAGCGGCAGAAGGCGGACAGCGAGCGCTCGGCGAGCCGCAAGAGCCAGGTCGGTTCCGGGGACCGGTCGGAGCGTATTCGCACCTATAATTTTCCGCAGGGCAGGGTGACGGATCATCGGATTAACCTGACGCTCTACAAGCTGGACAAGATGATCGAGGGCGATATCGACGAGATGGTCGATGCCCTGATCTCCGACTATCAGGCCGGGCAGCTCGCGCAACTGGGCGAAGCCCAGTGAGCGAGAAACGCGCGACGGCGAGAGCTCTGATCCACGACGCCCGCCGGCGCTTCGAGGAGGCGGGGCTTGCCGACGCCGACCAGGATTCGCGCATCCTCGTGATGGAATTGCTGGGGCTCAGCCATACCGATCTCGTGCTCGACGGTGACCGGCGGCTCGCTGAGGAGGCGGTCGCGCGGGTCGAAGATGCTGTCTTGCGGCGGCTGGCAAGGGAGCCGGTCTATCGCATTCTCGGATCGCGCGAATTCTACGGTCTCGACCTGAAACTCAGTCCCGGTACACTCGAGCCGAGACCCGATACCGAAGTCCTTGTCGATGCGCTTCTGCCGCATCTTCGACACAGGATTGCTTTACAGGGGACGGCAGAGATCGTCGATCTCGGCACAGGGACGGGCGCGATTGCGCTCGCTCTTCTTGCGCAGTGTCCCGAGGCAAGGGCCGTTGGTGTCGATATCTCCGAGGATGCACTTGCAACGGCTACGGCCAACGCGGCGGCTCTCGGGCTTGTCGATCGGTTTTCGACAAGGGCCGGTCCATGGTTCGCACAAACGCCTGAGAGCTTCGATATCATCGTGTCGAACCCGCCGTATATTCGCACGGCTGTGATGGAAGGGCTCGAGCCGGAAGTGGCAAATCACGATCCTGTTGCGGCGCTGGATGGCGGCGAAGACGGGCTGGAAGCTTACAAGGCCATCGCTGCAGAGGCGGACGCCCATCTCAATTCCGGCGGCGTCATCGGCCTGGAGATCGGCTTCGACCAGCAGGACGGTGTGCAGCAAGTATTTGAACAGGCGGGTTTTTTGCGGCTAGAGGCGCATCGGGATCTCGGCGGGCGGGACCGGGTGTTGATCTTCGGCCGCAAGCAAGACTGACGTGTTTGCTGCGCGTGCTAAGGATAATTCCGGGAAAAACAGAAAAAGGCTTGGTTTTCCGCGGGAAGCGTAATAGTTTGCGGGCACGTAACGGGCGGCGGGGTAAAGAACGAAGATTCGTTCATGTCTGGGCCGGCTTCGACAACGGTTCGCTTTCGAGCCCCGCGAAGCACAAAAAGACCGGTGCGTAACTCAGTAAACTCGACTTTCACCAGCGGCGAGCAAGGCGAGAGCGCGGTCTGCCGGCGGCGCGTGGAGACTTGGTCCGGGCTAACCAGAACCAGCGGCTTTGCCCTTTTTCAGCACAACAGAGACATTCAGGTGAATCATCTATGAGGCCAGGACAGCAGAACAAGCGTGGTCGGGGGCGTAACAACAATAATGGCGGTGGCGGCGGCGGCGGAAATGGCGGCGGCAACTTCAACCGCAAGGGCCAGAACCCCCTGACCCGGACCTATGACAGCTCAGGTCCTGACGTTAAAATCCGCGGCACGGCACAGCATATCGCCGAAAAGTATTCGACGCTGGCGCGGGATGCACAGAGCGCCGGCGACCGCGTGATGGCGGAAAACTACCTGCAGCACGCGGAGCATTACAACCGCATCATCGCAGCCGCCCAGGCGCAGATGCAGGAACGCTTCCAGCGCGACGATCGCGATGGCAATGAGGACCGCGACGATCGTCAGGACTTCAACGAGCGTGACGGCGAAGATTTCGACGGTTCGGACGACAACAACAACGTTCAGAACGTTGAGCGCGGACAGGACCGTGGCGGCGATCGCGGCAACCAGCAGCAGGGTCGGCCCCAGCACCAGAACCGCCAGCAGCAGCACAATCGCCCGCAGCGTCAGCCGGAGCGGCAGGTCGAGCCTCAGCCTCAGCCCGAGATTGCCGGTTCCGGTCCCCAGCCTGTGATCGAGGACATGCCGGCCGAGGTTGTCGCCGCGGTTGCCGAAAGTGCCGTCGAGGCCGGTGGCGAACGCCAGCCCCGTCGTCGTGCTGCCAGCAATCGCCCGCGCCGCCAGCCGCGCCGCAGCGCCGGTGCCGACGAGGGTGGCGAAGGCGCCGGCAATGGCGAAGGTGGAGATGCTCCGGCGCTGGCTTCGGCCGAGACCGAGTGATCTCGACAACGGCAATTTGACCAATGCCAACTCCGGGCGAAAGTCCGGAGTTTTTTCGTTTAAATGCCTCTTTAAAGGGCACAAATCCACTCCCATATCTCGATTAAGGGCGCGGAGATCCGCGCCAAGGGCCCGCCGCTTCCGGGGGCTCGATCCACAGCATCCGTTCTGCGCCGAATGCGGGCAGCACGGGGAAACGGAGACAGACCATGAATATCGAGAGTTATTCCGAACGCGTGCGCGGCTTCCTGCAGTCGGCACAGACCTATGCCCTTTCCGAGGGCCACCAGCAGTTCACGCCCGAACATGTCTTGAAAGTCCTGCTCGACGACGATCAGGGTATGGCATCCTCGCTCATCAGCCGGGCCGGCGGTGATGCGAAAGCCGTGCGGCTTGCCAATGACGCGGCGCTTGCCAAGCTGCCGAAGGTGTCCGGAGGCAATGGCCAGGTCTATCTGGCGCAGCCGCTCGCCAAGGTTTTTTCCACCGCCGAAGATGCGGCCAAGAAGGCCGGCGACAGCTTCGTCACCGTCGAGCGACTGTTGCTGGCACTCGCCATTGAATCGTCTGCCTCCACTTCTGCTTCGCTGAAGAAAGGTGGGGTGACGGCGGCTGCCCTCAACCAGGTGATCAACGATATCCGCAAGGGTCGCACTGCTGACGGCGCCAATGCCGAAGCCGGTTTCGACGCGCTGAAGAAATATGCCCGCGACCTGACCGAGGAAGCTCGTGAAGGGCGGCTTGATCCCGTCATCGGTCGTGATGACGAGATTCGCCGGACGATCCAGGTTCTGTCGCGCCGCACCAAGAACAACCCTGTGCTGATTGGCGAACCCGGCGTCGGCAAGACGGCGATTGCCGAAGGTCTGGCGCTGCGCATCGTCAATGGCGACGTGCCGGAAAGCCTGAAGGACAAGAAACTGATGGCGCTCGACATGGGTGCCTTGATTGCCGGCGCGAAATATCGCGGCGAATTCGAGGAGCGGCTGAAGGCCGTGCTTTCGGAAGTCCAGTCGGAAAGCGGCGAGATCATCCTGTTCATCGACGAGATGCACACGCTTGTTGGTGCCGGCAAGGCGGATGGGGCTATGGATGCGTCCAACCTGTTGAAGCCAGCACTTGCCCGCGGCGAGCTGCACTGCGTCGGTGCCACCACGCTCGACGAATATCGCAAGCATGTCGAAAAGGATGCGGCGCTTGCCCGGCGCTTCCAGCCCGTGATGGTCAACGAGCCGAATGTCGAGGACACGATCTCGATCCTGCGCGGCTTGAAGGAAAAGTACGAGCAGCATCACAAGGTGCGGATCTCGGATTCGGCGCTGGTTGCGGCAGCCACGCTGTCCAACCGCTACATCACCGACCGGTTTCTCCCCGACAAGGCGATCGACCTGATGGACGAGGCCGCGTCGCGGCTGCGCATGCAGGTGGATTCCAAGCCGGAAGAGCTGGACGAACTCGACCGCCGCATCATGCAGCTGAAGATCGAGCGCGAAGCGCTTAAGAAGGAAACCGATGCGGCGTCTGCCGACCGGCTGAACCGGCTCGAAGCCGAACTCACCTCGCTCGAGGAAGAGGCGGATGCGTTGACGGCCCGCTGGCAGGCGGAAAAGCAGAAGCTCGGCCTTGCCGCAGACCTGAAGAAGCAGCTCGACGAGGCGCGCAACGAACTGGCGATCGCGCAGCGGCAGGGCGAATTCCAGCGGGCGGGCGAGCTTGCCTATGGCGTGATCCCGAACCTTGAAAAACAGCTGGTCGAGGCGGAAGCCCAGGATGGTTCGAGCGCCGGCAATATGGTGCAGGAGGTGGTCACTGCCGACGGTATCGCCCATGTCGTGTCGCGCTGGACCGGCATTCCGGTCGACCGGATGCTGGAAGGCGAACGCGACAAGCTGCTCCGGATGGAAGACGAACTGGCGAAATCGGTCGTCGGTCAGGGTGATGCCGTGCAGGCGGTCTCGCGTGCGGTTCGCCGTGCCCGCGCCGGGCTGCAGGATCCGAACCGGCCGATCGGCTCGTTCATCTTCCTCGGGCCGACCGGCGTCGGCAAGACCGAACTCACCAAGTCGCTCGCCCGCTTCCTGTTCGACGACGAGACGGCGATGGTCCGGCTCGACATGTCGGAATTCATGGAGAAGCATTCGGTCGCGCGGCTGATCGGAGCGCCTCCCGGCTATGTCGGATACGAGGAAGGCGGGGCGCTGACGGAAGCCGTGCGGCGCAAGCCCTACCAGGTCGTGCTGTTCGACGAGATCGAGAAGGCGCATCCGGATGTCTTCAACGTGCTCCTGCAGGTGCTCGATGACGGGCGCCTGACGGACGGGCAGGGCCGGACCGTGGACTTCAAGAACACGATCATCATCATGACCTCGAACCTCGGGGCCGACTACCTGACCTCGCTCGGCGAGGATCAGGATGTCGATCAGGTTCGCGACCAGGTGATGGATATAGTGAAAGCCTCGTTCCGGCCGGAATTCCTCAACCGCGTCGACGAGATCATCCTCTTCCATCGGCTGCGCCGCTCGGAAATGGGCGCGATCGTTGATATCCAGATGAAGCGGCTTCTGTCGCTCCTGTCGGAACGCAAGATCGCCATTGATCTCGCCCCCGATGCCCGTAGCTGGCTGGCCGACAAGGGATATGACCCCGTCTATGGTGCCCGTCCTCTGAAGCGGGTGATCCAGAAATACCTGCAGGATCCGCTCGCCGAGCAGATCCTCTCGGGTCACGTGCTTGACGGTTCGGAGATCCTGATCGAGGCCGGCAGCGACCGGCTGCTGATCTCGCCGAAGACGGCGGTCAGTGCCGCGGCCTGATTGAGAGCCTGTTGAAGACAAACAAAACGGCGGCCCGGAAGGGCCGCCGTTTTGCGATCACGGTCCGTGAATTTGCCGCCTTAGCGGCTCGCCACCTGGGCCGGGCGACCGCCGCTTTCGAGAAGCGTGTCGATGCGCTGGCGCTCCTCTTCGAAGGAAGCAAGAGCTGCACCGTCCAGCGCCTTGCCGCCGGGCAGACGGACCTTCATCGCGTCGACCTTGGTACCGTTGACGATCAGCTCATAATGCAGATGTGATCCGGTCGAGGAGCCGGTCGAACCGACGAAGCCAATCACCTGGCCTTGCGTCACCTTGGCGCCGGGCACGATGCCCTTGGCGATGCCGCTCTGGTGGTTATAGGAGGTGACATAGCCATTGGCATGGCGGATCAGGGTCTGGTTGCCGTAACCGGAGGCCCAGCCCGCCTTCTCCACGACGCCATTGCCCGCGGCAATGATCGGTGTGCCGCTGGGGGCTGCCCAGTCGACCCCGGTATGCATGCGCGAATAGCCGAGGATCGGATGGCGACGCATGCCGAAACCGGAGGTGAAGCGGCCATTGGGTACGGGATTGCGCAGCAGGAACTGGCGGATCGACTTGCCATTCTCGTCGAAATAATCGATCGAGCCGTCTTCCGGGTTCTGGAAGCGGTAGAACTGGGTGATCGTGTCGCCGAAGCGGGCACGGACATAGAGAAGCTCGGAATCTTCCGTCGCCTTGCCTTCCTCGTCGGTAACGGAGAAGACGGCTTCCAGCATGTCGGTTGGCTTCAATTGCGCCTGGAAATCGACATTGGACGCCAGCAGTCGCACCACAAGTGCCGTGAGTTCCTTACTCATGCCGTAAGAGAGCGCTGCGCGATAGATGCCGTCATAGGCTCTCGGCAGGTCGCGCCCGGTGACGATGGCGGGGCTCGATCCATCAAAGGCACCGGAGATCGCGGCCAGTTGCGGCGGTTCGCTGCCTTCCACCAGACGCCCCGCGTCGTTGACGGCCAGCGTTACCACATGATCGGCATTGTGATAGAGTGAGAAGCGCACAAGGCGGACTTCGTCACCGCGCTGAATGAGCCCGACCCGCAGCACGTCGCCGACCGCGAGCAGCTTGCCCGGCATGTGAGCGGCCAGAGCCGATTCCACATCGCCGGCCTTGGACGCCGGGTATCCAGAGGCCACCATCAAGGCGGAGACCGATTGCGGGCTGCGGACCGGAAGCACGTCGTCGGCGAATTCCGGCGTCATGGGGGTGACGGTTTCCGGTTCCGCGACGCTCATATTCTCTTCGACGACGCGAGCCGAAAGGCCTGCTGTCAGATCGAGCCCGTTGTCTTCGGTGTCGAAGCGGCGAGGGTCTATATAATAGAGCGCCGCGACCTGGCTGTCGCCGTCGGTCAGGACCGAACCGTTGGAGCGGACATTTTCCTCGACCTCGTCGAAGGTCATTTCACCGGCGAGCGGGAGCGACGGCTCGCTGGGAAAGGGGCTCGATTTCAAAATGACTTCGGATTCGACATCCGACCCATAGAGAGAGCCGGTGCGGTTGGCGACCGGGGGCGTTGCCTGGTCGATGGCAAAGATCGCGAGCGGATCGAAAGCCGGATAGCGGTCCTGCACCGCGTAATCGGCGGCAAGCGCCATCTTTACATGGGCGAAGGGCTGCTTGCGGACCAGTTCGCGTTCGCCGTCCTTGATCACCGTGGGAACATCGAGGATGGCCTTGTCGACGGGGCGCGCAGCAATCTTCGGCCCGAAGAGGCGGGCGCCGCGCACGGTGTCCTGTGCTGCCGGTGCGCCACCATCAGGCGGGGCGACTGCATAGGCTTCGGCCGGGATGGCAAGCTGCTGGCGGCCGTCAAGGGCTGCAAAGAGCGCCACACCCATGAGGATGCAGGAGGTGATGCCAGTGAGGAATGTGCCGGAGAGCCAGCGGAGGGAGATCTCGCGACGGTCCGGTGCCCGAAAGCCGTCCGCCAGGATCGGCGGTTCCGTGCCCAGCGAGCGGATCATGTCGCGGTCTGCCGTCATGCCGTTCTGTCGATCCCTGTCCTGTTCATGGTCAAGAGGCTGAAAAGCCCAGCCAGCGCCACAAGCGGCTCTCATGTCTCATGTTTTGGCCACCGACGTCAAATCAGCGGTGGTTTGCAGCCTCTGTGTGGACGTCAATTATGGAGAATGCTGGGCGCAGACCTTCGTACAGGAGAGAGATGTTGCCTATGGGGAGAGAGAGGGGGCGGGCGGGATGGCAAGGGCGGCAGCTTTTTGAAGCAAGCCCGGATCTGCGGGCTTCCCTACTGAATTGGGACCGGGGTTTGAGGGCGCGATCGGTTTGAAGACGAAATTTCCGTATTATTACAATGGGATCACAGATCTTTTTGAAAAAGTTGAATCTGGCTGTTGACGAGAAAAAGGAGTGGCCGTATAAGCCGCTTCACCGAACGAGAGGGCGGCGCCGACGAGGCGAGCGGCAGTCTGGTTCAGAGAAAACCTCAACGAAATTGGCTGAGATGCTGATTGAATGCCGGGTTCAGGCTTGGCGGGATGGTTTTTTGACGG